>DASYJT010000140.1:0-2784 GCA_035996165.1 Acidimicrobiia bacterium
CGCCCGTAGGTCGACCTGCATCACGAGGTCGAAGCGTTTCATCTCCATGCCGAGATCGCCGGGGAACGTGATCGCGGCATTGTTGACGAGCGCGTCGACGCGGCCGAAGTGTTCGAGCGTCGTCGCGACCATGCGCTCGACGTCGTCGTCGCGCGCCAGGTTCGTCGGTACCGCGATGGCATCGCCCCCGAGCGCGTTGATGCGACGAACGGTGTCGTCGATCGTGCCCGGTATCGGCAGCGGCGACTCGTCGGTGGCGCGCGCCGCGCACGCGACCCGGCACCCGCGCTGCGCGAGCAGCTCGGCCGTCGCCGCGCCCACGCCGCGCGACGCCCCGGTGACGATTGCAACCTTGCCTGCGAGATCCATGCGGCGACCCTAGAGCGCGGGCAACGCCTGGTGCAGCGTGAGCGAATCCGCGTACAGGTCGCCGCGCTCGTCGACCCGCGTGAGAACGTCGGCGGCCTCGAACGCGAGCGCATCCGGGTCGCCACCGTCGAGCGCGGCTTCGACCTCCGACCACTCGAGCGGCGTGGAGACCGTCGGCCGATCGCGTAGGCGCAGCGAGTACGCGCACACGGTCGTCTTGTGGCGGTCGTTCTGACTCCAGTCGACGAACACCTTGCCCGGACGCTTACTGCGCGTCATGTCGACCAGCACCCGGTCGGGATCGCGCGACTCGAGCAGCTGACCGAGCGCGAGCGCGAATCGTTTCGTGTCGTCGTCGGTCGCGTCCGAACCGAGCACCGGAACCGACAGGTGGAGCCCCTTACCGCCCGACGTCTTCACGACGCACTGCAGGTGGAGTTGCGCCAACGTGTCGCGCAGGTCGATCGCGACTCGGCAGCAGTCGATGATCGTGGCGGGCTCGCCCGGATCGAGGTCGATCACCAACGCGGTCGGATGTGCGGGATCAACGAGTGTCCACTGGTGCGTGTGCAGCTCCAGTGCCGCG
This sequence comes from Acidimicrobiia bacterium, assembly GCA_035996165.1. GTDB lineage: Bacteria > Actinomycetota > Acidimicrobiia > IMCC26256 > PALSA-610 > PALSA-610. Next base: position 956 of record DASYJT010000140.1, read on the forward strand.
AGGTTGGCGAGCCACACGAGCGCCGGCACGTCTTCGATGATGCAACCTTTGGTGCCGCCGGTGGCCTCGTTGCCCGGCGCGACGTCGACCCACTCGGGATGATGCGAGGGACAGTTCTTCTCGAAGAAGCGCGGGCCGTCGGGTCCGTCGGGCGCGCGGACCAACGTGGGCGGCCGGGCCGCGAGGTGGGGGAGCAGATACGGCCCGATCCGGCGGTAGTAGTCGATGACGTCGGCCTTGCGAAATCCGGCCGCGGGGTACAGCACCTTGTCGAGGTTCGAGAGCTTGAGCTCGCGGCCGTCGATCTCGACCTGTTGCGCCGTCGAGCGCCCTTTCGCCATATCGAAGTTCCACCCTAGGGGCCGCCTGGGTATTCTCGTCAGATGCCCAGTGCCATTTGGACCGGATCGATCAGCTTCGGCCTCGTGCAGGTGCCCGTCCGCCTCGTCAGCGCCACCAAGAGCCGCGACGTGAGCTTCAACCAGCTCGAAGAAGGCACCGGTGCGCGCATCCGCTACAAGAAGGTCTCCGACGCCACCGGCGAAGAGGTGCCGCCCGACAAGATCAAGCGCGGCTACGAGATCTCGAAGGGCCGCTACGTCATGATCGAGCCCGAAGAGCTCGACGTGTTGCGCCCGAAGGGCAGCCACGCGATCGAGATCGAGGAGTTCGTCGACCTCGACGAGATCGACCCGCTGTACTTCGAGCAGCCCTACTACCTGATCCCCGACAAGCGCGGCGTCAAGCCGTACAAGCTTCTCGTCGAGGCGATGATCGAGCTGAACAAGGTCGCGATCGGGCGCATCATCGTCCGCAGCAAGGAACGGCTCGTCGCGATCCGCCCGGTCGACGGAATGATGTGCATCGAGACGATGCGCTACGCCGACGAAGTGTTGCCGCGCACTGATCTCGTCCCCGACGACGCAGATTCCGAGCTCACCGAACGCGAGCTTGCGATGGCGCGCCAGCTGGTGGAGTCGTTGGCGGTCGACCACTTCGAGCCGGAGAAGTTCCGCGACCAGTACCGCGAACAGGTGCTCGATTTGATCGAGCGCAAGGCCGGCGGGCAGGAGATCGTCGCCGAGCCCGTCGTGGAGGCGCCCGCCAAGGTTCTCGATCTCGTGGCAGCACTCGAAGCGTCGCTCGCGAAGGCGCAGACCGCGAAGGATCGGCACCCGAGTGTCGCGGCTGCATCCTCGGCGAAGAAGCCGGCCTCGAAGTCGGCGACCAAGAAGGTCTCGGCGAAGGCGGCCGACAAGAAGGCGCCGGCCAAGGCCGCCGCCAAGAAGCGCAGCGCGTAACTACGACGCGAGACGCCTCGGCGCCGCTCCCGAGTGCTTCGCCCGGCGCACCGGCAGCGCGCGCACCTCGGCGCCGCCGTGGTCGTGCTCGGTCTCGAGCCAACCGCAGCCGGCACACACGGGCGAGCCGTCGCCTGGTCCGCCGAACTCCGCGCACGCCTCGAAAGTGCCGCTCACACTTCTTGCGAAAGTGTCGCCGACACTTCTTGCGAAAGTGTCGCTGACCGGGTCAAACGTGTCGATTGTCTGCATGCGGCGCAGCATGGCAGAGGGGTGTGACACCAACCCCCCTACAGCGGGAGGCGGCCGTCGAGGGCGGCCTGGGCGGCGAAGCGCACCCGCAGGTCGTCGTCGAGCTTGCGGCGTTCGACGCTCTGGTCGGCTCGACCCACCCCGATCTGGGCGAGTCCGCGGAGCGCGTAGTAGCGGACGCACGCGTCCTTGTCGCCGAGCGCGCGTTCGAACAGCAACCGGAGGTCGGGCCGCGCGACGTGCGCCATCGCGCGGATCGCCGACCGGCGGACCGCG
>DASYJT010000141.1:0-3887 GCA_035996165.1 Acidimicrobiia bacterium
CAGCATCTGGGCCGCGCCGTGTGCACGGCGCGGCCCAGACGTTGGAGCGACCGCCTACCAGGCCGAAGGCGGCGGAGGCACAACGACCGGAGGACGGTCGTTGCATGTGATCGTGTTCGGGAGCTCCCACGGCGCGAACCACGGACCGGTGGTCCCGCCGCCGGTGTTGCCGCCCAGATCGGTGAGCGAGAACTCCGAGCCCGTCGGCTGCCAGTTGAACGAGCCGCAGTTGTTCACTCCGACCGCGCCGACGTTGCGCGCGTCGACGTTCTGGAACGACGCCGACCCTGCAACGCGGGCGCTCACGACCGATGTCCCCGTTCCGTCGACCTTGACGTCCTTGAAGTGAACATTCGTGATCGAGTAGAGATCCTTCACCGGCCAGTCGGAGACCAGCATGATCGCGTTGTAGGTGTTGTCCAGGAAGTTGTCGCCGACCACCTGGACGTCGGCCGTCAGGTTCTTTTCCAGGGCGAAGAACCAGATCGCGCCGAGGCCGATATTCCAGTTGAGCTCGTACGAACCGGCCCGAACCGTCGTGTTGTTCGTGAACCAGAGGTGGCCGGCGAACTGGGTCGCGTCGAAGCGCGATCCTGCGTGCAGAGCACTGCCTTCACGCACCGGGTCGGCGACGACGTTGTTCGACACGGTGTTGTCGTTGCCGCCGTAGATCGCGATCCCGTTCGCGAGTGACGGGCTCTGGACCGTGTTGTGGTCGAACACGTTGTTCGCGTTCTCGATCCCCTCCGACCACATCGCGAGCGCGTCGTCACCGGTGTTGCGGATGAAGGAGTTGACGACCTTCGAGTTCGTCACGCCCTTGTGGAAGTTGACGCCGTCGGCGATCTGGTCGGCGATCACCGTGTTCGAGATCGTCACGTTGTTCATCGGCCCGTCGAGCCAGATGCCGACCTTCGTGTGGTGGATGTAGAGGCCGTCGATCGTCGAGTCGCTGAGCGCGCCGCCGACCCCGTTCACCTGGTCGGTGTCGATGCGCTCGCTCACGTCACCCTCGATCGCGAAGTTCGACAGGTGCACGTTGTGACTCCCGCCGTCGGTCGCGTACTTGCCGTAGAAGCCGACGCCCGTGTGCACGGACCGGTCCGGCGCGGGCGTGCTGAGCGCGACCTCGTGGCCCTTCACGATTGACCACCAACTGCCGGCGCCCGCGATCGTCACGTCGTCGACGATGATGTGCCGGTTCACCTGAAACGTGCCGGCCGGGATGTAGACCGTCTTGTGTGCAGCCTTGGCCGCAGCGATCGCACGGTCGAACGCATCCGCAGAATCGCGGTTGCCGCGCTTGTCGGCTCCGAACTCGGTAACGGACACGGAGTTACGCGGCTGCGCCGCGGGGGCCGCGACATTCTGGAAGTCCGCGAGGTCGATGACCGTCCACGCCGCGTTCGAGTCGGCGGGCGCGGTCAGGCGGACGATTGCGCCTGCCGGGTAGGTCTTGTCGAGCGACACGCGCAGCTCGTCGTAGAAGTGCATCGGCCTGAACGGCGTCGTGATCGTCGGCGCCGGGGTCGTGGCCGCCGGCACGCACCCGCACTCGGTGATCCACCAGTCCGAGTGCAACAGCCCTGCGTTCGGATCGTTCGAGAACGGATACTGGTTGTAGAGGTCCGAGTACTTCGAGGTCAGCGCGACCGTCTGCTGGTGTGTGTCGCCGTTGTCGTTCCCCTTGGCGTTGTCGTTGCCCTTGCCGTTGTTGTTGCCACCGGCGTCGCGTCCGGCGCCCACCGTCAACGGGGCGGCGATGCCGCCGCCGTTCGGCGCGTCGGGAAGCGCATAACGGATCGTCACCGCGTTCGCGGGCTGCGTGAGCGTGAAGGCCACGGACTGGCCGCGTGCGAGTTGCACGGCCTGCCGTCCCGACGCCTCGGCGGCCAGGGTGTAGGCCGTCCTGTCGGGGCCGATGACAGTGCCGTTCGTGTTGGCGTTCTCGGCTTCCTGCTCGACGATGCCGAGGTCGGCGCCACGGCCGGCGGTCAGCGCCGGGTCGAGAGCGGCGACCGTGACGCGCGGCGCGCTCTGCGCGGTCACCGCGCCTGCGCCTCCCGCCGCCACCCAGACCATTGAGGCCGTGAGCGTGCCGAGTGCTGCCACTGCGAGCTTCTGGTGCCAGGGCCTCGTGAACCGAGAGCCCTGCTCGAGCTTGGGGCTAGCCATTGGGGGTTCCCCTCTCTTCCGACCGTTGCGGTCGCTCGGATGGCGCGTTGTCTGCTTTTCAACAAATCAACGCAAAAAACGCATGCCGAGCGTACAACGGTCCACTGCGCGTTGCAATAGCGCCACTTACACCTGAGACGGCCCTCGATGTCAGAAGCAACGAAAAGGCGGTGAACATCAGCTCACGCCGGGCGCGAACGCACCCCAAAGGAGCCGATCGCGCCGAGTCCGGATGCCGAGGACTTTTGAGCTCGAGCACCGCGCGCTCGTGCAGCAGGAGCGGCCCGCAAGAAATCTTGAGCGTGCCGGCGAACCTCCAGGGCGCTGAACCGCCAGAATCAGCGCGTGCACCTACCGCGGCATCTCTTCGCGATCCGCTGGTGGCTCGGACTCTCCTTCGCGGCTGTTGCCGCTCTGACAGCGATCACCGTCATGAGCGTCATGAACCACCGTTCCGAACGCGCGTTTCACAGATATTCGCAGGCGGTTGCGGTCAGCCGCAGCGTGCTGATCGCGCAGGCGTTGCAAGGCGATACGACGGTCGCCGGCTTGCGCCGTCATGCCGCCGCGCTCAGTGCGCAGCGCCCCGTCCGCTTCTTCGTCCTGGACGCACACGGGAGGCTGCTCACGCCCGCCGCCTCCCTCGGCGTCAAGTGGACGAAGGTGCCGGGACACGACCGGGCCGTGGAGACCGCCCTGTCCGGAAACCGCTACATCCACGGGCGCCCGGACGGCTCCCGGTTCGTCGTGGGCCTGCCGCTCCACCGGAGCGCGGGCTCGGTGCTCGTCACGTACTCGCGGCAGCGTGGGCTCACGGCAGCGCTCGGGATCATCCACGCCGAATTTCTTCAGGCAGCGCTCCTCGCACTCGCGGTCGGTGGGACGCTCGGGCTCGTCGTCGCCACACTGCTCGCGCGTCGACTGCGCCGGATCGCGGATGCTGCACGGACAATCGGCGCCGGCGATTTCACGGTGCGCGCGAGGGGCCGCTTCCCGGATGAAGTCGGCAGCCTTGCCTTGTCGGTCGAGCGGATGCGACGACAGCTTCAGACGTCGTTCCTCGTACTCGAGCGCGATCGCAACCGGCTCGAACGGCTCCTCGACCGTCTGAACGACGGTGTGCTCGTCGTCAACCGTGAGCTCGAAATCGAATTCGCGAACGACCGCGCGCGCGACCTCCTCGGAGTGACCGCCCGAATCGAAGGTGGCGTCCTGCGCAGGTTCGCGCTCGACCTCTTCGCGGCCGGTGTTCCGAACGACGTTCGCGTCAACACAGACGGGCAGGTCCTCGAGGTTTCGGGAATCCCGCCGGACGAGGGTGGCGAGAGCGCCGTCGTCGTCGTGCACGACCTGTCGCAGAAGGAGCGCAACGAACAGGTCCAGCGTGAGTTCGCCACGAATGCGGCGCACGAGTTTCGAACGCCGCTGGCATCGATCGTCACCGCGGTCGAGATGTTGCAGACGGGCGCAAAGCACGAGGCGGAGGCGAGCGATCGATTCCTTGACATGATCGCGACCGAGGCTGCGCGACTGACGCGGTTGACGCGCGCGCTCCTCGTGATGGCGCGTGCGGATGCCGGCGACGAGGTTCCACCTCGGGCCTCCGTTCGTGTGGCTCCGTTGCTCGAACAGGTGGCGTCGGCGCTCCCGGCGCGGCCGGGGGTGCGCATCGCCGTCGACTGTCCACCTGCGCTCGCCATCGCAGGCGACTC
>DASYJT010000142.1:0-2978 GCA_035996165.1 Acidimicrobiia bacterium
TCGCGCCGGCCGCGCCACCCGCGACCAACATTCCGAAGCGGTTGCCGTGCCGAGCCGTGAGGAACCCGAACGCGGCGGTCGCGGCAAACGCGACCTCCGACTTCTCGCGCTCGTGCGTCCCGAAGTCCATGCTCGGAGACCGGTCGACGACCACCCACGTCTGCAGCTCGCGGTCGGCCTCGGTCGTACGGATCTGGGGCGCCACCGAGCGCGCGGTCAGGTTCCAGTCGATCCAGCGGGAGTCGTCGCCCGCCTCGTATACGCGTGCGCCCGCGACCTCGGAGCCCGGACCGTTCTGGCGACCGAGGAACTCGCCCCGAAGCAGCCCGTCGAGCCGGCGCGTCACGAGCAGCTCGAGGCGGCGCAACTCCGCCGCCTTGCGCGCGACGCCGGCCACGCCCGAGCGGGCGGTGGGCTCCTCGGTCATGCCGTGTCCTGCAGTCCGCTCTCCTGACGCCCACTCTGTTGACGCCCACTCTCTTGACTGGGTGTCACCTGCGGCACGGGCATCGTCGACAGCACACGACCGATGACATCGTCGGCGGTCACTCCCTCGGCGAGCGCGTCGTACGTCAGGATGAGCCGGTGCCGCAGGATCTCGGGCGCGACGTCGGCGACGTCTTGCGGAACCAAGAACCGGCGACCCCGCAACAGCGCGAGCGCGCGACCCGCCGAGAGCAGGCCGAGCGTCGCCCGCGGACTCGCGCCGAGCCCTATGTGCGGAGCGATGTCGGGAACGTGCCAGCCGACGGGATCGCGGGTCGCCATCACGAGCCGAACCGCGTAGTCCTGCACGGCGTGGTGGACGAAGATGTCGTCGACCGCGCCCTGCAGCTCGACGAGTTGGTCGATCGTCAGCATCTGGCTCGCTTCCGGCGGCCGCACACCCATGCGGCGGGCGATCTCGAGCTCTTCGACGTACGAGGGATGTTCGACGACGATCTGCATCAGGAACCGGTCGCGTTGCGCCTCGGGCAGTGCGTACACGCCTTCGGACTCGATCGGGTTCTGAGTCGCGAGCACGAGGAACGGGTTGGGCGTCGCGCGGGTCTGCCCGGCGATCGACACGTGCCGCTCGGCCATGACCTCGAGGAGCGCCGACTGGACCTTCGCCGGCGCCCGGTTGATCTCGTCGGCGAGGACGAGGTTCGCGAACACCGGCCCCCATTCGATATCGAAATCCTCCCGGGAGGGTCGCCACACGCGGGTGCCGACGATGTCGGCCGGGACGAGATCAGGCGTGAACTGCAGCCGGGTGAACGTGCCGCCCACCACCCGGGCGAGGGTCGACACCGTCAGCGTCTTGGCGAGGCCGGGCACCCCTTCGATGAGGCAGTGACCGCGGGCGAGCAGGCAGATCATCGCTCGTTCCAACATGCGGTCCTGGCCGACGATCACCCGCTTCACCTCGAAGAGCGCTTCTTCCAGCCGCTCCCCGTGCACCTTGTTGTCGAGGCCCGCCGGGGCGGACGGCGTCGGATCGGATTCGCTCATGCGACAGCGCTCCTTCGGTGACCGGCAAAGACCAGGTCAGGAGCATGCCCGGTGATTCTGAGAACGCCATGCGGAGTTCCTGAGCCTCTCCGGGGGACGGCGATCCGGCCCGCCACCGGACGCGGAGTCCGTCGCGATCCGGGCCGTTACGCCACCGTCACGCTTCGGGCCCGAAAGTCGCTGGGATACCGGGCCGCGCCGGACGAACAGACGGTTGCATGCGCGTCATCACCCCGGTCCTCGGTGATGCAGTCCGTACCGAAGCCAGGGAGATCCGGGAGTGCCGAGCAACGGGACGCGGCCGACGACGCTTCTCCTGATCGAAGAAGGCGACGCGGACGCGGAGCTCTTCGGCGCCATTCTCCGCGACGCGGCGCCCGCCGAGTTCGAAGTCGTGCGCGCCACCACCCTCGACGAGGCGATCTCGTACCTCGAGACGAAGACCGCCGACTGCGCGGTCGTCGACGTCGAGCTCGCGAAGACGGGCGACCTCGAGGTCATCGAGACCCTCGCCGCCCGTTCGCCCCGCATCGCACTCGTCGCGCTGACCGACCGCGACGACGATGAGATCGGCGTAGCCACCCTGCACGCGCGCGCCGTCGATCTGCTCGCGAAACACGGACTCGACGGCAAGTTGCTCGTCGGATCGATCCGCCACGCGATCCTGCTCAAGCGCTTCGAGACGTCGCTCGACGAGTCGCAGAGCGTCGCGCAACTCGGCACGTGGGAGGTCGACCTCGAGACCAACACCGTCACCTGGTCGAACGAGCTCTACCGCGTGCTCGGGTTCGACGTCGATCACACGCCCGGATACGACGAGCTCATCACCCAGATCCATCCCGACGACTGCGACGCGACCGTCGCGGCGATCCGCGCCGCGATCGAGGACTTCACCCCGTTCACCGTCGAGCACCGCGTCCTACTCACGGGCGGGACCGAGCGCTGGATCCGGGCGCGCGGCCATGTCGAGCTGGGCGCCGACGGCCGACCCGTTCGTCTCCTGGGCATGGCTCAGAACATCGACGCGGAGAAGTCCGCCGCCGCCGCGATAGTCCATCGCGAGCTGCACGACGCGCTCACCGGGCTCCCGAATCGCCAGCTGTTGGTCGACCGGCTCGAACAGGCGCTGGTCCGTCTCTCGCGCGTGCCTTCGATCGTCGGCGTCATCTATCTCGACATGGATCGGTTCAAGGTCATCAACGACAGCCTCGGCTATCCGGCGGGCGACCAATTGCTCGTCGCTGCCGCGACCCGACTGCGCAAGATCATCCGTCCCGAAGACACGCTCGCGCGTATGGACGGCGACGAGTTCGTGGTGCTGTGCGAAGGGTTGTCGAACCAAGCCGAAGCCGTCCTGATCGCCGACCGCATCTGCGCGGGCATGACCGAACCCTTTCCCTGGGACACCGGCGACCTCGTCATCTCCGTCAGCGCGGGCGTCGCGCTCGCGGTCTCGCCCACGATCGATGCCGGCGCGCTTCTGC
>DASYJT010000143.1:0-13043 GCA_035996165.1 Acidimicrobiia bacterium
TCGGAGCGGTCGCGCTCCTTCAGGTGCTGTAGGTCCATGCGGTCTTCGAGGATGCGCGCGGCCAGACCGGCGAGCTCTTCTTGTTCCTCGGAAAATGCGAAATCCATCGTCGTCTCCTACTCAGCCACTCAGAACTCAGAACTCAGAAACTCAGCGCGGGCTTCCGGGCATGTTCAGCCCGAAGATCGAGATGAGGTCGCGTTGCATCTCGTTGGTGCCGCCGCCGAAGGTGAGGATGTGCATCCCCCGCAGCATGCGCTCGACCCGCCCGCGGATCACCGCACCCGGCGATGTGCCGGAAAGCGGAGCCTGATCGCGCATGACCTCCATCAAGAGGCGCGCCGCCTCCATGTAGAACTCGGTGCCGTACACCTTGATCGACGACGCGTCGGCGGGGTTCAGGGCCTCGCCGGTCTGCGCGAGCCACGCGATCTTCCAGTTCGCCAACTTCAGGTATTCGAGCTTGGCGTGCACGCGGGCCAGGTTCACCTGGACCCACTCCTGGTCGATGACGCGCCGGCCGTCGGCCAACTTCGTCTCCTGCGCCCAGCTGCGGACGTCGTCGAGCTGGCGCTCGACCACACCCGACGAACACAACGTGACGCGCTCGTGGTTCAGCTGGTTCGTGATCAGCGACCAACCCTGGTTCTCTTCACCGACGAGGTTGCCGACGGGAACGCGCACGTCTTCGTAGTACGTGATGTTGGTATCCATCTCGCCGAAGTTCTCGATCTTCTTGTACGAGAATCCCGGTGCGTCGGTGGGCACGATGATGATCGAGATGCCCTTGTGCTTCTTTGCCTCTTGGCTCGTGCGTACGGCGAGCCACACGTAGTCGGCGCCGCTCGCGAGACTCGTGAAGACCTTCTGTCCGTTGATGACGTACTCGTCGCCGTCGCGTACTGCTTTGGTCTTGAGCGACGCGAGATCGGTACCGGCGTCGGATTCCGTGTAACCGATCGCGAAGTGCAGCTCACCCTTCAGGATCTTGTCGACGAAGAACTGCTTCTGCTCTTCCGAGCCGTAGCGCATGATCGTGGGGGCGACGGAGTTGATCGTGAGCATCGGGACCGGAGCACCCGATCGCATCGACTCGTCGAAGAACACGAATTGCTCGATGGGGGTCATGCCGCGGCCGCCCCATTCCTTGGGCCACCCGACTCCCGCCCAGCCGTCCTTGCACATCTGCTTCCAGACGTTCTTCGAGACCTGGCCGACACCCTCGCCCTTGCGCATGTCGTCTTCGACCTCGGGCGTGAGGAGGTTGTCGTAGTACGCGCGTAGCTCGTCGCGCAGCGCCTCTTGCTCCTTGCTCAACCCGACGTACATCTGGCCTCCGGCGGCTCTCGCGATAGAACGTGTTCCATCTTCGCCTGCGGGCGCTCGAATTGTCGAACGCCGGTAAGCCAGACTGGCGGGGATGAAGCGTGCGCTCATCTTCTTCGTGGCGCTCGTCGTCGTCGCCGGGGCCATCGTCGGGGTGGTCCTTTCGAAGACCCACACCGACAAGGTGACCCTGCCCAGCCGCGAGGTCGACACGTTCCTGCACGCCTGGGCCCGCAACGACACGGCCACGATGGCCACGTTGCTCGACGTCCCGCCCCCCAATCTGGCGGCCGCCGCCGGAAGCCTCCTGGTGGCGGTTCCGGGCAGCTCGGCGACGTACCGCCGCACCAGCCTCTCCGGAACGGCCACCGAAGCCACCGCGACCTACCACGCGAAGGTCACCCTGAAGGGTCTGGGCGCGATCGAGTGGAACGCACCGATTGCAGTGACCCATGCCGACTCGCGGTGGACCATCAAGTGGACCCCGGGGCTCCTGTATCCCGCGCTCGCGACCGGCCAACACCTCAGTGTCAAGCGCACCTGGCCGCGGCGTGCACCGATCGTGGCCGCCGACGGCTCGGTGCTGGCCGGCGACCAGGACATCGTCACGATCGGCCTCGAGGCCAGCCGCATCAAGTCACCGGCCGATCTGAACGCGACGAAAGCGGGCCTGAAGACGTTGCTCGGCGTCGATCCCACGAAGGTCGACGGCCTCCTGAGCGCGAACAAATCGCACCCCGACTACTTCCTCCCGTTGGGACCTCCGGTGCGGAAGGACGCGGGGTACGAGGTGCTCCGCGCCAAGCTGTATCCGCTGCCGGGCGTCGTCTTCCAAACGGGCCACGGGGTCGGCACGGTCGACGCGATATTGACCCAGGAGATCCTCGGCAACGTCGGCGAGATCACCGCCGAACGGCTGACGCAACTGGGCTCTCCGTACGCGACCGGAGACAAGGTCGGCCTCTCCGGGCTGGAATCCGTCTACGAGAAGCGGCTCGCCGGCGCGCCGCGTACCGACGTCGTGATCGTCGACGGCCGGGGCGCAACCGTGCGCACGATCAAGCGGTTCGCGGGGAAGCCGGCGCAACCGGTTCGCCTGACGATCGACCTCGCGACCCAAAAGGCGGCCGAAGCCGCGCTGGCCGGCGTCACGAAGAACGCCGCGCTGGTCGCGATCGACACGACAACCGGCGCGATCAAAGCCGTCGTCTCGAAGCCCGACAACGGCTTCGACCGCGCGCTCGCCGGCCGGTACCCGCCGGGTTCGACCTTCAAGGTCGTCACGTCGGCCGCGCTGCTTGCCGGTGGCAGCAACGGTTCCACGCCCGCGCCGTGCCCGGCGAAGATCGTCGTCGACGGCCGCCCGTTCCACAACTTCGAAGGCGAGGCCTCGGGCGCGCTCGATCTCGCGGGCGCGTTCCAGATCTCCTGCAACAACGCGTTCATCGGTTTGGCCGACAAGTTGCCCGCAGACGCACTCGGTAAGGCCGCGCAGCTGTTCGGCTTCAATGCGAAGTGGACGCTGGGAGGAATCGACGTCGCGGGCGGCTCCTATCCCAAGCCGAGCGACGCCGCCGACCGCGCCGCGTCGGCGATCGGGCAGGGCCGCGTGCTCGCCAGCCCGGTCCAGATGGCGTCGATCGCGGCGGCGGTCGCGTCCGGACAATGGCGCGCACCGCTGCTCATCACGGCGCCCGCGCGAGCAACGACCCCGAAGGTTTCCGCGCTCGCTCCCACCGTTCGCTCGACGTTGCAGTCGTTCATGGCCAGTGTCGTGCGCGCACCCGGTACGGCCGCCGGTGCGGGGCTGCCGGCCGACTCTTTCGGCAAGACCGGGACCGCCGAGTTCTCGGGCGGCACACCACCGCCCACCCACGCGTGGTACATCGGATATCGGGGCAATACCGCGTTCGCGGTGATCGTCGAGGGCGGAGGCGTCGGCGGGCGCGTCGCCGCACCCCTCGCGGCCGGGTTCCTCCTCGCCCTGCCGCGGTAACGCGAGCCCTGCGCCTCGGTAACCTTGCCCGGTGCAGCAGCGGGGGCTTCGGTTCGGATTCGTCCTGGTCTCACTCGTCGTCGTAGCCGCCTGCGGATCGTCCGATGGTCACGGCGCCGCCGCCTCGCCGCCGACCGCGCCACCCACGACACGGCCCGCTCCCACCAGCACGTCGACGACACTCGCCCGGGCGAAGCCTTACGACCCGACCAAGCCGATCGACCTTGGCGGCACGGCCGGCGTCACGCCCGCGGAACAGCACCGCGCCGAGACGCTGCTCCGGCAGACGATCGTCGACCTGCGCAAGTACACGTACCCGGCGCAGGCCACCGCCGCCGGCTACCGCTCGATCGGCGACTCCGGCACCGGCGACGAGCACTACATCAACTGGTCGACGGTCGACGACGGTCACATCCTCGACCCGACCCGTCCGGAGTCACTCGTCTACGAGATTCGCGACGGCAAGCAGCAGATCGCGGCCGCGATGTTCATGCTCCCGTTCGGCAGCCGGTTCAGCGACACCCCCGATGTCGGCGGCCCGCTCACGCAATGGCACATCCACGCCGACCTGTGCCTCACCGACAGCCCCGACCAGAAAACGCTCGCGGGTTTCGTGCCGGTCGACGGCAAGTGCGCGCCCGGAACGTCGAAGGCCGGCGGCATGCCGATGCTGCACGTGTGGGTCAGGCCGAACCCGTGCGGGCCCTTCGCGGCACTCGAGGGTCCCGGCGCCGGCCAGGTGCCCGCGGGTCAGGCCCGGCTCTGCGACACCGCGCACGGTTCGCCCGTCTCGGGCTGACCGTTTACCGGCTCAGCGGTCGCTGGCCTCGAGCACCCGAGCGCGCAGCCCCATCGTCGCGAGCATCTCGCGGTCGGTCGCGTGGTCGGCGCACGGCGTGGTGTCGGTGAGCATCATGTTGCGCTCACTGCTGAAGATCGAGTTCGCGCCGGCGAGGAAGCACAACGCCTGGTCGGAGAAGCCCATCAGGTGGCGGCCCGCGGCGATGCGCACGACCGACGTGGGCATCAGCAGGCGCGCCACCGCGATCATGCGGACCGTCTCGTCGATCTCGACATCGGCGGCATCTTCGAGCGGCGTACCCGGGACGCGTGACAGCACGTTGATCGGGACGGACTCGGGGTGCGGATCGAGCGTGGCCAGACGGTGCAGGAACGAGATGCGGTCGGTGACCGACTCGCCCATGCCGATGATCCCGCCGCAACAGACCGTGATGCTCGTTGTGCGCAAGGCGTCGATCGTGTCGAGCCGGTCCTGGTAGGTGCGGGTCGTGATCACCGAGTCGTAGTACTCAGGCGACGTGTCGAGGTTGTGGTTGTACGCGTAGAGGCCGGCCTCCTCGAGGCGGTGCGCCTGATCGGCGTTGAGCATGCCGAGCGTCGCGCACACCTCGAGCCCGAGGTCGTTCACCTGGCGCACCATGTCGAGCACGCGGTCGAACTGCGCGTTGTCCTTCACGTCGCGCCAGGCCGCACCCATGCAGAACCGGGTGACGCCCTGGGCCTTGGCTCGCTTCGCCGTGCGGACGACCTCGTCGACGGCCATGAGCGGCTCGGCCTTGACGCCGGTGTCGTTGTGCACCGATTGCGAGCAGTAGCCGCAGTCCTCGGGACACGCGCCGGTCTTGATCGAGAGCAGTTGGTTCACGTGCACGACATCGACGTCGTGAAACTGCTGGTGCACCGCACCGGCCCGTCGGATCAGATCCAGGAGCGGCACCTCGAAGAGCGCCTGCACCTCGGCGATCGTCCAATCACTACGTTGCGCGTCGATCATCCGCCGAGGCTATTCGCCCCGGCCGCCGCACCCATAACGCGAAGCGGTTACGAGTCGCCGAAGCCCTCGGGCATCAGCACCGAGGGGTCGATCTGACCGGTGAAGATGCCGCCCTTGAAGCCGCCGTCGGCGTCGAGTTGATTGCCGGTGACGAACGACGACCGCGGGCTGTTGAGGAACACCATCGGCCAGGCCTGCTCCTCGGCGACCGCGTGGCGGCCGAGCGGGACGGGGAAGTCGTCCATGTACTTCTTGCCGACGGCCTTTTCGAACTCCGGCATCATCGGCGTGTCGGTCGGGCCCGGGTTCACGCAGTTGATGCGGATGCCCTGGGCCGCCAGCGGGAACGAACGCTGGGCCGTGTAGGCGTTGATCGCTTCCTTCGACAGGCCGTAGGCGTTCGTCAGCTCCTTCGGATGCGCCTCGCACCAGGCCTTCGCCGAGGCGAAGTCGGGGGTGGCGGTGAGCTCGAACAACAAGCCCATGTTCTGCATCCAGCCGATGCCGGCACTCGACGCGATGCTCGCGATCGACGAGCCCTCGATCATGAGCGGGATCACGGCTTCGGTGACCTGGCGCAGCCCGCAGAAGTTGACGAGCATCACGTCGAGGTTCGGGAACGTGTTCGGCAAACCCGCGCAGTTGAACAACGCGTTGACGATCTTGCCGATCTTGGCGACGGTCTCGTCGACCTGGTCGGGTTGGCCGAGATCGCATTGACTGAAGCTGGCGAGTCCGGTGACCTCGGGCTTCTTGATGTCGAGCGCATGCACCTCGGCGCCGAGATCGACGAGGATCTGCGCGGTCGCCGCGCCCATGCCCGACGCCGCCCCGGTCACGATCACACGCTTGCCTTCGTACTGCAGCACGTCGTTCATCGGTCAGTCCTCCAAGACGATCGCTCGTTCGGGGCAGTTCTCGGCGCCGACACGCGCCTGGTCGGCGAGGGCGCCTTCGACTTCGGGCGTCAGGATCTCGCAGTGGCCGTAGTCGTCGGCGGCGAACACGTCGGGCGCGAGCACGTAGCAGCGGCCGTGGCCGACGCACAGATCGGCATCAACTCGGACCTTCACGGCGACTCTTCTCCTCACCTCACGACTCGGAACCGTCGAGATCCTATGCTCCGCCCCATGCGGCTCCACTTGTCGGTCTTGGTATGTCTCATCGCGCTCGTCTCCGGTGCGTGTAGTGGCGGCGGTGGCCACACGAGCAATCCCGCACCGCCGACCACCACCGTTCCCGCGTACCCGCTCGACAAGACGTTGCGGCTCGATCAGGTTCAGGTGCTCGGGTCGCACAACAGCTACCACGGGCGCCCGTTCCCGCAAGTGCTCACGGCCCTGTACAAGTCGACGCCCGGGCTCGCGAAGACTCTCGACTACGCGCACGCACCGCTGCCCCGGCAGTTCGCGCTCGGCGTGCGCCAGATCGAGCTCGACGTGTGGTCCGATCCGGCGGGCGGCAAGTACGCGAAGCCGTCGTTCGTGGTCCAGCAGGGCGCGCCGCTTCCCGACCCCGCCACGATGCGCGCGCCCGGCTACAAGATCATCCACCAAGCCGACCTCGACACGAACTCGACCTGCCTGACCCTCGTGCTGTGCCTGAAGATCGTGAGGACGTGGTCGGACGCGCATCCCGGTCATGTGCCGATGGAGATCCAGATCGAGATGAAGGACGGGGCCGTCACCGAGCCGATGTTCGTCGACCTCGAACGAGAGATCCTGTCGGTGTTCGCCCGCAAGCAGCTCATTACTCCCGACGACGTGCGCGGCGACGCGGCGACGTTGGGGGCGGCAGTGCGCGCGCACGGTTGGCCGACACTCGGCAAGGTGCGCGGCAAGGTGTACTTCACGCTCGACAACGAGGGTTTCCGCGCCGGCTACCTGAAGGGTCATCCGTCGTTGCGCGGGCGCCTGCTCTTCACCCCGTCGTCACCGGGTCAGGACGACGCCGCGTTCGCGAAGCTCAACGATCCGATCGGCGACGCGCCGAAGATCAAGGCCGCGCTGGCGGCACACATGATCGTGCGCACCCGCGCCGACGCCGACACCTTCGCCGCCCGGGCCAACGACACGACCATGCGGCAAGCGGCGCTCACCGGGGGGGCGCAGCTCGTCAGCACCGACTACGAGCAACCGGATCCCACGATCGGCAACGGTTACGCAGTGCGGATGCCGGGCGGAACGCCGGCTCGGTGCGATCCCGTCACCGCGCCGCCGGGTTGCAAGGCCAGTGACGTCGAGGACCCGTCGCGACTCTCGGTCAACGGGCACTGACCGAGTCGCGACGGGCCGTCGACGCGGGAGCCGCACGCATGGGAGGCGTTGGCGGTTCACGCCGGCTGGGCTTGCCGAACCTGACAACTACCCAGGCCTCATCCCTGCAAACGCGCGGAGCTCAGAGCTCGGACGCCCAGTCTCGTGTCTCTACGATTTCACGAACCCGGCGCAGGAACGCGCCCGCGTACGCGCCGTCGAGGGCACGGTGGTCGAACGCGCAACACAGCCGACCGACGGGCGCGATCGCGAGCCCGCCGTCGGTCGCGACCACCTGCTTCGACACGCCGTCCGTCGCGAGGATGCCGACCTGCGGCCGGTTGATGACCGGGAACGAGATCCACGTGCGCGACGCACCCGGATTCGTGATCGTGAACGTGCCTCCGGCGAGATCGTCCGGGACGAGCTTTCGGCCGCGGGCCCGCTCGGCGACGTCGTGGATCGCGGTGGCGAGGGCACGCAGCCGCAGGCCGTCGGCGTCGTGGACGACGGGGACGACGAGCCCGTGGAAATCCAGGTCGACGGCAATCCCCAGGTGCACCGCCCGGCCCACGGCAATCGCCGTTCCGTCGGCGGTGGTCGTCGCGTTCATGCGCGGGAACTCCCGGAGCGCGTCGACGACGGCCCGGGCCACGAACGGCAGCGCGGTGAGGTGCGCGGGCCGGCGGGCGGCTTCGATCGCGGAGTAGTCGGCGGCGACCACTTCGAGCGCGTGCGGGATCGTCTGTTTCGACGCGAGCAGCGCGGCGGCCGTGCGCCGGCGGATGTTGTCGAACGGCACGACCTCGTCGCGAGCGCCGCCGTTCGCCGGAATCCGACCGGCGGCGGACTCCGCCACATCCTCACGCGTCACCCGACCGCCCAGGCCCCGGCCCGGGATCGTCGCGGGGTCGACCCCGAGGTCGCGGGCGAGGTTCCGCACCGCGGGCGAGTGAAATCGCTGCGGATCGCGCGCGGCGCGGCGGCGCCACGATGGAGTCGCGGACTGCGTCACTGCCTCCCAGGCTAGGTCTTACACTTCTCGGCAGTGCACGATGCCGCACTCGACCGTTCGGTCGACGCGAACAACGGCGCCAACGTCGACCCGAACCTCGACGAAGCGCTGGCCGACTTTCGCCTCGCGCTCGTTTCCCGTTTCTGCGACGACCGCGAGATCGCGCTGCGTCAGCAGAACCGTGCGTTCTTCCAGATCTCCGGCGCCGGGCACGAGGCGTTGCTGCTCGGGCTCGCGCGCTCGCTCCGGGCCGGATACGACTGGTTCTTCCCGTACTACCGCGATCGCGCGCTGGCGTTGGCGCTCGGGGTCACGCCGATCGAGATGCTGGCGCAGGCGGTCGGCGCAGCCTCCGATCCGGCCTCGGGTGGCCGCCAGATGCCGTGCCACTGGGGCTCGGCGCGGCTCAACATCGTGAGCCAGACCTCGGTCACCGCGAGCCAGTGCCTGCCCGCGGTCGGCTGCGCGGAGGCGGCTCGCTACATCGGCCGGCGGCCGCACCTGCCGGGCTGCGTCGCGTATGGCGACGAGCTGACGTACGTGTCGCTCGGCGAAGGCGCCACTTCCGAAGGCGAGTTCTGGGAGGCGCTGAACACCGCAACTCGGCTGCACCTGCCGGTGCTCTTCGTCGTCGCCGACAACGGCTACGCGATCTCCGTGCGCTCCACCGACCAGCATCCGGCTCCGATCTCCGAGATGGTGCGCGGCATCCGCGGGTTGCACGTCGTGAAGATGGACGGCCGCGACTACTTCGAGGTGCGGCGCAAGGGCGCGAACGCGATCGCGCACGTGCGCGCGGGGGCGGGGCCGTGCCTGGTGCACGCGCTCGTCACCCGTCCGTACTCGCACTCGCTGTCGGACGACCAGAAGAAGTACCGAATCCCCGAAGAGCTCGACGACGAGCGCGAGCACGATCCGATCACGGTGCTCGAACAGCAACTTCTCGAAGCCGGAGCGCTGACAGCGGAGACCGCCGAACAGATCCGGGCCGAGGCGAAGGAGGTGGTGCGCGCCGCGGCGCAGGCCGCACTCGCCTTGCCGCGACCCGAACCCGGCTCGGTCGTCGAGCACGTCTTCGGTCCGCTGCCGGTGCAGACCGACCCCGGCGAGCCGCGATCCGCGGCCGGCGCGGAGCCGGGCGAGGTGGTGACGTTCGGCGAGGCGATCCGGCTCACATTGCACGAGCAGATGGCGGCCGACGAACGGATCCGCGTGTTCGGGGAAGATGTCGCCGACGCCGATCCGCACGTGATCGACGAGGTGCCCGGCAAGGGCGGTGTCTTCGGCATCACGTTCGGATTGCAACGCGCGTTCGGCGACGCCCGCTGCTTCAACACGCCGCTCGCCGAGGCGAACATCATCGGCCGCGCGGTCGGTCAGGCGATGCGCGGGCTACGGCCCTGCGCGGAGATCCAGTTCTTCGACTACGTGTGGCCGGCGATGAACCAACTGCGATCCGAAGCGGCGACGACGCGCTGGCGTTCGAGTGGCGCGTTCACGTGCCCCATGGTCGTGCGCATCCCGATCGGCGGATACCTGCAGGGCGGCGCGCTGTTCCACAGTCAATCGGGCGAGTCGATCTTTGCGCACGTCCCCGGGCTGCTGATCGCGTTCCCGTCCCGCGCCCGCGACGCGGCCGGACTCCTGCGCACCGCGTTCCGTTGCGACGACCCGGTGCTCTTCCTCGAGCACAAGCACCTCTACCGGCAGGGTTACAACCGCGATCTGCCTCCGCCCGCCGATTGGATGTTGCCGTTCGGCAAAGGTGCGTACGTGACGCGCGGCGAGAGGTGCACGGTGGTCACGTGGGGCGCGACCGTGCACCGTGCGCAAGCTGCGGCGAAGGCGTTGGCGGCAGACTCGGGCGTCGACGCGGGCATCGACGCGGGCATCGAGATCATCGACCTGCGCACCATCGTGCCGTGGGACCACGATATCGTCGCCGAGTCGGTACGCAGGACGGGTCGTGTGCTCGTGCTGCACGAGGACACGCTGACGTGTGGCTTCGGAGCGGAGATCGCCGCGTTCGTCGCCGACGAGTGCTTCGAATATCTCGACGCACCCGTGTGGCGTCTGGCCGCGACCGACACGTTCGTCGCGTACGAGCCGGAGCTCGAGAACGCGATCCTCCCCCAGATCGCCGACATCGAGCGCGACCTCCGCGCCCTCCTCGCCTACTAACCCTCCACACCTCCGCACAAACCTCCGCAATACCCCCAACAGTTGTCAGGAAAATCGTTGCGTAGTAACGATTTTCCTGACAACTGTTGGGGGGATTCTGGGGCGGTTCGAGGTCTGGGTCTAGGTCGACGGCTAGGTCTAGGTCGACGTGAGTTCGAGGAGGAGGGTGGCGCGGTCGGGGCCGAGGTAGGGGGCGCCGGGGCGGTTCGCCCGGTCCTCGTACGCGGCGAGCACCTCCGCGACGATCTCCGGATCGGCCATCAGCGCGTCGGGCGTGACCAACAGGTTGAACCAACGCAGGAACGCCCGGAAAACGATCGGCGAGGTTCGCATCGCGGGCAGGAGTCCTTCGCGGAACACCGACTGCATGAACGCACGCGGATCTTCGGCCGGCAGTTCCTCGTGCATCGCGCGCGCTTGCGCGTCCTGCATCACTGCCGACCTGAACCACGGCACGAGCTCGCGTTCGGTGAAGGCCGCGAACTCGCGGCCCAGCGCGTCGAGATCGTCGCCGTGTTCGCGCAGCGCGTCGGCGAGACCGTACGCGTGCACGAACGCGAGGCTGCAACCCCGTCCGTAGAGCGGGTTCGTGCAGAGCGCCGCGTCGCCGACCGCGACGAAGCCGTGAACGAGCGGCGCACCGTCGGCGTCGACGAGCGGCCGGTAGCGGTTGCGGAGGCCGGCCATGACATGCACGTCGGTGATCGGGTCGGCCATTCCATCGGCGCGCCACGGCGCGGTGGCAACGAGCGAACGCGCCACGCCCTCGAAGGCGTCGGGCGACGCGAGCGCGCGCCGGAACTCGTCGTCGTGACTTTCGATCGCGTACGTGATCGAGAACGTGCGACTGTCGCCGAGGAAGATCGCGTACTTGAGGTAGCCGAGGTCGGCGGCGGTCGGGCCGACATACGGCGGCTCTTCCATGCCATCCCGAACCCGATAGAAGCGGGAGAAGTAGACGATCCCGCTTTCCTGCAGATCTTCGGCGACGGGCGCGGCGCCGATCTCCGCCAGCCAGTCGGCCGACGACGAACGCGGGCCACGGGCGTCGACGACGAGATCGGCCGCGACCCCGTCGACTCCGACGACGCGCGGGATCGCGCCCCCGTTTCCGAGTACATCGAGATGTTCGGCCGCGGCGCCGTGGACGAGGGTGATGCTCGGTTCCGCGAGCACGAGCGTGCGCAGCACCCATTCGAAGGTGGTGCGCCGGCACGCGAGCGCGACGAGCAGCTCGTCGCCCGGCCTCCCCGACCGGTCGGTGAGGGTTTCGGGAAGGTTCGCGGCGAACTCGATCTCGGTCGCGCCCGCCTCGAAGAGCGAGTCGAGAACGTCGGGGGCACGCTCACGCAGCAGGTTGCGCAGCCGGGCAAGGAACGCATGCGAGTGCCGCACCTGCGGCGCGCCGGTGCGCCGCCATGCGAACGCGGAGTCGGCGTCGGGCGGCATCGGAGTGTCGTCGCGTTCGAGCACCGTGACCACGTGCCCGTCGCGCGCGCACGCGAGCGCGGTGCCCAAGCCCGCGATCCCGCCCCCCACAACGATGATCCGCAAGTGTCCTCCGAAGGGTGCGCCCGACCTCAGAGTGAGGGTATCTCCCGGCTCACGCGCACGAACACGGGATCGCGCCGCAGCGGGGGCATCCCGATGCGTACCGAGCGGCAGCCTCGTCGAGCGACAATCCGAGTTGATCGGTCAACGAGGCCAACCACGCGAGAACGTCGCCGACCTCGTGGAGTTGCTCGGCGCGCGTTCCCTTGCGCACCGCCCGCGCCAGCTCGCCCAACTCCTCCGCAAGCCACGCAACCGTTGCGTCGATGCCGCGCGCGCGATCGCGATCGCCATAGGTGCGCGCCATCAGTTCTTGGAACTCGTCCAGCTGCATAGTCGGCAGTCTGGTCCGCGCCGCCCTTAGGAAGGAAGCTCGCGGAACGGGGTGTCCTTCGCCGGCCTCGGCTCGCTCGGCAGACCGAGGACGCGCTCGCCGATCACGTTGCGCTGGATTTGCTCGGTGCCGCCGCCGATGCGGCTGCTCCACTGGCCGAGGAATTGCTGCTGCCAGTAGCCGTGCTGGATCGCGTCGTCGTCGTAGAGCATCGACTGCGCGCCCTGTAGCTCCATCACCAGGTTGCCGTCGTGCTCGAGCCGGCGCGAGGCCGCGAGCTTGAGTACGGAGGCTTCGGGGCCGAGCCCCTGGTCCTTGCGGCTGCGCGCCCGCCAGCCGAGCCATTTGATGAGCTGCGTGCGCGTGTAGCTCCGGCTGAGCTCTTGGCGCAGAGTGGGGTCTTCGTTCGCTCCGCATCGCTGCGCCAGCACGACGAGATCGCGAAAGCCCACGCGCCCGCCGCCGCCGATCATCGCCCGTTCGTTCGAGAGCATCGTGTTCGCCGCGCGCCAGCCACTGCCGGGCGCGCCGAGGCGCATCGCGTCGGGGATGCGGACGTCGGTGAGGAACACCTCGTTGAAATGGGAAGC
>DASYJT010000144.1:0-8384 GCA_035996165.1 Acidimicrobiia bacterium
CGCCGGTCGCGGTGCACCCACTCGATCGGCGTGTCGTCGCCGCGATCGGCGACCATATGACGCGCGTGGGTGGACGCGGGAGCGTACGGGTCGTCGTTGATCTCGCTGCCGGCGACGATGGGCATCCACTCGTCGAGGAGGTTGACCAACTCGCGGATGATGCGCGTCTTCGCCTGACCGCGCTCGCCCAGAAAGATCATGTCGTGCCCGGCGAGCAGCGCGTTCGCCAGTTGCGGGAGCACGGTGTCGTCGTAGCCGACCACACCGTCGACCAGTGGCCGCTTCTCGCCCAGCGCTCGCACCACGTTCGCTCGGATCTCTTCTTTGACGGGACGCGACTCCCAACCACTTGCGCGCAGGTCTCCGAGGGTTGCGGGACGGCTCATGAGGCGAGCATACGCTGGCGTCCGGTGAGCCGTCAGTCGCGCACAACCCACACCGTGAGTCTGTCGGGCGCATGGCGCGCGCGTGTCTCGGAGCCCGATCTCGTCCGGAAGTTCGCCGGCATCGGGTACGACGACGGCTCGTGGAGCGAGGTCACCGTCCCACACCACTGGCGGTCGGAACCGGGCTTCGCGGCCGACGACGGGCCGGTGCTCTACCGCCGACGTTTCACGCATTCCGCAAACGACGATGGTCGTTGGTTCCTCGAGCTCGACGGCATCTTCTATTACGGCGACGTCTGGTTCGACGGCGAATACCTCGGAGCGACCGAGGGCTACTTCGCCCGGCACGCGTTCGAGATCACCGCGTCGCTGCGTGAGCGCGACGACCACGTGATCGCGATCGAGGTCGCATGCCCGCCGCCACGCGACCGAAGCGCCAAGCGGACGATCACGGGCGGCTACTGGCAGTCACCCGTCTTCGACGCGACGTTGAATCCGGGAGGTATCTGGCGAGACGTACGGCTCGCGTCGTCGGGCCCGGTGCGGATCGATCGGGCGCGGGTGCAGTGCGTCGACGCGGCCGTCGAACGAGGACGACTCGCGTGCAACGTGACCCTCGACGCGGCCAACGTCGAGCGCGACGCGAACCTGCACGCCGTGGTACGCGACGCGACCGGTGCCGTACTGCTCGACTCGTGGCGCACCGTGACGCTGGCGACCGGGACGAACGAGCTCCCGTGGATGCTGACCGTCGACGACGCGCCCCGCTGGTGGCCGCGCGGACTCGGGCCCCAGACACTCTGCACGCTCGATCTCGACGTCGAGGTCGATGGAGTCGTGAGCGACGGGTTCACGCGCCGCGTCGCGTTCCGCGACGTACGCCGCCGCGGGTCGGCGTTCGTCGTGAACGGCGAGCAGCTGTTCGCCAAGGGCGCGAGCTACGCGCCGGCACGCGCGCTGCTCGGCGACGCCGACGATGATCTGATCCGCGCGGACGTTCAGCGTGCTCTCGACGCGAACCTCGATCTCCTGCGGGTGCACACGCACATCGCGCCGGCGGCGCTGTACGACGCGGCCGACGAGGCCGGGCTCCTGTTGTGGCAGGACTTTCCCATGGAGGGCGGCTACGCGCGCAGTGTGCGCAAGCAGGCGGCGCGCCAGGCGCGCGCGATGGTGGAGCTGCTCGGTCACCACCCGTCGATCGTCGTATGGTGCGCGCACGACGCACCGCTCGGCGACGACGCACCGGCGCGCGCGCTGGCGAACGCGACGCTGCCCACGTGGGGCAAGGAGGTGTTGGATCGGTCGACGGCGCGCGCGATCGCGCGCTACGACGGGACCCGTCCGATCGTCCGCAGTTCCGGCGCCGGCGACGACGCACACCTGTGGTTCGGCTGGCGCCACGGCACGCTCGCCGGAGTCGCGCCCGCCGTCCGTGCGGTCCCGCGCGTCGGGCGCTTCGTCTCGGCGTTCGGCGCGCAGTCGGTGCCGCCGACCGCGCAGTGGATGCGGCCCGAGCTCTGGCCCGACCTCGACTGGGACGCCCTCTCGGAGCACCACGGGATGGAGACCCGCGGATTCGAGGCGCACATCCCGGCGACGGATGCGAAGACCTTCGACGAGTGGCGCGATGCGACGCAGGCGTATCAGGCCGCGCTGCTGCAGCTACAGATCGAAGACCTGCGCCGGTGCAAGGACTCTCCGTGCGGAGGCTTCGCGGTGTTCTGTCTGGCCGACCCGTCGCCGGCGGTCGGGTTCGGTCTCCTCGATCACGAACGCGCGCCCAAACGCGCGTATGCGGCGGTCAGGGAGGCGTGCCGGCCCGTGCTCCCGATGGTCGACCCCCGCACCGGCAACGTGCACGTCGTCAACGACACCCGCCGCGCGCTCACCGGCGCCGAGATCGTCTTGGCGGTCGACGGTCGGACCCGCACGTGGCGCGGCGACATCGCGTCCAACTCGGTCGGCTTCGTCGGGACCGCCGATCTCGACGACGCGGTCGACGTCGAGGTCGTGCTCGCTCACGTCGAGGTCGGACGAGTCGCCAACCGCTATCCCCTCGTGATCCTGGAGACGGGCCGGGCCCTTTGAACACGAGCATGTGAATACGCGCACGATTCGTCAGCGTTTCCACGCGGACGCCTAGAGTCCGATTCACAAGCTCACGAGTCCGAGTTGGAGACGATGGCGACCACTGCAACACCGCCGACCAAGCCGGCAAGAACGCCTCCGGTCGGCTCGGCCCGGCCCATTCGCAAGCTGGTGCCGAAGGGCCCGCCGCTGCTGCGCTTCTACCGGTCGGCGGTCGGCAAGAAGTGGGTGATGGCAGTCACGGGCGTGATGCTCATGGGCTTCATCGTCTTCCATCTGATCGGGAACCTGAAGCTGTACCTCTCGAAAGAGGAGATCAACCTCTACGGAGAAGCCCTGCGCGACATGCCCGGGCACATTCTTCCCCGCACCTTCCTGCTCTGGACGTTGCGGTCAGGACTCCTCGTCGCATTCGTCCTGCACCTGCACTCCGCGTACGGCCTCACAATGATCAACCGCAAGGCCCGTCCGCAGCGCTACCAATCCAAGCGCGACTACGTCGCCGCCAACTTCGCGTCGCGCACGATGCGCTGGACCGGCATCATCGTGCTGCTGTACCTCGTGTTCCACCTCATGGACCTCACATGGGGCACGGCCAACGCCGAGTGGGTGCGCGGCGATCCGTACAACAATCTCGTGTACAGCCTGCAGCGACCGGTCGTCGCGATCGCCTACGCAGTTGCGAACATCGCCCTCGCGTTCCATCTGTACCACGGCGCCTGGTCGATGTTTCAGAGCATGGGTGTCAACAACCCGCGGATCAACAAGCTCCGGCGCACGTTTGCGACCGGCTTCGCCGGACTCATCCTCCTCGGCAATCTCAGCTTCCCGATTCTCATTCAGCTGCACGCGGTCGACCTGAAGTGCCCGCATGCTCCCGTCCCGACCGCACCGTGCAAGGCGGCCTGACCATGGCCCTCGAATCGAAGATCCCCGCCGGCCCACTCGAAGAGAAGTGGGACAACCACAAGTTCGACATCAAACTCGTCAACCCGGCGAACAAGCGCCGATTCGACATCATCGTCGTCGGCACGGGCCTCGCCGGTGCGAGCGCGGCGGCAAGCTTGGCCGAGCTGGGTTACAACGTGAAGGTCGTGACGTTCCACGACTCGCCGCGCCGGGCGCACTCGATCGCCGCGCAGGGCGGCATCAACGCCGCGAAGAACTACAAGAACGACGGCGACAGCGTGTATCGCCTGTTCTACGACACGATCAAAGGAGGCGACTACCGCGCGCGCGAGGCGAACGTGTACCGCCTCGCGCAAACCTCGGTCGACATCATCGACCAGTGCGTCGCCCAGGGCGTGCCGTTCGCGCGCGAGTACGGCGGCCTGCTCGACAACCGCTCGTTCGGCGGCGCGCAGGTGTCACGAACGTTCTATGCACGCGGACAAACCGGTCAGCAGCTCCTGCTCGGCGCGTACCAGGCACTCATGCGGGCCGTGCACTCCTACGGTGTGCAGCTCTACCCGCGCACCGAGATGCTCGACGTGGTCGTCAAGGACGGCAAGACGGCCGGCATCGTGTGTCGCGACCTCAACACCGGTGAGGTCTTCTCGATGGCGGGCCACGCCGTCGTGCTCGCGACGGGCGGATACGGCAATGCGTTCTATCTCTCGACCAACGCGAAGAACTCGAACGTCACCGCCGCGTGGCGCGCCGCGAAGAAGGGCGCGTACTTCGCCAACCCCTGCTACACGCAAATCCACCCAACGTGCATTCCCGCGAGCGACGAGTTCCAGAGCAAGCTCACGCTGATGTCGGAGTCGTTGCGCAACGACGGCCGGGTGTGGATTCCGAAGCGGATGGACGACACGCGGTCGGCCGACCAGATCCCCGAGGCCGATCGCGACTACTTCCTCGAACGCCGCTATCCCGCGTTCGGCAACCTTGTGCCGCGCGACGTCGCGTCACGCGCAATCAAGCACGAGGTCGACGCCGGTCGCGGCGTGGGGCCGCTGAAGAACGGCGCGTACCTCGACTTCACCGAATCCACCGAACGGCTCGGCCACGCCGTGATCGAGGAGCGATACGGCAACCTCTTCGAGATGTACGAGCGCATCACCGGCGAAGATCCGTACAAGCTGCCGATGCGCATCTACCCCGCCGTCCACTACACGATGGGCGGGCTCTGGGTCGACTACAACCTGATGAGCAACCTGCCCGGACTGTTCGTGCTCGGCGAGGCGAACTTCTCCGACCACGGCGCGAACCGGCTCGGCGCGTCGGCGCTCATGCAAGGCCTGGCCGACGGATACTTCGTGCTCCCGTACACGATCGGCGATTACCTCGCACCGCTGCTCGGCACCAAGCCGCTGTCGATCGACGATCCCGCGTTCACCGAGTCGGAGCACTCGGTCGAAGAACAGACGCGCCGCATGCTCTCGATCAAGGGCACGAAGACGGTCGACGAGATCCACCGCGCGCTCGGTCACGTGCTCTGGGATAACTGCGGGATGGCCCGCAGTGAGCAGACGCTCAACAAGGCACTGGCGGAGATCCCCGCGATTCGCGAGGAGTTCTGGAAGAACGTCTGCGTGCTCGGCGAGAACGAGAGCCGCAACCAGGCACTGGAGAAGGCGGGCCGCGTCGCCGACTTCCTCGAGTTCGGCGAGTTGATGGTGCTCGACGCGCTGAAGCGCAACGAGAGCTGCGGCGGGCACTTCCGCGAGGAATATCAGACCGAAGACGGCGAGGCATTGCGCGACGACGAGAACTACGCGTACGTCGCGGCGTGGGAGTTCAAGGGCACAGACACCGAGCCCGTGCTGCACAAAGAGCAACTGAACTTCGAGTTCGTGCACCCGTCGACCCGTTCGTACAAGTAGAGGTCCTCCCATGAGCAACGCCGCGATGCGCATCACGCTGAACGTGTGGCGCCAGCCCTCCCCCGAGGTCGACGGAAAGTTCGAGACCTACGACGTTCCGGGCGTCAGCCCCGATATGTCGTTCCTCGAGATGCTCGACCTCCTGAACGAACGGCTGATGCACGACGGCAAGGAGCCGATCGCCTTCGACCACGACTGCCGCGAAGGCATCTGCGGTTCGTGCGGCTTCATGATCAACGGGCAGGCGCACGGCCCCGAGCGCGCAACTGCGACGTGCCAGTTGCACATGCGCAAGTTTCACGACGGCGATCACCTCACCCTCGAGCCGTGGCGCGCCGCGGGCTTCCCCCTCGTCAAGGACCTGATCGTCGACCGCAGCACCTTCGACCGCATCATCGAGGCGGGCGGCTACGTCAGTGTCGGAACCGGCGGCGCTCCCGACGGCAACTTGATCCCGGTCCCGAAGCCCGTTGCCGACGCGGCGATGGACGCGGCGGCGTGCATCGGATGCGGCGCGTGCGTCGCCGCGTGCCCCAACGGAGCCGCGCAGCTGTTCACGTCGGCGAAGTTGGAGCACCTCAACCTGCTCCCGCAGGGTCAGGCCGAGCGGTGGGATCGGACGATCAACATGGTCGAGACCATGGAGGACTACTTCGGATCGTGCACGAACCACCAGGAGTGCGAGGCCGCGTGCCCGAAGTCGATCTCGATCGACTTCATCGCGCTCATGAACAAGGACTACGCGAAGGCGCAACTCAAGCAGCGCCGCCTCGTCGGTCAGTCGTTCCCGTAGCCAACCTCATCGCGTCGCCGATCAGCGAACGTCGAGGAATATCTGCTCTCCGGCCTCGGCATGTCCGGGAAGCATGCAGTACAGGCGGTAGATGCCCGGGTGTAGCTGCACGATGCGGGTCGCCACGCCCGGCGGACCGTGCACCGGAGCGAAGCCGGCAACGCCTTCGAGGCGCAGTTCGTGGCCCGTACTCCGAAGCTCGATGTGAAACTCGACGAGACCGGCCCGAAGAACGATCTGCGGCGGCTGACGCTGATGGCCGGATACCTTGCCGGGCACCGCGATGGTGAGCGCGCCGTTCGGCGCGTCCACCAGATCGACTACGACCGGTGGCGGCCGGTCGATTCCCCGAACGACGGTCGCGGGATCGTGCCGCGTGAGTACGACTGCGACCGCGCCCGAACAGACGACGAGAATCGCGGCCGCCGCGATCGTTACCCGCGCGCGCGACCGTCGCGAACCGGCGTCAACGAGCGCTTCCGCGTCGACCATCGGCGTGGTATCCGGCGCGAGTCGTTTCAGACCCTCACGCCAGATCCGGTCGACTTCGTCGGTTTCCGTCATGGCTGGACCTCGTGAGGTTCGTTGGTGCGTTCGGCGAGCGCGTCCGCGAGCACGCGGCGGGCGCGGTGGAGCGTCGCCTTGACGGTCCCTTCGGGGATCCTCAAGTCGCGTGCGATCGTTTCGACGCTCAGGTCGAGGAAGTAGAACGACACGACGATCTCCCGCTGCCGCCCGGCCAATTGCGAAAGCGCGGCCCGCACGTCCAGAGCCTCGGCCAGCGAAGCTGTCGACTCGGGAACATCGGCGATCGCCCGGATGGCGAGCCGGGACTGGGCCCGGCGCTCGACGGCGCGGCGACGAAAGCCACCTCGTGCCCCGTTGATTGCAACGACGCGGATCCACGCCGCCAAGACCTCGATCTCGTCGCCGCGCTGCAGGCGCTCCCAAGCTCGGGCACACGCTTCGTCGACCGCCTCGCGAGCGGTGTCGTCGTCACCGGTCGTCAGACGCAGTGCGGCGACGAGCTTTGGATGGTCGAAGGCATAGAAGTCGTCGAACCGTCGGTCGCCCGGCACCTTCCCAGCCTCTCTCATCAAGGGAATGACGCGTCACACTGCCGTTCGGTTGCATCCGGCGGGTCGTTCGCCCGGATTCAGTGAACCGACGCGAGGAGCTTGGCGAAGGCGGCGGGCGCGGTGACGGCCGGGATGTGGCCGGAGTCGATACGCACGACGCGTGGAGCGTTCGGCAGGTGGGTGATCATCTGTTCCTGCGTCGCCGACGGGATCGGACGATCGCGCGTATTGAGCAGGTACGTCACCGGCACGGCGGCCGCGCGCGACCAATGAATCGGCTGGAAGTAGTGATTCACGGTGTCGGGCACACAACGAACCGGATCGACGATGAACGCGAGCGTGTCGTCGTCGAGCGGGTCGCCGCCGTACGCGTGGCGAAACGGCTCCGGATCGCCGGGCGCTCCGGGCAGCGTGATCACGGTGCCGTCGCGACGCGCCTGCTCGACCGACGCGACGAGTCCTTCGCGTTGGCGCGCCTTGATGCAGTCGAGGCCGAACCCGCCCTCGGCCGGCACCAACGCCGCGCTGAGCACGACGTGCGCGACGCGCTCCGAGAGCGCGGCGACCACCCCGGGTACGACGAGTCCGCCGGACGAGTGCGCGACGATCACGAGCGGATCCGCCGGGTCGGCGTGCTGCACGTCGGCGAGCACGGACGCGACCTCCTCGTCGACCGTGAGCGTGCCGAAGTCTGCGGGCTTGCCGTTACGGCCCGGGAGGTCGACCGCCAAGTGCGGGGCGTCGATGTACGGAAGCAGCCGGTCCCAGAACCGAGCGGTCGACCCGCCCCCGTGGATCAAGAGGTACGTCACGGGCGAGAATCTAAGCGTGGCACCCATCGGCACGAGGAGTCCGCCGTCGTGGGGTTGGTTCGTCGCCTGGCTCTTCGCGGGCGCCGCGTGCGCCCTCGCCCTGCTCAGTGCGCTCACGATCGGGATCTTCGTGTTGCCGTTCGCGGGCGCGGCGGTGGTGTTCCTCGCCACGCGGCGCGGGGCTACCGACGGCGTCGCCGGACTGATCTCGGGCCTCGGGCTGCCCGTGTTGTATGTCGCCTATCTCAACCGGAACGGACCGGGAGACATCTGCACGCACACGGCGACCTCGAGTAGCTGCACCCAGGAATCGAGTCCGTGGGTGTGGTTCTCGCTCGGGGTCGCGCTCGTCGTCGTTGGTGTCGTGTTGTTCGTCAGGCGCCGGCCACCGCGTC
>DASYJT010000145.1:0-2681 GCA_035996165.1 Acidimicrobiia bacterium
CAGCCGCGCGGCTTCCTCGAAGTTCAAATCGGCGGCGGCCTCGCGCATCCGGGTTTCCAGGTCGGCCAGCACCGCCTCGAAATTGTGGCCGATCGCGATGGCGTCGTCGGCCATGCCGCCGTCGCCGATCTCGACCAGCACGTGGTCGCGCTCATAGACGCTGCCGAGGATGTCGCCGATCTTGGTGCGGATGGATTCCGGCGTGATGCCGTGCGCGGCGTTGTACCCCCCCTGGAGCTCGCGCCGCCGCTCCGTCTCCTTGATGGTGCTCGCCATCGAGTCGGTCACGTGGTCGGCGTACATGATGACCTCGCCGTTGACGTTGCGCGCGGCGCGTCCTGCCGTCTGGATCAGCGAGGTCCCGGAGCGCAGGTAGCCTTCCTTGTCGGCGTCGAGGATCGCGACGAGCGACACCTCGGGAAGGTCGAGGCCTTCCCGCAACAGGTTGATGCCGACCAGCACGTCGAACTCGCCGAGCCGCAACGAACGCAAGATCTCGATGCGTTCGAGCGTGTCGACCTCAGAGTGCAGGTAACGCACGCGGATACCGAGCTCGAGCAGGTAGTCGGTGAGGTCTTCCGACATCTTCTTGGTGAGGGTGGTGACCAGCACGCGCTGGTCGGCGTCGGCCCGGACGCGGATCTCGTGCACGAGGTCGTCGATCTGGCCCTTGGTGGGCTTGACGTGGATCTCGGGGTCGATCAGACCGGTCGGCCGCACGACCTGTTCGACGATCTGGGTGGAGGTTTCCCGCTCCCACGCGCTCGGTGTCGCCGACATGAACACGACCTGGTTCACTCGCTCGGTGAACTCCTCGAAGCGCAAGGGCCGGTTGTCCATCGCGGACGGCAGCCGGAAGCCGTGGTCGACGAGTGTGTCCTTGCGCGACTTGTCGCCCATGTACTGGCCGTGCAGTTGCGGGATCGCCACGTGCGACTCGTCGACGATGCACAACCAATCGTCGGGGAAATAGTCGAGCAGTGTGTACGGCGGCTCGTGCCGCTGCCGGCCGTCGAGGTGCATCGAGTAGTTCTCGACCCCCGAGCAGCTTCCGACCTCGCGCAACATCTCGAGGTCGTAGCTCGTGCGCATGCGCAGGCGCTGCGCCTCGAGCAGCTTGCCCTCGCTCTCGAGCTCGGCGAGTCGGAGTGTGAGCTCGGCCTGGATGCCGTCGATCGCTTCCCGGAGCCGTTCCTCGTCGGTGACGTAGTGGGAAGCCGGGAACAGCGCGAGCGCGTCGAGCTCCTCGACGATCTCGCCGGTGAGCGGATCGACACTGCAGATGCGCTCGACCTCGTCGCCGAAGAGTTGGATGCGCACGGCCCGTTCCTCGTACGCGGGGAAGACCTCGATCGTGTCGCCCCGCACGCGGAACTTGTTGCGGGTGAACCCGAAGTCGTTGCGCTCGTACTGCAGCTCGACGAGCCGGCGCAGGATGTCGCGCTGGTCGCGTTCGTCGCCCGGGCTCAGCATGAGCAGTTGCTTGCCGTACTGCTCCGGTGAACCGAGGCCGTAGATCGCCGACACCGACGCGACGATGATCACGTCTCGCCGCGTGAGCAGCGCACTCGTGGCCGAGTGGCGCAAGCGGTCGATCTCGTCGTTGATCGAGCTGTCTTTTTCGATGTACGTGTCGGTGGTCGGGAGGTACGCCTCGGGCTGGTAGTAGTCGTAGTAGCTGACGAAGTACTCGACCCGATTCTTCGGGAACATCTCCCGGAACTCGGCGGCGAGCTGCGCGGCCAGCGACTTGTTCGGCGCCAGCACCAAGGTGGGCCGCTGCGCGTTCGCGATCACGTTGGCGATCGTGAAGCTCTTTCCCGACCCGGTGATGCCCAACAGGGTCTGGAACCGGTCGCCGTTCTCGAGGCCGCGGCCGAGCGCGGCGATCGCCTCCGGCTGGTCACCGGCGGGTTCCATGTCGGTGACGAGGTCGAACAACGGCACGGAGCGAGAGTACCGGTGGGGTGAGACAGTTACGTCGCCGGATCGCCGGCGCGACGCTCCAACTCTGTCCAGATATCGCTGATCTGTTTCTCCAACTCGGCGAGCGGGCCCGAGTTGTCGACGACCCAGGTGGCCACTTTTCGGCGGTCCTCGTCGGTCGCCTGCAATCCGATCCTCCGGCGCGCGTCGTCGCGCGGGACACCCCGGTCCTCCAACCGGTCGAGGCGCGTCTCCAGCGGTGCCTCGACGACGATCACGCACGCATACTCGAAGCCACGCTTCGACTCCACGAGGAGCGGCACGTCGTGGATCACCACCGCCCCGGGTGGAGCTTCGGCCACCCGGCGCAGGAACTCCGCGCCGATCGCGGGGTGCGTGATGGCTTCGAGCTCCTTGCGGGTCGGGTCGTCGACGAATGCGACCGCGGCCAACGCCGCCCGGTCGAGCGAGCCGTCGGGCTGCAGGATCGCGGCGCCGAACCGCTCCACGAGCTGGGCGAGGGTCGGCGTACCGGGCTCGACCACTTCTCGGGCGATCTTGTCGGCGTCGATGACGATCGCACCTCGCCCGGCGAGCATCCCGGCCACGGTCGACTTCCCCGCACCGATTCCGCCCGTCAAACCCACCATCAACATGCGGCGAGATTCTACGAATCCCGATAAACCCACCAACTGTTGGCAGGAAAATCGTTCCCCAGGAACGTTTTTCCTGCCAACTGTTGGTGGGAAATTGGG
>DASYJT010000146.1:0-16377 GCA_035996165.1 Acidimicrobiia bacterium
ACGAACGGGCCCTTCGAGCGGAGCCCGTGCGATCCGCACATATCACCGTGGTCGGAGGTGAAGATCACGATCGTGTCGTCGTACGCGCCCGACTCCTCCAACGCGCCGAGCACCGTGCCGAGCGACTCGTCGGCCATCTGCTGCAGCTTCACGTAATAGTCGAGATGCCGCAGCCACGACTTGGTGTCGCTCGGGTCGATGTAACCCCAGAGGCCGTGCTGCTGATCCCACCGCCACTGGCGCTGCGCGGCGGGCTTGTCGAGCAGGTCGTCGCCAAAGTTCGGGGGCAACGTCTCGCACACCTCGTCGTAGCCGGTGTCGAAGATCGGGAGGACGTCGTCTTCCTTCCACTTCGCCCACTCGAGCACTTTGCGCGCGCGTCGCACCTCGTCGGGATGGCGGTCGTCGTAGCCGGGCTGGTCGATCGGGAACCACATCACGTCGTGCGGGTTGACGAGAGCGACGGTGAGGAACCACGGCTCCGGCGTGGTCGCGGCGTTGGCGCGCAACCACGCCGCCGCGTTCGCGGCGATGATCGGGTCGAAGTGCACGCCCGTTCCCGCCCAACCCATGAAGTGGCGATCGTTGCCCTCCCAGTCGGCGAAGCCGTACGCGGTCATGTCGGGGGTGGCCGACTGCGAAAGGTGCCACTTCCCGATGTAGCTCGACCGGTACCCCGCGTCGCGCAGGATGGAACCGATCGTGGGGACGGCCGGATCGAGCTCCTTGTGCTCGGGCATGATCACGTTGTCGACGACGCCGTGCTGCGCGATGTACTGACCGGTGAACAGCGACGCGCGCGACGGCGAGCACGGAGAGCTGTGCGTGTAGTGCCGCGTGAGCTCCATTCCTTCCGCCCGCAGGCGATCGCGCCACGGCAGATGTACGTCGGGAGGCAGCCAACCGCGCTGACGTTCCTGGTCGGAGACCACGAGGAGGATGTTCGGCGCCGACGAGTTCCGGGTGCTCATACGTGTCACACTGCACGGCATGGAGGGCGGCCCGCCAGTTGAGCTCGTCGACGCGAAACCGGCCTTGTGGGTCGGTCACGTGGTGCTCGCGACCCACGACCTGACCACCGCGTTCGCGTTCTACCGCGACCTCGGGTTGCGAGCAGTGCACGAAGCCCGTGCCACCGACGCCATCGCCGAGCTCGAGCTGCGCGGCGGTACCCACCTCGTACTGGTGCTCGACGCGGGCGCGCGCATCGATGGCCGCGCCGCACCGTTCGACCTGATGGCCGACGACCTGGATGCGCTGCGCGAGGCGATGGACCGACGCGGCATCGAGGTCTCGGCCATCGAGCGCGGACCACATGCGAGCTTCACGTTCCGCGATGCCGACGGCTGGACCGTGACCGTGAACGACTCACACGTAGTGGGTCGCGTCTAGCGGGACCCGCCCGCGAAGCCGTCGAGGATCCCGGTAAGGCCGCTCGGGTCGTGCGCGCCGAACGCGAGTTGCTCGAGCACGCCGATGCCGACCTTGTCGCCCCATCGGGCGCGCATCACCTGTTGGATGTGGATGTTCCAGGGATCGACGTTGTCGAGCTCCTCGACCTTGTGCTCCTCGGAACCGACCGCGAGCTCGCCGTGCCAATGACCGTGGCCCCACTCGGGGTGCGTGTACCCGAGGCCGCGCATCCGGAACGTCATCAGAGGCTCGAGCTCGATGCGTTCCTCGGAGTGGTCGTAGTTGAGGAGCCGGAGAGTGGCGCCTTCCGACCGGCGCAGCCCCGGCGCCCAACGCACCTCGTGGGTCGCGCCGGCGAGGTGATGGATGCGTTCGTCGGCGTTCCACGTGGGATCGCCGGCGCCGATGACATCGAGGATCGCCTGGCTACCGACCCATCGGTCGCCGTTCGCACGCTCGAAGCAAAGGAAATGCGTGCAGCAATCGTCCCAGTTGATAGGCGCCCAGAGGAAGAAGATCTGCGGCAACGAGTTGCCGGGCGCCGCGGGAGTCGGCGCGCCGACCGGGCGCACACCCCACGACCGGTCCTTGGTGCCGTACACGCGATCGAGGGCGATGTCGCGTCCGGGAACTGCGATCCGTCCCGACCACGTGCCCCACTGCGTCATGCGCGTGGAGTCCATGACGGTCTTCGTCCCCGCGGTGAGGGTCTGGCGCGGCTCTTCGAGCGCGACCGACCGCGCGGTGAAGGTCACGTCGGCGTCGATCCCGAGGTCGGCGGCGTCGGCGCGGACGCGCGTGACGCGCAGCGGCTCGACGATCTCGATCGTCAACGGGCCGATGCGGGTCTCGCCGCGGTCGGCCGGGATGCGGCCCGACGCGAACACCGACCGTTGCACGCCGTCGTGCACAACCGAGAACGCACCGTCGATGATGCCTCGGTTCGGGTACACCGCCATGCCGACGGCGAAGTAGTAATCCTCCGTGTAACCGTTGAACCAGAAGCGGTCGTAGTGGTTCGGGTCACCCGTCGCCGGATGCGCGATCGGCAGCGGCGTTTGATGAATCGGATAGTCGTCGAACGGTGTCAGCACACCCCGGACGTTACTTGCGATGGGTCGGCGTTCACCCGGCGACGGCGTCGAACGCTTTCCGCAGGCGGCGCATCGCATCGGGAGCGGCAGCTGGGTCGGCGGCGAACGCGCGCAACGTGACGATGACGTCGGTGGCGCCCGCCGCGACGAGCTCGGGGACCGAGGCCATCGACGCGGCGACGTCGAACCGGCCGTCGTCACCCTTCGCCATGCGCACGGGCGCCTGCACCTGCAAGCCCGCCGGGTCTCGCCCCGCGGCCGCGCACGCGTCGCGGATCCGCGCCGAGCCCGCCGCGATGCCCTCGACCGTCTCGCCCATGATCGGGATCCAACCGGCACCGTGCTCGACGACGCGCGCGACATTGCGGGCGTGCAATGTTCCCGCGACCCAGATGGGTACGCCGTTCGGCTGCAGCGGCTTCGGCATGCAGTAGATGTCGCGGAACGAGATCGTCGGCGCGTCGAGCTCGGCCGGAGTATCGCGCCAGAGCACGCGGCACGCGGCCAACGTGTCGTCGAGCAACTGGCCGCGGTTGTCGAACGCGAGGCCTTCCGCGTCGTACTCCTCGCGCTGCCAACCCGTTCCCACGCCGAGGTCGACGCGCCCGCCCGAGATCTGGTCGAGCGTCGCAACTTGCTTCGCCAGCAGCACGGCCGGGCGCAACGGTGCGAGGAGGATGCCCGGCGCGAGTCGGACCCGCGTGGTCACGGCCGCGATGGCAGAGAGCATCGTCAACGGCTCGAGCCACGGCGCGTCGGGCGGCACCGGGAACTTGCCCCACACGTAGTTCTCGGTGTGCGGACCCATCACGACGTGGTCGACGACGACGATCCGATCGATGCCGGCGTCGTCTGCGGCGCGGCCGAGGTCGATGAATTGCTTCCATTCGCCCGGCGGGTAGCTCGCGCCGAAGTTCGCCAACCCGACCGTGAGCGTCGGACGGGCGGCCACTAGGCGCGCTCGATCGTCAAGCGGTGCGCAATGGCACGCGACGACGTGCCGATCCGCAGTTCGAACTCACCCGGCTCGGCGGTCCACGCGTGCGCGACCACGTCCCAGAACGAGAAGGAGCGCTCGTCGAGTGGCAGCCGCACCGCGCGCGACTCGCCCGGGTCGAGCCAGACCTTCGCGAACGCCTTCAACTCCTGCTCGGGTCGCGCCACCGACGCCTCCGCGTCGCGCACGTAGCACTGCACCGTCTCCGCGCCCCGCGTCGCACCCGTGTTGGTGACCGACACGTGCACCGACTCGCCGTCCCACGTCGGCGCACCGAGCTCGAAGGTCGTGTACGACAGGCCGTGCCCGAAGCAGTAGCGCGGTTCGATACGGCGCGCGTCGTACCACCGGTACCCCACGAAGACACCTTCGCCGTAGCGAACCTGGCCCCGCTCGCCGGGATAGTTCGTGAATGCCGGCGTGTCCTCGATACGCACGGGAATCGTCGTCGGCAACTTCCCCGACGGCGACTCGTCGCCCGACACGACGTCGGCGAGGGCGTTGCCCCACTCCTCACCCGGGAACCACGCCTGCACGATCGCGGCGACGTCGTCGGCCCAGGGCATCTCGACCGGAGATGCGGCGTTGATGACGACCACCGTGTTGGGATTGGCGGCGGCGACCGCGCGCACGAGCTCGTCCTGCGGCGGCGGCAGCGCCATCGACTCGCGATCGTGGCCTTCCGTCTCCCAGTCGTTGTCGGTGCCGACGATACAGATCACCGAGTCGGCGCGACGGGCGAGCGCGACCGCGCGATCCATGAGGTCGGGCGGCGCGGGCGGTCGGCACCCGATCTCGAGGCCGCCGAGACCGCGGGGCGGGACGAACTCGACCTCCAGCGTGTGCGGCTCGCCCGCGGTCAGTTCGATCGAACCGGCGGCCTCCCCGCTGCCGTAGCCCATGAACGCGTCGCTGCGACCGACCGGGTTCCAGTTGTCGACGACCAATTCACCGTCGATCGTCAGCCGGGCGCGACCGACCTGGACGAGCGTGAAGGTCCATTCCCCCGTCTCCGACGCCGCGATCGTGCCGCGAGCCTTCAGCGAGAACTCATCGGGC
Organism: Acidimicrobiia bacterium; assembly: GCA_035996165.1. Classification (GTDB taxonomy): domain Bacteria; phylum Actinomycetota; class Acidimicrobiia; order IMCC26256; family PALSA-610; genus PALSA-610. The sequence continues at coordinate 4,564 of DASYJT010000146.1, forward strand.
ACGCCGTTTCCGACGGGGCCGATGAACGTGAAGAGACCGCGCGCCGACTCCTCGACGTACGCCGGGTCGCCTTCGCGTTCGCGTCCTGCGAAGTACTCGACCGTCAGCGGGGCCTGCAGTACCGGACCCGTCTCGAGGATCGGAGTGCGCTTGAAGCTGTAGCAACCGCGCTCGTGCACGACCTCGACGCCGGCGGGCTCGAAGCGCGCGCGCAGCCCGGCGAGCGGCGACACCGGAGGATGCGGAGTGACGCGTGCGCTGCCGCCGCCTTGGATGACGGTCGCGTCGGCGTTCGGTCCGATGACTGCGAGCGTCTTGATCGCCGGCGTGATCGGCAGCGCGGCGCGTTCGTTGCGCAGCAGCACAAAGCTCTCGCGCGCAGCCCGGCGGGCGATCGCACGATCGATCGGATCGTCGATGCACACTTCCTGCGGACGCTCGTCGTCGAGGCGTCCGGTGCGCTCGATCAACATCAGGACGCGGTGGGCCTTGTCGTCGAGCACCGACTCGCGCACCTCGCCGGCGCGCACCGCCGCCGCGAGCTTCTCGCCGAAGAACTGCGGCGGTCCCGGCATCTCCAGATCGAGTCCGGCGTTGGCGGCGGGCACGGTGCTGTGGAGGCCGTACCAGTCGGACATGACCAGGCCGTCGAAACCCCACTCGTCGCGCAGGATCGCGATGAGCTCCGCGTGCTCGCTGGCGTACGAACCGTTGACCCGGTTGTACGCGGTCATCAACGCCCACGTCCCGGCTTCGACGACCGCGGCCTCGAACGGCACGAGCGAGATCTCCCGCAATGTGCGCTCGTCGACCTCGGAGCTGATCGTCATCCGCTCGAACTCGGAGTCGTTGGCGACAAAGTGCTTCACGGTGCATCCCACGCCCTGCGACTGCACGCCGGTGATGTACGCGACCGCCATGCGCGCCGACAGCCACGGATCTTCCGAATAGCACTCGAAGTTCCGTCCCGCGAGCGGGTGGCGGTGAATGTTCACCGTCGGTGCGAGCAACGCGTGCGCCTGCTTGCGCCTCGTCTCGACGCCGAGCCGCTTGCCGACCTCGTGCACGAGCTCGGTATTCCACGTCGCCCCGAGCGCGGTGCCGCACGGAAAGTTCGCCGACGGGCGGCCCGACCATTGTTCACCCCGTGCGCCGCTCGGGCCGTCGGTGACCTTCAGCGCGGGCACACCCAACCGGTCGATTCCGGGCCCGTGCCATAGGTCGACACCCGCGGCCACGGCGGCCTTCTCGTCGAGCGTCAGGTCGGAGATCAGCTTCTCGATGCGCTCGCTCATGGTGAGCATCCTCTGCCACCATGCGCCGATGGAACAACTTCAAGGAAAAGTCGCGGTCGTCACCGGCGCCGGCAGCGGAATCGGCCGGGCCCTCGTGCGCCGATTCGCGGGCGAGGGGATGCGCGTCGTGGCCGCCGATATCGAAGGTACGGCGCTCGCCGAGACGGTCGCCGGGCTGGAGCACACGAGCAGTTTCGTGGCCGACGTATCGCGCTTCGAGGCCGTCGACGCCTTGGCCGAGCACGCCTACGAGACGTTCGGATCGACCGACGTGCTGTGCAACAACGCGGGCGTCTTCGCCGGTGGGCTCATGTGGGAACGCCCTCCCGCCGACTTCGAGTGGACGCTGGGTGTCAACCTCTGGGGCATCCTCCACGCGATCCGTGCGTTCGTCCCCCGCATGCTCGCGGCCGGGACCACGGCCCACATCGTGAACACCACGTCGATGGCCGGCATGTGCACGAACGCGTTCTCGGGTCCGTACACCGTGTCGAAGTTCGCCGCCCAGGCCGCGACCGAATGCCTCGCGCACGATCTCCGCGCGATCGGTGCGCCCATCAAAGTGTCGGCGGTCGTTCCCGCGGCGGTCGACACCCGCATCGCCGCGTCCGGGCGGAACCGGCCCGAGTCGCTCGCGGCCGCGCGGTCCGACGACGCCCAATTCGTGGAACAGGCACTCACCGACCTCACTACCACTGTCGGCGCCCAGCCCGAAGAGGTCGCGGGAATCATCGTCGACGCGATTCGCGCCGAACAGTTCCTCGTACCGACGAAGCCGAGCTATGCGCGCCAACTCCGCAGCCGGTACGACGCGCTGGTCGAACGCGAGCTGCCGGCGATGCCCGCCTTCGACTGATGGAACCCGCAGAGCGCTTGCTAACTCTTGCTCAAATCGTGGCTAAGACCGACGGCTTCGGGGGTTTCGACGCGTATGTTCCCCCGCGTTGGGGTTCGAACAACTCGGGGGGCGCGTGATGACGGGACGAAGTCGCTTTACAGCTCTGGCCGCGCTCGCTTGCCTCGGCAGCGGGCTGTTCTCGGTTGCCCCTGCGCATGCGTCGCCGCCCGCGATCAGTGGCTATGCCACGAACTTCGACGTCGGGAACGGCACCGACAAGGAGTGCGAGGGCTTCGAGGTCGAGATCGAGGACATCACCGACACGCAGATCACCTACACGTGGCCGGGAAGCGGCGGCTATCCGAACCCGTACGGGCCCGCGCCGGCCGCGAACATCACCAACATGACGTTCCCCGACGGACACAGCGGCGTCCGGGTGAAGTTCGTCGCGACGTACGCGGGCGGTGCGTGGAGCGCGAAGACGCCCATCGGCATGGTGAACCACTTCGGCGTGCACGTGAACGGCACCCCGGGCGTGCAGACGTATTCCTGGCTGTGCGACCTCGGCGGATCCGCCGCCGGATCGACGGGTGTACTGACGCCCTATGGCGGTACGACGCAAGGCAACTACTTCGTCACGCCGAGCGTCCCGTCGGTCGTGTCGACCGTGGTGGCCACCCCGACCGGTGAGCAGATCCAGACGCGGGTCGCGCCCGCGGTGATCCCGGAGCCGGCGGAAACCCGGCTGCCCGACGCCGTCTGGGTGTTGAAGTACCAGGCGTCGAGCCCGAATCCGGTCGACGTCAATCAACTCCTCGTCACCGACCCGGAAGTACAGCGCGCCATCAACAACTCACAGATCTCCCGGGTGGCGGAGCTGTTCCAGCCGGACCCGGTGGGCAACGAAGGTGTCGAACTGGAGCCGGGCGACCAGGTCAACCCGGGCGACGCGTCGAGCGTCACTGTCACCGAGACCTACTACTACACAGGACCGGTCGATCCCGTCGACAACTCGATCACCTGCAACGAGATCGCGAACGACCCGAACAACTGCAACAATTTCGTGGGTGGGCTCATCGCGCGTCAGATGGTGGCCGCGAACGTCACCAACGCGACGAACCGGTCGACCGTGAACGTCAACATCGTTACCGGTGTCGGCGCGTCGACCGACGGCGGGGGCGTCAGCAGCTCCGCGACGCCCGGTGCCAATCCGGGCGAGATCGACTGCGGCGCATCGTGCTTCACGTCGGTCGACACGGGAACGCCGGTGAACCTGACCGCGTCGCCGAATCCCGGATATCACCTCGTCGCGTGGAGCGGTGCGTGCGCGGGGACCAGCCCGAATTGCACGGTGAACGCGAACGGGCTGACGAGTGTCACCGCGACCTTCTATCCCGACGTACCCACGGTCTACGTGTACGACGCGTCCGCGATCGAAGGCGCACCCGGAGCGACACACACGATGAAGTTCACCGCGCTGCTCACTTCTCCCCGGGCGACGAAGACCACCGTGAGCTACGAGACGGTCGACGGCACCGCGCTCGCCGGCTCTGACTACACCGCCAAGGTCGGCACGATGAGCATCGCGGCGCACAAGACCACGGCGACGGTTTCGGTACCGGTCACCGGCGACAACGTCCAAGAGGGAGACGAGACGTTCGGCCTCGCGCTCACGGGCGCGTCCGGTGGCGTGCCGGTCGGAACCACGCAGGCGACCGGCACCATTCTCGACGACGACGCGACGCACGACCCCGTCGTCTCCGTGGGCGATGCGTCTGTGATGGAGGGCAACAGCGGGACAGTGAACGCGGTGTTCACGGTCACGTTGTCGGCACCGTCGGCCACGCCGACACCGGTGGCATACACGACGCAAAACGGCGATGCGGTCGCCGGATCCGACTTTGTGGCCAAGACGGGCAAGGTCAGCATCCCGGCCGGCTCGGTCTCGGCGAAGATCTCGATCGCGGTCAAGGGAGACACGGTCGCCGAAGGAACCGAGAGCTTCGACGTGAAGTTGACCGGAACCGGCTCGTCGGGAGTTCCGATCGATCAGGACACGGGTACGGGCACGATCATCAACGACGACGGTCCGAGTCTCACCGGCGCCGGGATCGGCGACGCGGCGGTCGTCGAAGGCGACACCGGCGCGAAGAACGCGAACCTCACGGTGACGCTCTCCGCCGCGCAGGGAACCACCACGGTCGTGAAATACCACACGGTCAACGGCACGGCGGCCGCCGACGGCGACTATGTCGCGAAGACGGGAAGCCTCACGATCGCGGCGAACACCACGTCGGGGACCATCACCATTGCCGTCAACGGAGATACGAGTGTGGAGAACGACGAGACGTTCTCCGTCGTGCTCGACAGCGCGGGAGCTCTCCCGATCGACCGCGCAACCGGCACCGTCACCATCGTCGGAGACGACTGACAACGCGGCCCGGGGTGGCGCGCGCCCAACCCATGCGCCTAACCCAGGAGACGCTTGACGACGCGGGCCCGGCGCCGTGGGTTCCGGCCCGCGGCTTCGGCCCGGTCGATCGACTCGACCAGCTTGCGGGACAGGTTGATACCGAGCCACCGCACCGGTTCCGGCTCCCAGCGGGGCGAGCGGTGACCGACCCACGGGAGATGCACGAGATCGGTGTCGCGCTCCAGCACCAGATCGGCGAGGGTGCGACCCGCGAGGTTCGTCGTGCTCACGCCGTCACCCACGTACCCACCCGCCCACGCGTAGCCGCTGGCGCGATCGAAGCCCGCCGACGGATACCAATCGCGCGGCACGCCCACCGCGCCACCCCAGCGGTGCGTGATCGACGCGTCGCCGAGCGCGGGGAACAGCGAACGAAGTGTCGTGTGCAGTGACGCGAAGACGCGCGGGTCGAGGTCGAAGTCCGGACGCACGCGCGATCCGAAGTGGTACGGCGTCCCGCGACCGCCGAACGCGAACCGGCCGTCGGCGGTGCGCTGCCCGTAGATGATCATGTGGCGAAAGTCGGCAAAGGTCGGACGCGTATCGAGCCGCGCGTCCGCCCAGAAGGCGTCGGGCAGCGGCTCGGTCGCGATCATCAAGGAGTAGACGGGCACGATCGCCCGGCGGAGACCCGGTAGCGCCGGGCTGAACGCCTCGGTCGCGCGCACGACGATCTCCGCGCGCACCGCACCGCGCGTCGTCCACACTCGGCCCGGCTCGATCGCGTGAACGGGCGTGTGCTCGTAGATCGTGACGCCTCGGCGCTCGACGGCCCGCGCCAGGCCGTGCACGAGCTTGGCCGGATGGATCGCCGCGCAGTGCGGTGTGAACAGGGCACCGAGATTGGGCCGGCAGCCGATCACCTCACTCGCGTCCGCGGGCGAGAGCTCGCGATAGTCGTCGGCTCCGAAGCCCCAGGCGCGGTGGTCGGCGAGCTCCTCGCGCAACCGGCTGAGATGCGCGGGAATCGTCGCGACCTGCACCGTGCCGCCGCGCGCCCAGTCGCATTCGATGCGTTCGTCGTCGATCACGCGTTCGATCTCGTCGAGAGTGGCGAACATCGCGCGCTGCATCGCTACCACGCCGTCGCGGCCGTGGCTACGCGCGGTCGCGTCGCGACTCCCGGCGAACAACGCCGAGCACCAACCACCGTTGCGACCCGATGCCCCGAAACCGACCGATTCCCGTTCGCAGACGACGACCCGCAGCGTGGGATCCGCGCAGATGAGCGCATACGCGGTCCAGAGCCCGGTGTACCCGGCGCCGACGATCGCGACGTCGGCGACGACATCCCCGTCGAGCGCCGCGCGCGCAACCCGCTCGGCATCCGGCAGGGTTGCGTTCCACAAGCTGGGACTGCCGGCACCGAACATGTCCGGAAGTATGCTCCCGCGCATGATCCGCTCGGAAACGCGCGAGCACGTCGTGATCGTCACGATCGACAACCCGCCCGTGAACGCCCTGCCGGTCGCCGGCTGGTTCCAACTGGCCGACGCGCTGCGCACCGCGGGCCGCGATCCCAATACCCGAGTCGTGATCCTGCGGGCCGAGGGAAAGGGCTTTCAGGCCGGCGTCGACATCAAGGAGCTCGCGGCCGATCCCACGAACGAGTCGTTGATCGGAGTGAATCGCGGTTGCTACGAGGCCTTCGCGGCGGTGTACGACTGCGAAGTACCGGTGATCGCCGCCGTGCAGGGCTTCTGCGTAGGCGGCGGCATCGGGCTGGCCGGTAACGCCGACGTCGTGATCGCGTCCGACGACGCGACCTTCGGGCTGCCCGAGGTCGACCGCGGTGCGCTCGGCGTCGCAACCCACCTCGCCCGCTTCGTACCCCAACACAAGCTGCGCGCGATGTTCCTCACCGGAACCACGATCACCGCGGCCGAGCTCCTCGCGTTCGGCACCGTGGAACGCGTCGTCCCCCGCGCCGAGCTGCTCGATGCCGCGCTCGAGATCGCGGCCGTGATCGCGAAGAAGAGCCCGATCGTCATGCGCCGGGCGAAGGAGTCGCTCAACATGATCGATCCCGTCGACGTGAAGCGGTCCTACCGCTTCGAGCAGGGGTTCACGTTCGAGCTCAACCTCTGGGGCGACAGCGACGAGCTCCGCCAAGCCTTCGTCGACAAACGCGCCGCCGACCTGGAGTGACCGGCGCGACCGCCGACCTTCCGACATGACCTACCGCGCCGTCATCTTCGATCTGGGTGGCGTCGTGTTCCCGTCGCCGTTCGAGGCGTTCGATGCCTACGACCACGGCAACGCCCTCGAGAAGGGCACGATGCGGGCGTTGATCCGCCGCAGTAGCGAGACCGGCGCGTGGGCCGCGCTGGAACGGGGCGAGCTCGGCATGGACGAGTTCGTGATCGCGCTGGAGGCCGAGGCCACCGAAGCGGGCTTCGTGCTCGACGCGCGGCGCCTCATGGGCCTCGTCGCATCGTCGCTCGGTCCGCGGCCGGAGATGGCGAACGCGATCGGGAAGATCCGCGCGAGCGGACTGCGTACGGCCGCGCTGACGAACAACTGGACCGACGAGAAGCGCCAGACCGCGCCGAACAGCATCCACGAGACCCGCCTGTTCGACGTGGTGGTCGAATCCGCAGTCGAAGGCCTGCGCAAGCCCGACCCCCGCATCTACGCATTGGCGCTCGCGCGCCTCGACGTGCTCGCGTCGGAGGCGGTGTTCCTCGACGATCTCGGCATGAACCTCAAGCCCGCCCGCGCGATGGGCATGGCCACGATCAAGGTCGTCGACCCCGCCGACGCGCTGACGGAGCTGGAAGCGATCCTCGGGCTTGCGCTGCGATGAGGAAGCGCTGACATGGATCTGTTGTGGGTGCGCCACGGCGAGCCGGAGAGGATCGCGGCCGGGACCGGAGTGCCCGCGAATCCGGCGTTGACCGCGCTCGGGCGCGAGCAGGCGGAGCGGCTCGCGGCCTGGCTCGCGGCCGAACCGGTCGACATCGTGCTGTCGAGCCCACAACGGCGCGCCCGGGAGACTGCGGAACCCATCGCGCGGGTACACGGCCTCGAGGTCGAGGTCGCACCCGGGCTCATGGAGTACGACGCGCAATCCGACCACTACATCCCGATGGAGGAGCTGCGCGCCACCAACGATCCGCAGCTCACCGCGATGTACGAGGGCCGATGGGAGCAGTTCGGCGCGGAGCCCGCCGATCAGTTCCGCACGCGGATCTCGTCCGTGGTCGACGAGATCGTCGCGGCCCATGCCGGGCAGCGCGTCGTCGCGGTATGTCACGGCGGGGTCATCAACGTCGCGTTCGCGATCGCGCTCGGGCTCGACCGGCACCTGTGGTTCGAGCCTCACTACACGTCGCTGTCGCGCATGATCGCGTCGCGCACCGGCGTGCGCTCCGTGGCATCGCTGAACGAGCGCGCGCATCTGGACGGGAGAAGGGAACCCGCATGAACGTCACGGTCGAGCACGTCGAGCGCGTCACGATCGTTACCATCGATCGACCCGACCGTCGCAACGCGGTCGACCGAGCGATGGCCGGCGAGCTCGCCGACGCGTTCCGCGCCTTCGACGCCGACGAAGACCACGACGTCGCGGTACTCACCGGCGCGGGAGGAACGTTCTGCGCGGGCGCCGACTTGAAGGCGATCGGCGAAGAACGCGGGAATGTGGTGCGAGCCGGGGGCGACGGTCCGATGGGGCCGACGCGGATGATGCTCTCGAAGCCGGTGATCGCCGCGATCGAGGGATACGCCGTAGCGGGCGGGCTCGAGCTCGCGCTGTGGTGCGACCTCCGAGTCGCGGCGCACGACGCCGTGTTCGGCGTGTTCTGCCGCCGGTGGGGCGTGCCGCTGGTCGACGGGGGCACGTTTCGGCTCCCGCGACTCATCGGCCATGCCCACGCGCTCGATCTCATATTGACGGGGCGCGGCGTCTCCGGCGACGAGGCCTTGCGCATGGGCCTGGCCAACCGGCTGACCGATCCGGGCGAGGCCCGCACCCGTGCGATCGAGCTCGCCGTGGAACTGACCGCGCTTCCGCAAATCTGTCTGCGCGAAGACCGCGCGTCGAGCTACGACCAGTGGGGGCTCGGTATCGACGACGCGATCCAGGTGGAGTTCGAGCACGGACAGCGCGTTCTGGCGTCGGGAGAAACGGTCGCGGGCGCGGCGCGCTTCGCGGCGGGCGCGGGGCGACACGGGACGGCAACACCACCGCCGGAGTCGTAGAATCCCGACGTGGCCACCGAGCGAACCGTCGCCGATCTCATGAGCCGGCCGGTCGTCACCGCGCAGCCCGCGGAGACGGTCGCCGTCACTGCGCAGCGCATGCGCGAGAACAAAGTCGGGTCCGTCGTCGTCACCGACCACGACGACCGGGCGATCGGGATTCTGACCGAGCGCGACATGATCCGGTTGGCCGCCGCCGGGTCCGACGCGTCGACCGCGAAGGTCTCGGAGTGGATGACCGCCGACCCCTACACGGTCGGCCCCGAGGTCGAGGCGCGCGCCGCGTTCGCGAGCCTGGGCGAGCGGGGCTACCGGCATATCCCGGTGGTCGAGGAGAGCGCCGGCGGACGCAAGCTCGTCGGAATCGTCTCGATGCGCGACCTCATGCGCGTCGCGATGATCCAGCCCGCCGATGCGCAGGCGCACGAGGTGCCGAAGGGACTCGAGGGAGTCGTGGTCGCCGACACCACCGTCGGCGACGTGCGCGGCCTCGAGGGCTTCTACCACTACCGGCAATACAGCGCGGTCGATCTGGCGAAGACACGCCCGATCGAAGACGTCTGGCAGCTGATGTTCGAAGGCCGGCTGCCGACGACGATCGCCGAGCGCGACGCGTTCGCGGCAACGATCGTGCCGCGGCGCGTGATCCCGACCGAGGTCGCCGACGTGCTCCCCGCGATCGCGCGCGCGGGCGAGGTCTTCGTACCGCTCGACGCCCTGCGCACCGCGGTCTCGCAGTACGGCGCCGCCTTCGGGTTCCGACCGTCGCACGACATCGACGACGAGGAGTTGCGCGACAACGCGATGTCGATCTGCGCGGTAGTCCCGAGCCTGATCTGCGCGTTGTGGCGGTTGCGACGCGGGCTCGAGCCCATCGCGCCCCGCGCCGACCTCGCGTACGCGGCGAACTATCTCTACATGATGCAGGGCGAGGTCCCCGTCGCGGAACACGCTGCCGCGGTCGAGAAGTACCTCATCTCGACCGTCGACCACGGCTTCAACGCGTCGACCTTCACCGCGCGCGTGATCACCTCCACCGGCGCCGATCTCGGCGCGGCGGTCGTCGGTGCGATCGGAGCCTTGTCCGGACCGTTGCACGGCGGTGCGCCGAGCCGCGCACTGCAGATGCTCGACGAGATCGGCACGCCCGAACGAGCGGAACCGTGGCTGCGCGACGCGGTCGAACGGGGCGACCGGCTCATGGGATTCGGGCACCGGGTGTACAAGACCGACGATCCCCGATCACTCATGCTGCGCGACGTCGCCGACTCGCTCGGCGGCGACAAGATGGAACTCGCGCGCCACATCGAGGCCACCGCGGTCAAGGTGCTCGACGAGCTCAAGCCCGGACGTCGCCTTTACACGAACGTCGAGTTCTACGCCGGCATCGTCATGGATCGCTGCGGCATACCCCGCGAGCTGTTCACGCCCACGTTCGCCGCGAGCCGCGTCATCGGCTGGTGCGCGCACATCCTCGAGCAGGCGGCCGACAACCGGCTCATCCGGCCGAGCGCGCAGTACGTCGGCCCACCGCCGCCGCAGCCCGTTCCCTCGATCACGACCTAGCCCTCGAGCAGGTCATCCAGGATCTGGGGAAGCTCCGCGGGGTGAAGCGTCTCGTCGGTCGCGGCGAGCTCGGCGTACGTCCACCAACGATGGTCGAGCACCGAACGGCGTTCGACGTCGCTCCAGCCGGCGGAATCGATCGCGAATCGACCGGCGCGCACGGAGAAGAACGACTCCCGCTGGCGGTATTGCACACCCTCGAATGCGAAGTGCGCGATCCGGCGGAACACGACGGGACCGAGATCGCCGACCTCCAGCCCGGTCTCCTCGCGCAGCTCGCGGCGCGCCGCGATCTCGGCGGTCTCACCCTCGTCGAGGCCGCCACCCGGGGTGAACCACCACTTCCCGGCATCGGGTCGCACGGGGTCGCATCCCTGCAACAGCAGGAGCGCACCGTCGTCGTCGACAACCAGTACCCGCGCCGCGACGCGATCAACGACGGTCACGCCGCTCATCCTCGCGCGCCGAGATGTGAGGCTGGGCTCGATGGGACGCTGGGCTCGATGAGAGGCTGGGCGCGATGAGCGGCTCCGACGTCCCTCGAGAACCGTTGCGGCAGCGCCGCGAGCCACCGGAGTTCCGGAGGGTCGAGGTACGCCGGGCCGAAGTGGTGAACCCGTGCCTCGTCCGGATCACCCTCGCCGGCCCCGAGCTCGCCGGGTTCCGCGTCGAGGAGCCCGCCGCCAGCATTCGCCTCCTATTCCCACCTCCGGGCGCGCGCGAGCTCGTGATGCCGAGTTGGAACGGCAACGAGTTCCTCCTGCCCGATGGGCGCCGCCCGGCCATCCGAACGTTCACGCCTCTGCGCGCCGTCCCCGACGCGCGCACGCTCGACATCGAGGCCGTCATCCACGGCGACGGCGTCGCGTCGCAATGGGCCGAAGCGGTCGAGGCCGGAGCGCAGGCCGCGATCTCGGGCCCCGGTCGCGGATACGTGATCGACCGCGACGCGCCGGAATTCTTTCTCGGCGGCGACGAGTCGGCGGTCCCCGCGATCGGCCAGCTCCTCGGGCTCCTCCCCGTCGAGATACCGACGCAGGTACACCTCGACGCGCGTCCCGCGGCGCGAGTGGAGTTGCCTGCCCATGCCCGAACGACTGTCGCGTGGCACGACTCGACACCGGGCGCACCACCCGGCGCTGCGCTCGTCGCGGCCGTCCGCGCCGCCGACATCGCGCCCGGCACGCGGATATGGGCCGCGGGAGAAGCCGCATCCGTGCAACGCATCCGCCGGCACCTCTTCGAGGAACGCGGGGTCACCCGGGCCGACGCGACGATTCGCGGCTACTGGAAGCACGGACGAGCGGGAGGCGAAAGCGAGAAGTAGCACGCGCCGGCGTGTCAGGATGGCTTTGTGTTGATCGGGCCGTTTCTGTTCTTCATGTTCTTCGGGTTCTGGATCTTTTCGCTTGTGTTCTGGATTCTCAAGATCGTCGAGG
>DASYJT010000147.1:0-7117 GCA_035996165.1 Acidimicrobiia bacterium
TTGGCGAACCAACGGACGTCGTACGGATCGGGCGCCTCGAGCCCGCCGACGCAGAACGGGCACCCCGTCTCCGGCAGGTTCGGGCGAGCCTGGCGGCCGCCGACGATGTTGACCCATTCCCGCGTGAGCGGATCGAATCGCAACTCGCCCGCGGGGTCCGGCATCTCGCAATATTGGCGCGTCAGGCGCGCACGGCCGGCATGACTTCCGCCGCGAACCGCTCGAGCCCGTCGCGATCGAACGGCGCGCGCAAGGCCAGGATCACGTGGGAAGCGCCCGCGTCGACATACGCGCCGACCTTCGCAACCATCTCCGCGACGGTTCCCGAGAGCACCCCGGGCTTGACCGCGTTGGCCATGGGCCCGAACTGACGACGCAACTCCTCGTCGTTGAAGGCCATGCCGACGTTCACCGACTTCGTGATCTCCGCCGGATCACGACCAAGACGTTCGCAATGCGCGTCGAGTACCCGAGCCTTGTGCGCCCAGACGTCGGGTGGGATGAACGGGACGTTCCAACCGTCGGCGTACTGGGCGGCGATGCGCAACGTCACCTTTTCGCCGCCGCCGCCGATCCAGATCGGTAGGCGCGCCTGGACCGGCTTGGGCTCGCACTGCGCGTCGTGCAGGTGGAAGAACTCACCGGCGAAGGTCGTGCGCTCGTCGGTAAGCAGACCCCGCACGCACTGCACGTACTCCTCGAGGAGCCGCAGCCGTTCTCCCGGTGTCCCGTAGGGGAGCCCGTACGCGTCGTACTCGCCCTTGAGCCAACCGCCCCCGAGGCCGAGCACGATGCGCCCGTGCGCCACCTGGTCGAGCGTCGCCATTGCGTTCGCGAGCACGGCCGGGTGGCGATATCCCGCGGAGTAGACGAGCGAACCGCACGTCACGCGCGTCGTCGTGGCCGCGAGCGCGGTGTGCGCGGTGATCGCCTCGAGACAGTGCGGATCGCCGGATGCGTCGGCCGCGTAGAAGTGGTCCCAGATCGAGATCCAGTCGAACCCGAGCTCCTCGATGCGTCGCCACAACGACTGCAGGTCGTCGATCGAGGTGTGTTGCAAACCGGTGTGCACGCCGAAGCGCGGCGTCACGACGCGACGACCTTGGGCAGAATCTCTGCTCCGATCAGTTCGAGGTGATCGGGTTCGTCGAGTGTGTGGTACTGCAGGTACACGGTTTCCGCGCCTTCCCGACCGAACTCGAGAATGCGTTCGACGACCTCGTCGGGAGTGCCACCCGCCGCGCCGGCGCGCGCTTGATCGGGGTCCTGACCGCTCGCTTGCGCGCGCCGGCGGAACTCCGCCTCGTCGCGCCCGACACACACGACGGTCGCGACCGTGAACTTCATCGTCGCGGGATCGCGACCGATCTTCTCGCACGCGGCGCGCACGTGGTCGCAGCCTTCACGGAAGTACGAGACGGGTGCGAACGGCATGTTGAACTCGGCCGCGAAGCGCGCCGCGAGACGCGGCGTGCGCTTCGTTCCCCAACCGCCCATGACGATCGGCGGGCCCGGATGCTGCACCGGCTTCGGGAGGGCGGGGGAGTCGACGACCGAATGATGCTTGCCCGCAAACGAATAGGTGTCGCCGACGGGAGTCTTCCAGAGTCCGGTCACGATCTCGAGCTGCTCCTCGAGCATCTCGAATCGGTCGCTCGTGGAGGGGAACGGGATCGCGTATGACGCGTGCTCGGTGTCGTACCAACCCGCGCCGAGCCCGAGCTCGACGCGTCCGTCGCTCATCGCGTCGGCTTGCGCGACCTGGATCGCGAGCGGACCGGGGAACCGGAAGGTCACCGGCGTCACGAGCGTGCCCAGTCGAATGCGAGTGGTCTCGCGGGCGATCGCCGCGAGCGTCATCCACGCGTCGGTCGATCCGGGTCCGGGGGAGCCTTCGCCGATCCGTTGGTAGTGGTCGGATCGGAAGAACGCGTCGAAGCCGAGTCGCTCGGCGCCTTGCGCGACGGCGAGCAGTTCGTCGTACGTCGCGCCCTGTTGTGGCTCGGTGAAAATGCGCAGCTGCATGCGGCGCGGAACCTAGTCGCCGAGCGCCGTACAGTGCAGATGTGCCGAACCTCCTCGATGTCGAACGTTGGCCGCAACTCCGCGATCCGTTGATGGTCATCGCGCTGTCGGGTTGGGTCGACGCCGGGATGGCCGGGGCCGGCACGGTGAGCGCGTTGAGCGAGCAACTCGAGGATGCCGACGAGTTCGCCACGATCGACCTCACCGACCACATGGATCTCCAGCAGACGCGGCCGAGCGCGCACTGGTCGGACGAAGGCGACCGCATCATCGACTGGCCCGAGATCACGTTCGCCTCGGGCTCGTTGGGTCGCGACCTCGTGATCGTGTCCGGGCCCGAACCGTCGTTGCGCTGGCCCACGGTGGCCGCCGCGATCGTCGACGTCGCGCGCACTTTGCGCGTGCGCGACGCGTGCACCGTTGCGGGGATGCCGTCACTCGTCTCGCATCGCCGGCCCGTTCCGGTGCTCGCCACCGCATCGCATCACTCGCTCGCCCAGGAGATCGAGCCACTGCGGCTCGCGTACGGCGGTCCGACGGGATTGCAGACGATCGTGCAGCGCGCGCTCGGCGACGCCGATATCCGCTGTGCCGGCCTATGGGCGCAGGTTCCCCAATACGTGTCCGGCTCGCCGTCGCCACCGGCCGTGCGCGCGTTGCTCCGGCGCCTGGCCGAGATCGGCCGGCTCGAGATCGATCTCGCCCCCCTCGACGCGCGGTGCGACGCGTACGCCACCCGGGTCGACGCCGGCCTCGCCGCCCGGCCCGAGGTGCAGGAGGTCGTCGACCGCATCGATCGTGAGCAAGGCGCCTCCGCCGACGATCTCGTCTCGGAAATCGAGCACTTCCTCCGCCAGCAACCGGACGAGTAATAGGGCCGAGTGGGCGGGCGGGCGTGCCGGCCGCGAGAATGCCGCCATGTCTGTCGTCCGCATCAACGCCATCACCGTCCCACCCGAGCGGGCCGACCAACTGGTCGAGCGCTTTGCCCACCGAGCCGGTGAGGTCTCGAAGATGGAGGGTTTCGAAGCGTTCGAGCTTCTGCGCCCGACCGACGGCAAGGACGTGTTCTACGTGTACACGCGCTGGCGCTCGACCGAGGATTTCGAACGGTGGCTCAACAGCCAGGCGTTCGGGCAGGGCCATGCCCAGCACACCGGGCAGGGCCCGGTCAGCACCGGCAGCGACCTGCTCTCGTTCGATGTCGTGCAAGAGGAGTACGCGTGACGGCGGTGGAACAACCCGTGGATCCCATCTCCCAACTGACCGGGCCGGGGGGCCCGTTCGAAGTCGTCGTGGAAGACGTCGTCGGCCATCCGATGCAGGTCTACAAGCAGCGCATGCGCTCGCTCCGCGAGCTCATGGCGCAGAACGCGGCACGGGCCGACGTCGTTTGGGTGGTGCAGGACGATCGCCGCTTCACCTATGGCGAACACGACCGGCTTGCCCGTGTCCTTGCGGCTTCGCTACGGGGGCTCGGTGTCGAACGCGGCGACCGGGTCGCACTCGTCTCCGCCAATGTCCCCGAGTGGGTGATCACGTGGTGGGCGTGCGCGATCCTCGGTGCCACCCTCGTCCCCCTCAACGCGTGGTGGAAGGCGGAAGAGCTCGAGTTCGGTCTCGGCGATGCCGGTGCGAAGGTCCTGATCGCCGACGCCCGGCGTATCGCGATCGTGCGCGACCGGCTCGCGGCACTCCCGGAGTTGCAGCACGTCTTCGTCATCGATGGGCCGGCCGACGCGACAGCACGCTCGTTCGCGGAGCTGATCGAAGGTCCCGGCGACCCCGGGATCCCGGATACTCCGATCGACGAGGACGACGTCCTGGCGATCCTGTACACGTCGGGTACCACCGGCAAGCCGAAGGGCGCAACCGTCTCGCATCGCCAGGCGATCGCCAACGTGCAGAACATCATCGTGATGGGCGTTGCGCAGGCGATGCGGGGAAACCCGCCGCCGGAGGCCGAAGCCGGCCTCCAGTCCGCGTCGCTACTTGTCGTTCCCCTCTTCCACGTCACCGGCTGTTTGTCGACGATGACGCTCGCCTACGCGACCGGGGCGAAGGTCGTGTTGATGCCGGTCGGTCGGTTCGACCCCGACATCGCTATGGAGACCATCGAGCGGGAACGGGTCACGTCCATCGGTGGTGTTCCCACCGTCATGTGGCGCATCCTCGAGTCGCCGAACATCGAGAAGTACGACCTCACCTCGGTGAAGCGCGCGTCGTACGGCGGCGCGCCGGCGGCGCCGGAGCTCGTCGAGCGGATCGAGCGCGTGTTCCCGCACATGCGCAAGACCCTCACGACCGCCTACGGACTCACCGAGACTGCTTCGGTCGCCACGGCACACGGCGGCGACGACTACTTCGCGCATCCGGGCTCGGTCGGGCGCGCCGCGCCGACCGTCGAGCTGCGCGTGGTCGACGACCTGGGTCACGACGCGGCGCCCGGCGATCGCGGGGAGATCTGGATCAAGGGTCCCACCGTGATGGCGCACGGCTACTGGCAGCGCCCGGACGCGAACGCGGCCGCGTTCACCGACGGTTGGTTTCACACCGGCGACATCGGTTACATCGACGCCGACGGGTTCCTCTTCCTCGTCGACCGCGCCAAGGACATGATCATCCGCGCCGGCGAGAACGTGTACTGCGTCGAGATCGAGAACGTGTTGTTCGACCATCCCGAAGTGGTCGACGCCGCGGTCGTCGGTGTGGCCCACAAGACGCTCGGCGAAGAGGTCAAGGCGGTCGTGCAGCTCCGACCGGGTTCCACCGCGACCGTCGAGGAGCTGCGCGCGTTCTGTCGCGAGCGGCTCGCCGACTTCAAGGTGCCGGAGTACGTCGACATCCGTGACGAGCCGCTCCCGCGCAATCCCGCGGGCAAGGTGCTGAAGAACCTGCTGCGCGGCGGCGAGTCGGCATTCGCGGTATCCGACGACCAAGCGCTCTAATGCTCGTCGACGTTCACCGGGTCTGGGGTTACAGCGCGATCGTCGCGAACTTCCTCGCGGGCGGTTACACACTCGGCGCGTGGCGATGGCCCCGTTGGCGCACCCGTTACCTGTGGTGGCCGACGATCATCGCCGAGGCGATGATGATGATCCAGGTGCTCCTCGGCGTGCTGCTCGTCAGCGTGCAGCACTACCAGCCGCCGCGCCTGCACATGTTCTACGGCTTCGTCGCGTTCATCACCGTGGGATTGCTGTATTCGTACCGATACATCTGGAAGGCGCGGGGCTGGATGGAGCTCGCGTACGGACTCGGCGGCCTGTTCATGATGGGTCTCGGAATTCGCGCGGTTCTCAAGGTCGGATGAGCAAGACTCCCACGGTGCCCACGCCGCGCCGCCGCGTCATGCTCCTCTTCGGGGGGCAGTCGGCCGAGCACGACGTGTCGCGCGTGACGGCCGTCGCAGTCGCGCGTGCGCTCGACCCGGAAAAGTACGAGGTCGTGCCCGTCGGCATCACGACCGATGGTCGTTGGCTGCTCGCGGGTGAGGCCCAGAGGATGCTCGCCGCGGGTCGCGACGCGTTGCCGGCCGCGTTCGCGGTCGAGGGCGATCTCCTGCCGGTGCCGAGCGCGGCGCACTCGACCGGAGCCGATGTCGTGCTCCCGTTGTTGCACGGTCCGTACGGAGAAGACGGGACGGTGCAGGGCGTGCTCGAACTGGCCGGCCTGCCGTACGTCGGTGCGGGTGTGTTGGGCTCCGCGGTCGCGATGGACAAGATTGCGATGAAGCGCATGTTCGACGGTGCCGGACTCGTCACTGCACGCGGAATCGCACTCCGCGACGGGCACGACGTCGACGAGTTCGTCGGGCGCGTCGAAGCCGAGCTCGGTTTCCCGTGCTTCGTCAAGCCCGCGAACATGGGATCGTCGATCGGCGTGAGCAAGGCCCGAGCGAACGCGGAGCTCCGCGCCGCGATCGCGCACGCGTTCACGTACGACGAGTGGGTGCTCGTCGAGGAGATGGTGAGCGGCCGCGAGATCGAGGTCGGCATCCTCGGAGACGACCCGCCGGTGGCGTCGCTTCCCGGCGAGGTCGTGCCCGCGGCCGACTTCTACGACTACGCCGACAAGTACGAAGACGGCAAGGCCGAGCTGCGCGCGCCCGCGCCGCTGTCGCCCGGGCAGACCGCGGAGGTGCAGCGGCTCGCGGTGCTCGCCTTCGATGCGCTGCGCGGCGAGGCCATGGCGCGCGTCGACTTCTTCCTCCGCGCCGACGGCGTGTTCGTGGTGAACGAGGTGAACACGATCCCGGGGTTCACACCGATCTCGATGTATCCCCGGCTCTGGGAGGTCTCGGGCGTTCCCTACGCCGAGCTCCTCGACCGGCTCATCGATCTCGCGATCGCCCGGTCGCAGCGACGGGCCGCCCGACGCGGCCGGCAGCGATAGCGGTAGCGCAGATCGGTACGATTCCACCGAACCGCCCGCGGAGTCGGCAGGACCTCCAAGAGGAGTCGCAGTGGCAGTCAGCGCATACATCCTCATCCAGACCGAGGTCGGCAAGGCATCCTCCGTCGTCGAAGCGTGCCGCACGCTCACTGGAGTGGTGCAAGCGGACGATGTGACGGGGCCCTACGACGTCATCCTGCGCGCCGAAGCGGGCTCGATCGACGAGCTCGGGCGCATGGTCGTCTCGCAGGTGCAGCTCGTCGACGGGATAACCCGCACCCTCACGTGTCCCGTCGTGCACCTGTAGCCGTCGTTCCCCGAGGACGCGGTTAAAGCCGTAGCTCCACGGTTTACCCCGAAGGGCTACTCGGGCCTACCCTTGTGCGCTATGGCTTCTACGCCCGCGACCGTGCCGACTGCCAACCGCAAGCTGCTCGATTGGGTGGAGCACTGGACGGCGATCCTCCAGCCCGATCGCGTGTACTGGTGCGACGGTACGGCGGAGGAGAGCGAGCGCCTGTGCGCCGAGCTCGTCGCGTCGGGAACGTTCACCCCGCTCGACTCGGCCAAGCGTCCGAACAGCTTCTACGCCAGGAGCGATCCGGGCGACGTCGCGCGGGTCGAGGATCGCACGTACATCTGCTCCGAACGCGAGATCGACGCGGGCCCGACGAACCACTGGCGCGCGCCCGACGAG
>DASYJT010000148.1:0-22525 GCA_035996165.1 Acidimicrobiia bacterium
GGGCGTCGTGGTCGTGAACGTCACCGGGAGCAGCGACGACGCGGTGGCGCTGACGGTTATCGGCGCGTGCGTCACCGCGACGTCGGGGAGCGGCGCGAACGTGATGGTCTGATCCGTCTTGCCGACTCCGAAGCTCCGCGCGACGGACGGGGCCGCGTTGTACACCGCGTCGCCGGTCTGGTCGGCGACGACCGTGCACGTCCCGGCCGCGACGAGAGTGATCGTCGCACTGCTCGCGGTGCAGACGGCGGGAGTGGAGGTCGAGAACGACACCGCGAGCCCTGAAGTCGCGGTCGCCGCGACCGTGACTGGCGTGCCGAGCGGCACGTCGGGCAACGCCGCGAATGCAATCGCCTGGTCTGCGCGCGCGACCGTGAAGATCTCGGCGACCGGCGTGGCCGCGTTGAAGGTGGCGTCTCCGCCTTGAGCGGCGACGACCGTGCACGTCCCGGCCGCGACGAGTGTGATCGTGGCGCCGTTCGTCCCGCCCGAGGTGCACACCGCGAGCGTGGTGGTCGTGAACGTCACCGCGAGGCCCGAGGTGCTCGCCGCGCTCACCGCGATGGGCCCTTCGAGCACGGTGTGGTTCGCGAGCGCACCGAAGGTGATCGTCTGATCGGCCTTGGTGACGGTGAAGCTCTGGAACACGGACGACGCGGGGCTGAAGACGGCGTTGCCCGGTTGGTCGGCTTGCAGAGTGCAGGTGCCGGCCGTGACGAGTGTGATGGTCGAGCCATTCGTGCCGCCCGCGCCGCACACCGCCGGTGTGGTGGTCGTGAACGTCACCGTGAGTACCGAGGTACTGGTCGCCGTGACCGCGAACGGCGATTGCAACGTGGTCCGGGCGGTCAGCGCCGCGAAGGTGATCGTCTGCGGTGCGCGTGTGACGGTGAAGCTCCGGACCACGGGCGGCGCCGCGCTGAACGAGGCATTCCCCGCTTGGTCGGCCTGGACCGTGCACGTACCGGACCCGACGAGGGTGATCGTGGCGCCGTTCGTTCCGGCCGCGGTGCACGTCGCGGGTGTGGTGGTCGTGAACGTCACGGGCAACAGTGATGTCGCCGTGGCGCTGACCGTCACGGGGGTCTGCAGCACCGACTTGTCGGTGAGCGCGCCGAATGTGATCGCCTGCGCCGTCTTCCCGACCGCGAAACTCTGCGTCTCCGTCGGCGCGGGCGCGAAGATCCCGTTACCGGGTTGATCGGCCTGGACCGTGCACGTGCCGGCCGCGACGAGGGCGATCGTGGCACCGTGCGCACCGCTCGCCGTGCACACCGTCGTCGTGGTCGTGGTGAACGTCACCGCCCCACCCGAGGATGAGGTTGCCGTGACGGTGAACGCGCCGGCGTTGAGCGAGCGGTCGGGCAGCGCCGCGAAGCTGATCGTCTGCGTGGCTTTGGTGACGTCGAAGCTCTGCGCTACCGGAGGTGCGGGGGCGAAGGTGGCGTCGCCGGCCTGGTTCGCCTGGACGGTGCACGTGCCGACGGCGTCCGGGGAGATCGTCGTGCCGTTCGTGCCCGAGGCCGAACAGACCGTCGGCGTCGTGGTGGTGAACGTCACGGGCAGTCCCGACGACGCGGACGCAGCGACGTGGAGCGCCGGGTCGCTCAGCGTGCGGTCGAGCAGTACACCGAACGTGATGCTCTGACTGGTCGTGCCCAGTGCAGAACCCGTCGACCAGGTCGCGATCGGGGCGAGCAATGCGCTCGCGGCGAGTGTCGCCGCGCAAAGGAGCGTGCGGCGACGGACGCTCGATTCCCCGCTCGGCACCGCGCGGACGGTACACGCGCCGAAGCGCACGAACGCGGCATCTGATCTGGGGCTGAGACCTAACCGCCGAAGCCCGGCCGCTTCTCGTCGCGCTTCGTCTGCTTGTCGGCGCGCTTCTCCTTGAGTGTCTTCCCGGGCTTCTTGCTGTTCGACTTCTTGGGAGACTTGTCAGCCATGAGGTCGAAGGGTAATCCTCGGCGACCGGGCGCGCACCGCAGTTGTGCGATCGCGACGAGATACTGACGCAGGAGACACGCATGGCTGGGCGATTCGCTCGCGACGACGAGGTCACGGCCTGGCGCGACGACGGTTGGGTGCTGCTCGAGGGACTCGTCGACGCCGACGAGATCGACGCGGCGGTCGCCGACCTCCGTTACGTCTTCCCGTCCGCCGAGAAATTCCACGCCGATCCGGCCGGGCACCGTCCGCCCGGTCGCAGCGACGCCGAGTTGCGGCGGGGTTATCCCGAGATGCCGGCAACCGGCCCGGCCTTTCGTCCCGAGCAACACCGATTCCGGGCGGAATTCCCGTTCTACGGAAGCGGGCTCCTCTCCCGGCTGACCGTGCATCCCTCTATCGTCGACTTCATGGAGCGCGCGCTCGCATCGACCGACCTGCGCGTCTACCAGGCCCAGGCCAGCGCGAAGTACGCGGGAGACGCGAACTTCGAGCAGCCCATGCACACGGATCGCAACCATTCCTTCCTGCCGCCGCGCATGGCGGCGCCGTGGTGGCACGTCGAGTCGTTCTTGTACCTGACCGATGTCGACGAGGGGACCGCGCCCACGCACCTCGTCCGCCGCCAGGACTCAGGTGGTCGTTCGACCAACTGGATCTTCATGCCCGAAGGTGATCCCGAGCTCTACGCGCACGAGCGCGCGGCCGCCGGGACGCGCGGTTCGCTGCTCGTCTACCGACCCGACGTGTTCCACCGCGGCGTCGATCTCACGCGCGCGGGCAGTCATCGCTACCTGCTGAACGTGAGCTACAAGTGCGCGGGAACCGACTGGATTGGTTTCCACTCGGTGCAGTCGAACGCGACGCACCCGGCGTGGGTGCAGTTCGTCGAGGGCTCGACGCCGCGTGAGCTCGAGCTCTTCGGCTTCCCGCCGCCCGGCCACCCGGTCTGGACGGCCGAGCTGCTCAGTGAGACGAGCGAGAAGTACCCGCGGCTCGACGTTGAGCCTTGGCGGCACGCGCTTCCTCGATGACCGCGGCCGGCACCGGGCGCAGGTCGTGCACGATGCCGACCCAACTGAGCACGCGCAACGTGTAGTACGTCACGTCGATCTGCCACCAGCGGAATCCCTGGCGGGCTGACCATGGGTAGCGATGGTGATTGTTGTGCCAGCCCTCGCCGCCCGTCGCCAACGCCACGAGCAGGGTGTTCCGGCTGGTGTCGTCGGTCTCGTACGCCCGGCGGCCCATCACGTGGGCGACCGAGTTGACCGTGAACGTGACATGCCAGAGCAACACTGTCGACGCGAAGAAACCGATGAAGAGTCCGCTCCAACCTCCGATCAGGAAACAGAGCGCGCCCAGCGACCACGGCCCGATCCAGTCGTGCTTGTCGATGAAACGCAGCTCCGGATACTTGGAGAAGTCGCGGATCTGCGTTCGGTCGGCCTCGTTGAACTTGTCGCAGAGGATCCAGCCGACGTGACTCCACCAGAACCCGAGCTTGGGCGAATGCACGTCGCGTTCGGTGTCGGCGAACCGGTGGTGGTTGCGGTGATGCGCGGCCCACCAGAGCGGACCCTTCTGCGACGCCATCGTCCCGCCGAACGCGAGCACGAACTGCCACACACGGTTGAGCCGGTAGCTCTTGTGCGAGAAGTAACGGTGATAGCCCGCCGTGATGAAGAACATCCGCGCGGTGAACGTGACGAACGCGAGTATCAGCGCCGTGCGGGTCACGCCGGTGAAGATCGCGAGGAACGGCAGCAGGTGCAGGGCGAAGAACGCGAGCGACGAGCGGACGTTGAGCTTGTCGTCGGGGTCGCGGCTCGGTGCCGGGAGCGAAGCGCTGACGGCGGATCCCTCCGAAGCGACGCCGAGCCCGGCGACCGATTGGTTCACGGCGGTCAGGTTATTCGGAGAGGCGCGCGGTCAGCAGCGCCATCAGCTCCGCTTTTTCCTCGTCGAACGCCTCGAAGGTGATCTGGCCGGCGTCGTACTGCTCGTGCATCGAGGCGATGCGCTCGATCAGTTCCTCGGTGGTGGCGGAGTTCTCGTCGAACTCGATCGCCTCGGTCTCCTCGTCGGGCGACTTGTCCTGGCGGCGTTCGCGCTTGGCGGTGGCCTTCGCCTGCTTGGACCGTTCTCGTTCCCGCTTATTCGAGGTCGTTCGCCGAGTTGCCATAGTGATCTCCTCATCCGGCGGCGTGAGCGCGGGGCCCGCCGGCGCGCGCTCGCAAGATGCTTGAAAGTGTCGGTAAGCCGATCGTGGAAGAATGGCGGTGCGAGGCCGAGTTCGCCCACGCAGCTGTCCTTGCAGCCTAGGCGGTCGGCACTCGTTTACCCGGACACGGCCGCCCGGCGACGATCGGCGGGCCGGTGCCGGTCAGTGTGGCCGCGAGGAAGGAAGGCCAGGTCAGCCCCATGACGCTCGCCGCGCTGCTCTTCGAGCATCCCAATGCTCCCGGCGATCCTCTCCTCCATTCGGCCGACGTCACGATGACCGCCGGCGAGGCGCGCGATGGGGCGCGGGCGACGGCCGACGCGCTGCGCGCCGCGGGTGTCGAGCCGGGCCAAGCGGTTGCCGTGCAGATGCCGAGCGGCCCGGGCGCGATCACGGCGATGTTCGGCGTGTGGACCGCGGGAGCGGTCTTCGTCCCGGTGAATCCGCGCTCGCCGGATGGCGAACGGCGCCACGCGTTGGAGGCGACGCGACCGGCCGCCCTGCTCGCGGGCGACGAGCTCCGGATGCTCGTCGACCCCGCCGCCTACGAGCCCGGCGTCGCGTTCGTCACGTGGACTTCGGGAACGACGGGCGCCCCGAAGCCGGTGCTGCACACGCACTCGAACTATCTGGAGCTGCTCGACCGCGTGCTCCGCCCCCTGAGGGGAACGGCCCGGGCCGACACCGCGGTCGGCCCGGAGCCGCGCCGGCCCACTCCGAACCTTGTGCCGGTGTCGCTCGCGCTCAACGCCGGGATCTACAACGTGCTGTTCGGCCTGCGCGCGGGCGCGGAGATCGTCGTGATGGACGGCTTCGACCCGCGCGTGTTCGGCGCGCTGGTGCGCCGGTTCGCGATTCGATCGACCGTGCTGCCGCCGGCGGCGATGTCGATGTTGTCGGATGCCGACGACGTCATCGACCTCGCGCCGCTGCGCTACGTGCGGAGCATCACCGCGCCGCTGTCGCCGTTGCAGGCGCGTCGCTTCTCCGACAAGTTCGGCGTCGTCGTGCTGAACGGTTACGGGCAGGCGGAGATCGGCGAGGTGATCGGCTGGACGGCTGCCGACGCGCGTGACCACCCCGACAAGCTCGGAGCCGTCGGTCGTCCGCATCCCGGTGTCGCGATCAAGATCGCGCCCGCCGACGGCGGGGCCCAGACCGCGATCGGTCGGCTGCTCGTGCGGCCTCCGACCACGGCGGTCGGCATCGCCGAAACGCGCGTCGATGCCGAGGGATTCGTCGACACCGGCGACCTCGCGCGCGTCGACGCGGACGGCTTCGTGTGGATCGAGGGCCGCGCGAGCGACGTCATCAATCGCGGCGGCAACAAGGTCTTTCCGGAACACGTCGAGGAGGTTCTGCGCCTCGTTCCCGGAGTCGCGGAGGCCGCGGTCGTCGGCGTTTCCGACGAGCGGCTCGGCGAGGTGCCGGTCGCCTACGTAGTGACGACCGCCGATGTCACCGACGCCGACCTCGTCGCCGTATGCCGCGAGCACCTCGCGCCGTACAAGATCCCCACCGTGTTCTGCCGCGTCGACGCGCTGCCGCGCAGCGAGGTCGGCAAGGTGTTGCGACGCGACCTCGCGCAGCGCCCCCTCGTCTAGCTCGGAAGGTCGCGCGACGGGCTGGCCGGCGGGTCGTTCAGCTCAGTCGCGGCGTTGGCGATGCGGTCACGGACCCAGGCGATGCCGTCGTCTCCGGATGGCATCGCCTTCTCCCAACCGCTCATCACTGCGCGGATCGCGTCCGGGCCGGCGACGGTCCCGATCACCTCGACGGTCAGCTCGTCGACGCCGACCGGGTCGACGCTCTCCTCACCGAACAGCTCGGTCTCGAGATGACCGAGCGGATCGCGCATCACATACACCTCGCCGGTCTCTTCGACCCACGACACCTGCGTGCGCGCGCCGCGGTACCGCCAGTCGCTCCCGAACTCGAGCTCTTCGGAGTGTCGGCGGCGAGGGTCGGCGTCATAGAACTGTTCGAGGTTCACGGGCGCCATTCTGGCGCGTCGAGAGTACGGTCCCGGCATGGTCGACATCGATCCCTTCGGCCCCGCCCGGCTCGGACCGATCGAGCTGCGGAATCGGGTCGTCAAGGCCGCCACGTTCGAAGGCCGCTCGCCCCGGCGCGTCGTCACGCCCGAGCTCATCGACTTCCATCGCCGGTTCGCGGCGGGCGGCGTCGGTATGACGACGGTTGCGTATTGCGCGGTCACCCGCGCCGGTTCCACCGACGGTCATCAGATCGTGCTCGACAACCCCGAGGTCGGAGCCGGTCTCCGGGATCTCACCGACGCGGTCCATGCCGAGGGCGCCGCCGTCGCCGCCCAGATCGGTCACGCGGGCCCGGTCGCGAACCCGATGGGGACGAAGTCGCCCGCGTACGCGCCGTCGCGCGTGTTCAGCCCGCTCGGCATGCGGCGCACGCGGGCGTTGACCACTGCCGAGATCGCCACCATCGTCGAGCAATACGCGCACGGCGCGGCCGTGCTGCGAGACGCCGGCTTCGACGCGATCGAGGTACACATAGGGCACGGCTACCTGCTGAGCGCGTTCCTGTCGCCGCGGTTGAACAAGCGACGCGACGAATACGGCGGCAGCCTCGAGAATCGGGCGCGCTTCCCGCTGGAGGTGGTGCGGGCCGTGCGCGCCGCGGCGGGTCGCGAAATCGCGGTGACGGCGAAGGTCAACATGGCCGACGGCGTTCGCGGCGGCTTCTGGCTCGACGAGAGCGTCGAGTTCGCACGGATGCTCGAGGCCGACGGTTCGCTCGACGCGTTGACGTTGACCGGCGGCAGCTCGCTCGAGAACCCGATGTATTACTTCCGCGGCGAGGCGCCGATCGCGGAGATGGCCGAGATGTTCCCCGCCGCGCTCAAGATCGGTATCAAGGTCTTCGGTGGGATGTTCTTCAAGTCGTATCCGTTCGAGGAGGCCTACTTCCTCCCGTACGCGCGCCAGTTCCGTGCGGCGCTCTCGATGCCGCTCGTCCTGCTCGGCGGGATCAACCGGCTCGACACCATCACACACGCCCTCGACGAGGGTTTCGACTTCGTCCAGATGGGCCGAGCGCTGTTGCGTGAACCGGAGTTGCTCCACGCGATGCAAGCGGACGCGAAGCATGAGTCTCTGTGCATCCACTGCAACAAATGCATGCCCACGATCTACACCGGCACGCGCTGCGTCCTTACCTGAAGCTCGCGGAGCTAAGGCTGAAGCCCGAGCCACTCCTCCAGATTCTTGTGGAGGTTGACGATTCGGCACTCCTCGGTAGGCGACACCTGGAGGTGGGTCAGACCGGGCTGGTGCAGTCCGCGCTGACTGCGGCCGAAGTTCGCAAAGTCCTGGTTGAGAATCAGCCCGAGCGGGAGCTCACCCTCGGGCGACAGTTCGACATCGATCGGTTTCCGCCGGTCGCCGGCGCGGTCGGGCGCGACGCGCTCGAACGAGAACGCGTCCATGAACGCGTCGTCGGGAGTCGGGCCGGGGCGGGATCGCACCACTTGCAGCATGTCGGCGAACACGAGGATCGTCAGGTTCGGGAAGAGGTTGTACTGCGACATGTCGAGCAGTTGCCCGTCGGCGAGCGTGGCGAACCAGTCGTGGCCCGCGTCGACCCCGCGCTCGCGCACGATCTCGGCGATCGCGCCCCGCATCGTGCCGCCCGGCGGTACCGCGGGCGCCGGTCCCGCGTCGCGCTGCGTGAAGTTGCCGACGCGCACGCCCATCACCTCGACGAACGCGTCCCAAACTCGTTGGTCGTCGGGCCGGTCGCGCAAGCGCGGTGATGGCAGGCCGTACGACTGTTGCAGCTTGCCGTGGCGCGGCCACACCTTCTGCGGACCGTTCACGTCGTCGCACATCGGCAACATCTCGCGGTGGACGCCCTGTACGTGGTAGGTCTCGCTGAAGCCGTCGATGAGCGTCTTCCAGTTGCACGGCGCGGGGACCGACACGGCGGCGACGCAGCGGAACTCGTCGACGCGCGCCCACGCGCAGTCGTCGGGAACGGCGCCCAAGAAATCGACGAGCGGCTCGGCGTCGAGCGCGAGGTTCACGAAGACGAGCGGTCCCCAGGTGTCGACCCGCACCGGGATCAGCCCGGAGTCGTCGTCGGTGAGCGCACCGAACTCCTTGCGCGACGGCACTTCCCGCAGGCGGCCGGCCAGGTCGTAGGTCCAGCGATGGAACGGGCAACGGATTTCGGTCAGGCCGACTCCGGTGCCCTCGCACAGCGCGCTCCCGCGATGCCGGCACGCGTTCTGGAACGCGCGGAGCTCGAGGTCGTCGCCGCGCACGAGCAGCACCGACAGGGGGCCGATTCGCACCTCGTGGAAGTCCCCGGCATGGGCGACGTGGTCGAGTGAGCAGGCGAGCTGCCAGACGCGCGGCCAGAGGCGTTCGTTCTCCAGGGAGGCGAATGCGCTCGACGTGTAGCGCGCCGTGGGGATGCTGACGGCCACGGCGGGCATCGTCGCGTCTTTCGCCGATCCCGGCAACCGAAGCCACCTCGGGATCGACACGCGGCCGCGAGGTCCGTACGGTTGCGTCGATCATCCGACCGTCGGGGGGAGACCGAATGCGGATGCAGCGCAAGCTGTTCGTGACGGCGTTGGTAGTGGGACTGGCCGCGTGCAGCAGCAGCAGCGGGGGCGGGGGCGGCGACGGCCTCGGCGGCGCGCCGACCACCTCGGCGCCCGCGAACGCGAACTGCAATGTGCCGTTGAAGGCGTCCGAGGTCGGTGTCTCTCCGACGACCATCACGGTGACCGTCGTCGCCGACGTGAACAACTCCATCCGTCCGGGCTTGTTCAAGGGCTCGTGGGACGGCATGAAGGCCTGGGGCGATTACGTCAACTCAAAGGGCGGTCTCGCGTGCCGCAAGGTCGTCGTCAGGCAGGGTGACTCGAAGTTGAGTCCGACCGACGCGTCGAACGCGGTCGCCTCGGCATGCGGCAACTCACTCTCGCTGGTCGGAACGACCGCGCTGTTCCTGCAGGACGTGAGCGCGATGGAGTCGTGCAAGGACAAGGCCGGCAAGGCGACCGGGATCCCCGACATCGCGCTGTTGCAGACCGAAGCCGCGCAGCAGTGCTCGCGCGTCTCGTTCGCGACGCTGGGCCTGGCGGCGACGTGCCCCTACAAGGGGACCGGTCCGCGCACCTTCCGCGTCGCGTACACCGCATTCGACTACTACTTCAAGCAGTTCGGCGCGTCCACGCTGCACGGAGTGTTCACGATCCCGAAGGACCTTCCGTCGACGATCGCCGCCTCGATGCCGTTCATCCGCGCCGAGAACAAGATGGGCATCAAGAGCGACGCGGAGTTCGGCAAGAGCGGCACCGCGATCCAAACCGACTACACGGAGGTCGCGCAGGCGCTGAAGTCGCACCGTTCGACGTACGCGCGCAACGGTCTCGACTACAAGGGGACCGTGCTCGAGCGCAAGGAGGCACAGGTCCAGGGCGTCAACACGGTCAAGGTCTGGGACTGCACCGTGCAGTGCTACGACAAGCGGCTGATCCAAGAAGGCGGCAACGCGGTCGACGGTCAGTACGTATGGCTGAGCTTCCTGCCGTTCGAAGACAAGGGCGCCAATCCCGAGCTCGACGCGTTCCTGAAGTACGAGAGCCATCCCGACGGCTTCAGCATGCAGGCGTTCATCGCGGGTGAGATCTTCGCCCGGGCGGTCAACGACACGGTGAAGGCGCACGGCGACGACCCGAACTCGCTCACCCGGGCGAATCTGTTGGCGGCGATCTCCGGCATGCACGACTTCGACGCGAACGGCCTGGTCCCGAAGATCGACATCGGCCGCCGGGTGGGGAGCGCGTGCCTCGTCGGGATGCAGGTCAAGAACGGCAAGTTCGTGAGGGTCGACCCCGTCCAGCCCGGCACCTTCGATTGCGACGCGAACAAACCGGCGATGACGCTCACGATCGACCCGGCGACGGAGTATCACGGGTAGGCGCGCCGGAACGTCGCGTTTTGCCGCCGACCGGGGCGAGTTGTCAAGGTTTTCGACGGGCTTGCTGAACGTTCGCGAAGGCGCGCGCCCATTCTGGATCGACAGGCGTGCACAATGTCCGTACGCTTCGGCCCGTCAAGCGACCCCCGGGGGAGAAAAATGCGGCTGCGTTGGTGCGTCCTCGCGACGGCTCTGGTTCTGGTTGTCACCGCGTGTGGTGGCGGGAGCAGCAACAACAACACCTCGTCCGGTGACGGCCTCGGGGGTGAAACGTCGACGACGGCGGCTCCGAACGCGAACTGCAAGGTGCCGTTGACGGCGTCCGAGGTCGGAGTTTCGCCGACGACCATCACGGTGACGGTCATCGCCGACGTGAACAACTCCATCCGGCCCGGCCTGTTCAAGGGCTCGTGGGACGGCATGAAGGCCTGGGGCGACTACATCAACTCCCAGGGCGGCCTCGCCTGCCGCCGGGTCGTGGTCAAGCAGGGCGACTCGAAGCTGAGCCCGACCGACGCAACCAACGCGGTCTCCGCGGCATGCGGTAACTCGATCGCAATGGTGGGAACGACTGCCCTGTTCCTCCAGCAGTCGGCGGTCACCGCGATGGAGGGCTGCAAGGACAAGGCCGGCGCCTCCACCGGCATCCCCGACATCGCCGACCTGCAGACCGAGGTCGCGCAGCAATGCTCGAAGATCTCGTTCGCGACGCTGCCGACCGGATCCCAGTGCCCCTACAGCGGCACGGGTCTCCGCAAGTTCCGCGTCGGATACACCCAGTACGACTACTACTTCAAGACCTTCGGCGCGAGCGCGCTCCACGGTGTGTTCACGATCCCGAAGGACCTTCCGTCGACCATCTCGGCCTCCACGCCGATCTTCCGGGCCGAGAACCGGATGGGCATCAAGAGCGACGCGGAGTTCGGTAAGAGCGGCACCGCGATCCAGACCGACTACACCGAGGTCGCGCAAGCCATCAAGTCACACGGCTCCACGTACGCCCGTAACGGCCTCGACTACAAGGGCACGGTGCTCGAGCGCAAGGAAGCGCAGGTTCAGGGCGTGAGCACGGTCAAGGTCTGGGACTGCTCGCTGCAGTGCTACGACAAGCGGTTGATCCAAGAGGGCGGCAACGCGGTCGACGGTCAGTACGTCTGGCTGAACCTGCTGCCCTTCGAGGACAAGGGATCGAATCCCACCCTCGACGGATTCCTCAAGTACGACAAGACGCCCGACGGATTCGGTGCGCAGGCGTTCATCGCGGGTGAGATCTTCGCCCGCGCCGTCGACGACACGCTGAAGGCGAACAACGGCAACCCGAACTCGATCACCCGGGCGAACATCCTGAAGGCCGTCATCAACATGCACGACTTCGACGCCAACGGCATGGCCGCACCGGGCATCGACGTCGGTCGCAAGCTCGGCAGCACGTGCCTCGTCGGCATGCAGGTCAAGAACGGCAAGTTCGTGCGGATCGACCCCGTCAAGCCGGGAACGTTCGACTGCGACAACAACAAGCCGGCGCTCGAGTTCACGATCGACGCGGCCAAGGAGTACAAGGGTTAAAGCAGCAAAGTCGTAGTCCGCGCGAAGGAGACGGCGTTGTCGCAACGGTGGTCGAACCTGCTGGTCTGGGCGGGAACGATCGCGTTCGTCGTCTTCGTCAGCAAGGCCGCGTGGGCGGGCAATCCGGTCACCGGCACGACCCTGTTGAACCTTGTCGTCGTCGCAGTTCCGTTGGCGGGCATCTACGCGATGGCCGCCAGCGGACTCGTCGTCGTCTACACGACCACCGGGGTCTTCAACTTCGCGCAGGGCGCGATCGGCATGTTCCTCGCGTACGTCGACTGGGAGCTCTCCGTCAAGCACGGTTGGCCGCAGCTGATTGCGCTCCCGCTCGTCGTGTTGGTCATCGCGCCGCTGCTCGGAATCGGCCTCGAACGCACGATCATGCGGCACCTACAGGGCAAGCCACTGGTCGTGCAGCTCATGGTCACCGTCGGGCTCATGTTCGCGTTGATCGGTCTCGCGAACATGATCTGGAACCAGAACGACGCGCACTCGATGCCGTCGCTCTTCCAGGGCCAGGGCATCAAGGTCGGCAGCGTGTTGCTCACCTGGCACCGCTTCATCACGGTGATGGTCGCGATCGGTCTCGCGATCGGGCTCCGCATCTTGTTGTTCCGCACGCGGATCGGCATCGCGATGCGGGCCGTCGTCGACAACCGCGATCTTGCCGCGCTCGGCGGCGCGCGCTCTTCGGTGCTCTCGAGTTTCGCCTGGGCGCTCGGGTGCTCACTGGCCGCGCTCGCCGGCATCCTGCTCGCGCCGGAGACGGCCGACATGTCGACCACGACGCTCACGTTCCTGATCATCACGGCGTTCGCCGCGGCCGTCGTCGGCCGCCTCCGCAGCCTGCCGCTGACGTATCTCGGCGCGCTGATCCTCGCGCTCGCGACGCAATGGATGGGCTCGTTCCTGAAGTTCTCCGACCGGTGGACGAACGTCCCCGACGCGCTGCCGACGATCATGCTCTTCATCGTCCTGCTGCTGCTCCCACGCGCCGAGATCCAGTTCGCGCGCATCGGGGCGGTGCGGCGCATCGAACGGGTTTCGTCGGTGCGCGACACGGTGATCGGCATGGCCGTGTTGGTCGCCTTCATGGGGATCCTCTCCACCTTCTTGTCGAGCTCGGATCCGACGAACACGAATCGCCTGGCGCTCGGGATGTGCACCGCACTGCTCGCGTTGTCGCTCGTCCCGCTCACGGGTTGGGCGGGCCAGGTTTCGCTCGCGCCGCTCGCCTTCGCGGGCATCGGCGCGGTCGCCTACACGCGCCTCGGCGGCGCGCACGGCAGCATTTGGGCGGTGTTCCTCGCCGCGCTCGTGACGATCCCGGTCGGTGCGTTCTTCGCGTTCCCGGCCATGCGCCTGCAGGGCCTCTACCTGGCGCTCGCGACCCTGGCCTTCGCGGCAATGGTCGAAGAGGTGTTCTACACGCAGCCGTTCGCGGTCGGCCCGGGCGAACGCTCCGTGTCACCCGTGCACATTCTCGGCGTCGACTTCTCGTCGCCGAAGTCGTTCCTCATCCTGGTCACAGTCGTGTTCGGCTTGTGCGGAATCGGCATCGTCGCGCTCCGGCGCAGTGCGTTCGGGCGAAGACTCGTCGCGTTGCGCGACAGCGAGGCGGCGTCGGTCACCGTCGGCGTGAACATCCTGGAGACGAAGCTCGCGGTGTTCTCGCTGTCGGCGGGCATCGCCGGCTTCGCGGGTGCGTTCTTCGCCATGGCGTTCGGCACCCTCAACAACGCGCAGGGCTTCCAAATGGTCGCCGGCTTGCCGGTCGTGCTCGCGCTCGTCATCGGCGGAGTGGGCTTCGTCGCGGGTGCGTTGTTCGCCGGCATCTTCGGGTTCACGACCCTGTGGATCCAGGACAACTGGCACATCTCGTTGTGGATCGCGCTCTTCTATCTCGCGCCGGGCCTCGCGGTGCTCGGCATCATCCAGAACCCGTCGGGCGCGGTCGTGCCGATCGGCGAGGGCTTTGCGCGCCTCTTGCCGTGGCGTAAGGACGCCAAGCGCGAGTACGAGGAGATGACCGCGGCGAACGCGGAGCCGGAGGTCGGTGAGCTCGGGCTCGATCGTCCGTTCTCGGAAGCAGAAGTGCTGTTGGTCGACCGCGGGCTCGGCATCAGCAACGACGTCCCGCGCGCGCCGGCGCCGACCGGGAGCACGTAATGGCGCTGCTCGAGATCAAGGAAGTCTCGGTGCAGTTCGGTGGTCTCCTCGCGGTCGACGATGCGTCGCTCTCGGTGCCCGAGGGTTGTGTGACGGGGCTCATCGGGCCGAACGGCGCGGGCAAGACCACGCTCTTCAACGTCATCACGGGGCTCCAGAACCCGACGCGCGGGCAGGTGCTGCTCAACGAGGCCGACGTGACCCGGCGCAGGCCCTACCGCCGCGCCCGGCTGGGAATCGCGCGCACATTCCAGAGGCTGGAGGCGTTCGGCAGCCTCACCGCGCGCGAGAACGTGCTCGTCGCGCTCGAGATGCGCCGCCGCTGGGCCAAGACGCGCTACGACGCCGGAAAGGTCGCCGACGAGCTGCTCGGACGCGTCGGCATCTCCCGGGTCGCCGACACGCGCGTGGAAGCGTTGCCCACCGGCAGCGCGCGCCTGGTCGAGCTCGCGCGTGCACTTGCCACCGATCCCAAGGTGCTGCTGCTCGACGAGCCGTCGTCGGGTCTCGACGAGCAGGAGACCGACGCACTCGGCGTGCTGTTGCACGAGCTCACCGCCGGCGGGCTCGGGGTGCTCCTCGTCGAGCACGACATGCCGCTCGTGATGGAAGCCTGTACCCACATCAGCGTGCTCGACTTCGGTCGGGTGATCGCCCGCGGGACGCCCGCCGAGATCCAGGCCGATCCATCCGTGCAGCGCGCCTACCTGGGCACTGCGAAGTCGGCGTCGTGACCACGCTCGAGTCGGTTCCGGCCGGCGGTGGTGCGGTCGTGGCACCCGTGCTCCAACTCGCGGCCGTGCGCGCGGGCTACGGGCGGATCGACGTCTTGCACGGCATCGATCTCGAGCTGCATCCCGGTGAGGTCTTCGCGCTGCTCGGTCCGAACGGAGCGGGGAAGTCGACCACGCTCGCCGTCGCCTCCGGCCAGATCACTCCCAGCTCCGGTGGCGTGTTCCTGTGCGGTCGCGATGTCACGGGCACGTCGCCCGACGCACTCGCGCGCGCGGGTGTGTGCCTGATCCCGGAGGGGCGCGGCATCTTCCCCAACCTGACGGTCGCCGAGAACCTGCGGATGGCGACCTTCACCGGTCACTCGTACCACGACGTCCTCGAGCTCGCGTTCGCGCAGTTCCCCCGCCTCGGCGAGCGCCGCAAGCAGACGGCGGGCACGATGTCGGGCGGCGAGCAGCAGATGCTCTCGATGGCACGGGCACTCGCCACCGAGCCCGCGCTGCTCCTCATCGACGAGCTCTCGATGGGACTCGCGCCGATCATCGTCGACGAGCTCTACGAGCACGTGCGCCGGATCGCCGCCTCGGGCCTGTCGATCCTGATCGTCGAGCAGTTCGCACACGAGATCCTCGGCCTGGCCGACCGCGCCGGGATCATGCTGCACGGACGGCTCTTGCACACCGGTCCGCCCGCGAACATCGCGGGCGAGCTGTCAGACGCGTATCTTGGCGCCGATCACCCGGCCCCAGGGGTCGATCCATCCCGATGAGGAGTGCTGAGTCATGAGCGACGAACCCACCGGTGCGGGCGGCACGATGTCGTCGGCGCGCCTGGCCCAGTTCGAAGAAGAGGTCGCCAAGCTCAAGGTGACGGGCGGCGGCGCCAATCCGGAGCGGCTCGGAACGCAGTGGGGCATCGGCCTGACGATCCTGGGTTTCGTCGTCGCGATCATCTCGTGGTGGAGCGCGCTCGACGCAAAGGGGACCGGCGCCGCGGTCAGTGCACTGCGCGCGGAGATCTTCGGGCTGATCGGGATCGGCATCGCGGTCGTCGGGATCGTCATCTGGCTGCGCAACTCGCTGACGCGCTACATGCGCTATTGGATCATTCGCCTCGTGTACGAACAGCGTGAGCAGACCGACCAACTGATCAAGGCCCTGCGCGACAAGAGCTGACGCGCGGGTTACCCGATCGGAACCGTCAGCACGCCGGCGGTCGGGATGAAGCGACCGGCTTGGATCTGCAGCACCTGAACTTCCATCTTGTACTTCCCGGGTGCGGGAATCGACGCGCTGTTGGTGAGGAAGTGGTTCGGCCCGGCGCGGACGAGGTTCGCGGGAACCGACGTGCCGTCGGCGGCGACGAGCTTTGCCGAAATGTCGCGCACGCCGAGGTCGGCGCCCTTCGGCGTGAGCGTGTACACGTGGATCTGATTGAGCCCGACCCGCGCCGGATCGACCGTGACGCTGATCGTCAGGGCACTTTCGCCGGTGCCGGCACTCACCGTTCCCGAGAACAGCTTCGGGGTCAGCGCGCTGCGCGCCGGTTGCGCGTTCACGAGCAGCGCGGTGACGGCGAGCACCGCGATGCCGAGGAGCACCTCGGCCGCGACCGAGCGGCGTAGGCCCGCGCTCGTCCGTTCGTCGATGGCGGCGACCGCGGTGTCGGGCGCGTCGAGCGGGGCAGTGTGCCGTTTGCGCACGATCGAACGACTGACCGCGGCGACGCCGATGAGCGCGGCGACGACGACGAGCTTGACCAAGAGGATGTTTCCGTAGCTCGTGTGCAGGTAGCCGCGGATCGCGAAGCCCACCTGCCGCCACGACGCGAACACGCCCGACGCCACGAGCACGACGACACACGAGAACGCGAGACGCGAGAAGGTGGTGAGCGCGCGGCGTAGCCCGCCGCTGAAGCCACCGCCGAGCGCGGCGCCGAGGAGCACGACGAGGCCGCCGAGCCACACACTCATCGCGAGCACGTGCACGGTGTCGAGCGGCACTGCGAGCATCGTGAAGTCGCCCGTCGCCGCGTGCCCTTGGAACCCGGGCGTGCCCGCGAGCCCGATCGCGATGATCCCTCCGGTGACCAACCACCAGATCGGCGCCCGGCGATTGCCGCTCGCTCGACCGAGGAAAGCCAAGGGCACGAGCGCGGCCGCGAGGAGCAACAGGCGAACCTCGGTCACGTGGCCGAATCGCGTCTGCAGGACGTCGTGCACGACGGTCCAGTTGACGGCGTCTCCGATCCCGGCACCGGCCGCGTACGGGCCCTGCAGCATCAGGGCGGCGACGGTCGACAGCAGCAGGACGACCCAACCGATCCAGATCGCGCGCCGCGTCGATCGGGCCGCGCTCGTCCCCGCCGCGATGAGCACGAGGAACACGGCGCCACCGATCAGGAGCGCGAGCCCGGTGAACACACCGGCTCGGGCCACGCCGAACAGGCCGCCGACGATCTTGCTGCTCTTCGGGTTGGTCTCGGTCGCGCACCCGGTCACGCTCGGTGGAGACCCGGGCCCGATGCGCACGGCGTAGGTGCCGGCGACGGGATGGGAGTCGGCGGAGATGACGCGCCACGCGACCAGGTACACGCCCGGCGCCAGCTTCGGTACCGGCAGCACCACCGTGTGATCGCTCGCGGCCGAATGGTGCGGTGCGCCGGTGGTGATGCGTGCGCCCGCGCAGGTGTAGACGCGTATGGCGCCGAAGGAGACCTCGACGTTCTCACTGAACGTCAACGACAACTGCGACGGTGCGACCACGGCGACGCCGTCGACCGCCGGATCCGCACTGTTCAAGATGGCATGGGCCCACGCCGGGGCGGCGGTCGCGATCAGGAAGAGCCCCGCGAGCGTCGGCACGACGCAGAGCCGAGCCAGTCGCCCTGCTCTCATGTGGGCGTCACAATACGACTCGCGCCCGCCTCGGGCCGGTGCAGCCGGTCCCGGTGGCAAGGGCCGCGAGCCGTAGCGTGTCGATGTGGTCCGTCGGGTTGTGCATCGGTGCGCCGCCGCTCTCGCCGGCGCGGTGGTCGTCCTCGGGGTCATCGCCACTCCGGCGTCGGCGCACACGATCGGCGGTCCCCGACCGACGAACTACCGCAGTCGCGTCGTCGCGATCGAGCCGAACGTTCCCGGGATCAGCGCGCGCATCGTCGACCTCGGAGCCAAGATCGAGTTGACGAATCGGGGGTCGACCGACGTCACCGTCCTCGGTTACGAGGGCGAGCCGTACCTCCGGGTCGGTCCGGATGGCGTCTTCGAGAATTTGCATTCGCAAGCGACCTACATCAATCGGTCACGCCTCGGCGGCAGCGTGCCCCTCGGCGTCGACACCGCCCCGACCGCGCAGCCGGAGTGGAAGAAGATCGGAAGCGGGCACGCGGCGCGCTGGCACGATCACCGCATTCATTGGATGAGTCCGCAACCGCCGCCTCAGGTCGCGGCCGCGCCGGGCACGTTTCAACACCTCTCGCAACAGAACATCGTGCTCGTGCGCAACGGCGAGCGCGTCGCGATCGCCGTGGCGCTCGACTGGGTTCCCGGACCGAGTGGCCTGCCGTGGCTCCCGGCGGCGATCGCCCTGTTCGTCGTCGGCGCGATCGTCGCGATGATGCCGCGGTGGCGCTTGCTCGCATTGCTGCTCGGAGTGATCGTCGTCTGCGATATCGCGCACGCGGTCGGCTTCGAGATCCCGCGTCCCGGCGGTAACACGGCGAAAACGCTGCAGTTCCTCAGCGGCAATTTCGTCTCGATCGCGGTGTGGGTCGCCACGGTCCCGACGATCGTCGCGCTGTTGCGCAGACGCGTGGAGGCCTTGTACGGCGTGGTCTTCGTCGCGCTCCTGGCCGCGCTCATCGGCGGCGCCACCGACCTCTCCGCGCTGTGGAACTCGCAGCTCCCCGATGCGGGTCCGGCGTGGCTCAGCCGAGTCGAGGTCGTCGTCGCGCTCGGCCTCGGAGGTGGGCTCGCGGTCGGTGCGCTGGTCCGCATGCTCCGCAGCCGCGCGGTCTCCGGTTCCGGCGGCGGGGGACGGTGGTTGTCGCTCCTCGTGGCCGGCCTCTCCGAAGCGGAGCTCGCTCGGATCGTTCCCGAGCTCGATGCCGACGAAGTGCTCGAGGTCGCGCTCCGGGAGCTCGCGATCCGGTCGGCGCCGGTTGCCGCGCAGTTCGTGAGCGGATCGCTGGTGTTCGTGGTGACGGAGCCGCCGGAGGCAACCGTATGGTCGATCGCGCTGCGCGACGGAGCGCTGACCTCGGTGCGCGGGCGCGCGGAACCGATGGCCGCCGAGATGCGTGCGCCGTTCGCGGTGATGCTCCAGTTGCTCGCGGGTTCGGTGCTCGTCGACGACGCGATCGACCGCGGGCGGGTCGCGGTCGAAGGCGACGCGAGCTTCGTGGCGCGCCTGGCCGCCTACATCCCCGAGAGCGGCGTCGTCACGACGGCGGAGGGTCCGGCGTCCTCTTCTTGAATCGCTGCACCCGCGCCTGAAGATCGCGCCTCCGGCGGATGGTGAGCGCGACGAAGGCGACGATTCCGATTGCCACGAGCGCGATCCCCGCGATCGTCGGCACCGACACGTTCGACGATCCGCCGGCCCGAGGCGGCTTCACGCCGGCGTAGACGAACTGATCGAGGACCTGATCGCTCGCATTGTTCGCGACGGGAATCGTGCGGGCGACGACCGAGCCGTCGGCGGCGCGCTGCACGACGGGGATGCCGAAGGCGCCCGGGCCCGCGGCCGTGACACCGAACGAGAAGTACTCGCACTTGAACGGAGGGATCGGCCCACCTCGGTAGCGCACCGTCGACCCCGCCGGCGTGCCAGTCGGTGTGCCAGTTCGTGAAAACGCCCAGCCGGCCTTGGTGTCGACGCGGTCGAGGCGGAGCCCGGCCGGAAATGTGATCTCGACGTCGGGCACGGTTGCGTCCTCGACCGTGACCCCGACGGCGATCGTCGCCTCGCGACCGACCGGTATCTGGACCGCGATCGGGCAGATGTGCGCCGCGGCCGGGGTCACCGAGAGGCCGAGGGTTGCGGCCGTGGCCGCGACCGTGGCGAGTGCAAGCAGCACGATCCGGCGCACGCAGGCGAACGCTATCGCCGAGGCGCCACCGGTCACGGTCCCGACTAGGCCGCCGCACCCGGACTCTGTACGCTCCGGGCGTGCGCATTCGAGCCCTTGCCGCGTTCTCCGTCCTGATCGCCCTGCCGCTCGCGGCCTGCGGCGGCAGTTCCGGAACGGCGTCTCCGCCGACGAGCCTTCCGAAGTTCGGGCCGACCACGACGGCCCACGTCGCCGAGCCGGTGTCGACCAAGCCGTCGAAGTCGGCGCAGATGATCTGCTCGGCCGAGGCCAAGAAGGAAATCTACGAGCAGGCGACCGGTGTGCAGGTGACCTCGATCAGCACGCCCACCTGGAAAGACCACGTGTACTCGTGCGATTTCGTCTATCCGGGCGGCGCGAAGTTCACGATGGCCGTGAAGGAGTTGGCGGACGCGCCGCAGACGACGGTGTACTTCGACTCGCTCGCCACCAAGCTGCACAAGACGCGTTCGCTCGTCATCGGCCAGGGTGCTTTCGGCGTGGCTGACGGATCGGTCGTCGTGCGCAAGGACTTCAAGGTCCTGCTCGTCGATGTGACGAAGCTCCCCGCCACCTTCGGGCTTCCGTCGGCGCCGCGCGCCGATGTCGCGCTCAACGTCGCCGCCACGATCATGAGCTGCTGGACCGGAGCCTGAGCCGCCCGCCGGTCGAGCACCGGCGCGCCCAGCTTTGAGAGCATCTACGGTGGGGTTCGCCAAGTAGCTCGTCGAATTATTTGGTGCCCAGTCGACAATCCGTCAAGAACGCGTACGAATCCGTTCCACCTCGCCGCGCCAGGCGTATCGTCGAGTCCGACGTCGGGACACGACGACACGGGACCTGCGGCATCCCAACCCACCGCCCAGACACCCGGCCACGCGTGGTCGGACGCCCGCTCACCTCCGGCCGACCGGCCGGGGCGGACGTGGGTAGTCACAGGAGGCAATCGAAGTGTCCTTGTTCATCATCGTCGTCGTAGTGGTGGTCGTGGCGATCGCACTGCTGGTCGTCCTGCAGTCGGTCCACACCATCGGCCCCGTCGAAGTGGGGCTGGTCCAGAAGCGGTTTTCGCTCAAGAAGCTGCCCGCCGACAACCCGATCGCGTTCCACGGTGAGGCCGGCTATCAGGCCGAGCTCCTCACGCCGGGCCTGCGGTTCAAGTTGTGGCCGGTCTTCGGAGTCAAGAAGTTCCCGTGGGTGCAGGTTCCCGCGGGAGAGATCGGCGTCGTCATCGCGCAGGTCGGCGCGGCGCTGCCCATCGGCGCCAAGAGCGCGAACTACAAGCCGGAGTTCGGCAACTTCTCCCAACTCGAGCAGTTCATCGACGGCGGCGGGCAAAAAGGTGTGCAGCGACCGGTGCTGACGCCGGGGACGTTGTTGCCGATTCATCCCGTCGCGTTCATGGTCGTGACGTCGCGCAAGGTCTACGGGTTTCCCGTATCGCCCGACGTCTCCGAGCGCGCACGCGCGACCGGCGGCGTGTTGCGGCCCGACTCGTTCGGGCTCACGCCCGAGCAGTTGCAGGTGGTCGTCATCGCGCCGCGCGGACCGCAGGACATGATCGGCATCGTCACCACGCTCGAGGGTCCGCCGTTGCCGTCGGGCGACATCGCGAGCCGTCTCGGCGGTTACGACGACATCTCGCGTATGGAACAGGCCGAAGAGGCGTTGCAGGACTCCGAGGTCATCGAGGTGTTGATGGGCTCGAAGAACGATCTCCACAACAACTACCAGGACTTCCAACGGTTCCTGGAGGCCGGTGGTCACATCGGTCTGCAACACGATCCGTTGCTGTACGGCGCGTATCTGTTGAACCCGTTCCTGACGCGGGTCGAGATGGTGCCGATGCTCATCGTCAACCAGGGTGAGGTCGCAGTCATCAAGGCATACGTCGGCTTGCCCACGCTCGACACGTCGGGCGAAGAGTTCAAGTTCGGATCGATCGTGCATCCCGGTCACCGCGGTATCTGGAGCGAGCCGCTGCGCACCGGTAAGTACCCGATCAACCCGCGCGTTTACGCGGCCGAGATCGTGCCGACGTCGATCCTGACCTTGAACTGGGCCGACGCGGTGTCGACCGCGCACAACCTCGACGCGCATCTGTCGCCGATCGAGGCCAAGAGCCGGGAAGGGTTCGTATTCAAGATCGACCTGCAGGTACAGATCCATGTTCCCGACACGCGTGCGCCGAAGGTGATCTCGATGGTCGGCACGATGCAGAACCTCGTCAACGAGGTGTTGCAAGCGGCCGTCGGCAACCACTTC
This sequence comes from Acidimicrobiia bacterium, assembly GCA_035996165.1. Classification (GTDB taxonomy): domain Bacteria; phylum Actinomycetota; class Acidimicrobiia; order IMCC26256; family PALSA-610; genus PALSA-610. The sequence continues at coordinate 21,968 of DASYJT010000148.1, forward strand.
CGCAACACGATCCAGGATCTCGAAGCCGTGCGCTTCATCGAGACCCGGCCGGAAGTGCAGGCCAGCGCGCTCGAGGCGATCCGCAACTACCTCGCCGCGTACGACGTCGAGACACGCGGTGTGTACATCCAAGACGTCGACTTCCCCGACGAGCTCGTCGAGGTGCTCACCAAGCGCGAGATCGCGAACCAGGAGAAGGAGACGTACGCGGAGGAAGAGCGCGCCGAGATCGCGCGGGTCGAGCGCGAGAAGGCGAAGGGTACGGCCGACATGCAGGCGCAGCTCGCGCAGTCGGCGGTCGGCATCGACATCAAGAACAACGAGGCGCAGGCGCGCGAGGCGCAGGCCCGGGGTGAGGCGGCGTTCGTCCGCCTGACCGGTGAGGCCGAAGCATCGAAGACACAGGCGATCGGCCTGGCCGAGGCGAAGGCGACCGAGGCGTTGGGCCTGGCCCGCGCCGCGGGCTTCCAGGCGCAAACCGAGGCATTGGGTCAGTCAGCGACCGCGCTCGTCGCGGTGGCGAACGCGGTTGCCGACGGCCACATCACCGTCGTGCCC
>DASYJT010000149.1:0-19944 GCA_035996165.1 Acidimicrobiia bacterium
GCGAGCACCATCGGCGGCACCGCGGTGACGAGCAACAACTCGATGACCCGGGGCTTCGTGAGGCGCAGGTACGCGCCGAACGTCGCGAGCAGCGGCCGGGGCCGGACGTCGAGAGGAAGCGTGGACTGCACCATGTGGTGAGGCGAATCTACCGGTCGGCCACGATCGTCAGCCGACCACGATCGTGCCCGTCATGCCCGCGGCGGCGTGACCGTCGAAGGAGCACTTGAACGGATACGTGCCGGCCTTGAGCGTGACGGTGCCCGTTGCATCCGGCTTGCTCGACGTGACGACGAGCTCGAACTTGGGCGACGACAGCGAGAAGGTGTGCTGCTGGCTGCCCTTTTCGTGAAGAGTCACGGTGAGCGGGCCGGGCGAGGCCTTGATCGTCTTCACGTCGAAGTTGTAGGGATCGGAGGCGTTCACGGTGATCGCGCCGTTCACGGCCGTCTTGGTGACCGAGCCTCCGCCGCCACCACCACAGGCGGCGAACAGCAACCCCGATGCCAGCAGGGCGGCCAGCGAGACGCGTCGGTTCCAGCGGCGGGGCATTGCGGGCCTCCTCGGCGCGCCATCCTCGGAAAGGGCGTTCGCAGGCTACCTGCGGGCGCCGCACCCACCCGGCATCGAGCCCTTCGTGTACACGGCATCGAGCCCCTCGTGAATCCCGCACCGCTACTGTGCGCCGGATGTCCGACGGCGACGACAAACACTCGATCCGAATGGTCGCCGACCGCTTGCTGGTGGTCGAATCCAAGGAGGCCGGCGAGCGTAAATCTCGGGCGGGCATCCTGATCCCGGCCACCGCCGACGTGTCCCGCCGGCTCGTGTGGGCCGAGGTCGCGGCGGTCGGGCCGACGGTGCGGACGGTCGAGGCCGGCGACACCGTTTTGTTCTCGCCCGACACCGGCTTCGAGGTCGAGATCCAGGGCGAGGAGTACCTCATCTTGCGCGAACGCGACGTGCACGCGGTTGCCTCACCCCGGAGCGAGGGCGGCACGGGGTTGTACCTGTGATCGACCCGGCCACCGCGCTGCGGATCGACGGCCGGGCCGTCCTGGTCACCGGCGGTACGCGCGGCATCGGCCGCGCGATCGCGGAGGCGAGCGCCGCCGCCGGCGCCGATATCTGCGTCGTGGCCCGCAAGCCCGCCGAGCTCGAGGAGACCGCGGCGGCGATCTCGGCGATCGGCGCCCGGGTGGTGACGGTCGCCGGTTCGATCGGCGACCCCGACGTCGCCGACCAGGCCGTCGGCACGATGATCGAGCAGTTCGGCCGCTGCGACGTGGTGGTCAACAACGCCGCGATCAATCCCGTCTTCGGGCCGCTCATGGACGCCGACCTCGGAGCAGTCGCCAAAGTCTTCGACGCGAACATCACCGCGCCGCTGCGCTTCACCCGCGCCGCCTGGCACCAGTACATGCACGAGCATGGCGGAGTGGTGCTGAACGTCGTGTCGATCGGGGGCCTCCGCCCCGGACCGTTCCTCGGCGCGTACAACGTCTCGAAGGCCGCGCTCATCCACCTCACGCGCCAGCTCGCGCAGGAGCTCGCGCCCAATGTGCGGGTGAACGCGATCGCGCCCGCGCTCGTCAAGACCGACATGGCCCGCGCACTTTGGGAACCGAACGAGGAGGCCATGGCCCGGACGCATGCGCTCGGTCGGCTCGGCCTGCCCGACGACATCGCGTCCGGTGCGCTCTTCCTCATCTCCGACGCGTCGGCGTGGATGACCGGCGAGCTCCTCGTCGTCGACGGCGGCGCCGGCGTCAGCCCCCGCTAATCCCTCCAACAGTTGTCAGGAAAATCGTTGCGCAGCAACGATTTTCCTGACAACTGTTGGGGGTAATTGGTCAGGTTTCGTCGTGGTCGTTGTTGTCGTCGTCGTCGGTGGGGTCGACGTAGCGGATGCCGGCACGATGGCGACGGGCGAGCTCGGCGTAAGCCTCGGGATTCGTCTCGACCCAGATCTCGGCGCCGGTGCCCTTCACCGGTCGCTTCAGCGTCGCCGGCGCGCCCGCGAACAGCATGCCGGCCGGAACCGTCGTGCCCGCGGCGACGACCGATCCCGCCGCGACGAGCGCCTTGGCGCCGATGGTTGCGCCGTCGAGAACAACGCTGCCGTTCGCTACGAGGCACTCGGCTTCGAGGATCGCACCGTGCACGACACAGTTGTGCGCGACCGTCGCGCCCGGACCGATATCGGTCGTCAACCCGGGTGGGCCGTGGATCACGGCGTTGTCCTGCACGTTCGCGCCCCGGCGGACGATCACCGGTGCATAGTCGGCCCGGATCACCGCGCCGTACCAGATCGACGCGCCGGCCTCGACGATCACGTCGCCGACCAACGTGGCGGTCGGCGCGACGAAGGCGTCGCGGTGCACCTGGGGCGTCAGGCCCTCGAACGAGAAGAGCGGCATGCGGTGCTCCCTAGAGGAAGGCGCGGGCGACGGAGATCGCGGCGCGGGCGGCGTCACCTTCGATGACCAGGTTGGTATCGGCAGCCGCCCGGCGGTGCACGAATACCCGGCAGTAGTCGGCCGCCGAGCCCGAGATCCGGTCGGCCGCGGTCTCCGGCCCGTTGGCCCACGCGGCGCCCGACGGAAGGGTCAGCTCCACCCGAACCGGCGCGCCCGGAGCCGCTCGCCCGGCGACCGAATAGGCGTAGGGGAGGGCGCGGGTCGCCAGCCAGGCGACGTGCGCGAGCCGGTCGGTGTCGACGGCGGGGATGCCGAGCGCGCTCCGAACGTCGAGACCGTGCGCCCACGTCTCCATGAGACGAGCAGTGACGAACGACGGCGTGCGCATCCCCAATCCCCAGGGCACCCGGGCGTCGGCCGGGAGCGAGCGCAACAACGACCGCTCATCGGCCGACGTGCGCGCCCACCACGCGCCGACGTCGGGACCCGCCAGCCGGCGGCCGCGCAGCACACCGTGGTACGTGACCGCGGCCGTCGACGCGGCGCGTTGCGCCAGGTCGTTGATCGCGTACGGGCCGCCCCGAGCCGTGTCGATGGCCATCTCGTCCGTGTCGGCGAGGTGCGCGATCGTGTCGCGTACGTCCCAACCCCATGCCGGGGTGGGCGTGAGCCACGCGTCGGCGTCGACCCCCGCGAGGATTGCCTGCAGTTCGAGCTGTTCTGCTTCGAGATCGCCGACCAGGACGGCGACGTCGGTCACGGACGCCGGACGCGCGTCCGGCCGAGCGACACGGGAACCTCGGCCGGATGGGGCATCGGCGGCGGTCCGGACGTGAGGCGGATGTCCATGTATTTCGCGACCTCTTCGTAGACCGCGTCGCCGAGCATCTTGCGCAGTTCGGCTTCCATCGACTTGTACACGGGCTCGCCGCCGGTGAACGCCTCTTTGGCCTCGGTGCACCACCACGCGAACTCTTCGCCGCCTTCGCCCCAACCGTCGCGACCGAACTCCGTCAAGACTGTGGTGACCGACTCGTCTTCCTCGTCGCGGTCGAACTCGCGCAGCGGGAGCTGCCAGCACACGGTGGGCTTCGTGTCGCTGAAGTGCTTGCCGGTGTTCATCGCGTGCAGGTGCAACGCGCAACCGGGGCCGGCCTCGAAGCCGGGACGGTTGAGGAAGACGCACGCGTCGTCGTGCAGCCGGGTGCGCCACTCTTCCTTGCCCGCGCTCGCCCAGACACCCTTCTTCAGGCCGATCGTCTTGAACTGCCACTCGTCGTCGCCGAGGCGCTTCGCGAGCTTTTCGACCTTCTCTTTGACCTTCTTGTCGGACTCGTACGCGCCGTAGGAGCAACAGCCCTGCACCATCTCCGGCGCGGGCTCCGTGAGCACGCCTTGGCATCCCTGACCGAAGATGCAGTGCCACGACGAGGCGAGGAAAGTGACGTCGACCTGCCATTGCCGCTGTTCCTTGCCGGCAATCGGGATCGTGATCCATTCGCGCGTCGGTCCAACCATGACCGTCGACGCTAGTCGGTAGCATCCCGCGTATCGCGCACTCCGACCGGTCACACGACCCACGCCAGACCGATCTCGTCGACGATCTCCACGCCGCGGTGGGTCCGGGTCGTGCGAGTGCCGAGCCGCTCGAGCTCGCGTTGTACGCGCGCGATGCCGGCGTCGCGGTCGGCCGCGCCGACGCGGTGTGCTTCCCGACGTCGGGCGACGACGTTGCCGCCGCGGTCCGAGTCGCACGCCGGCACGGCCGCCCGTTCGTCGCGCGGGGGAGCGGAACCGGCCTGGCGGGCGGTGCGACACCGTTGGACGGCCCCGTCGTCATCGTGACCACCCAGATGAACCGGGTCCTCGAGATCGACGCCGAAGCACGGGTCGCGTGGGTCGAGCCGGGCGTGCTCAACCTCGATCTTTCCCGAGCGGTCGGCCACCTCGGGCTGCACTACGCGCCCGATCCGTCGTCGCAGCAGGCGTGCACGATCGGCGGCAACGTCGGCACGAACGCGGGCGGCCCGCACTGCTTGTCGGATGGTGTGACCTCGGCGCACGTCCTGGCGGTCGACGTGGTGCTCGCGGACGGCACCGAGGCGCGCCTCGGCGGCCTCGAGCCCGACTCGCCGGGCTACGACCTGCGGGGCTGCTTCGTCGGCTCGGAAGGCACGATGGGCATCGCCACGCGCATCGCGGTGCGGCTCACGTCCGATCCGCCCCGGGTGGCGACGATGTTGTGCGCGTTCGATTCCGTCGAGGCGGCCGCCGCGACCGTCAGCGGCGTGATCGCCGCCGGAGTGCTGCCGGCCGCGCTCGAGATGATGGACGCGCGCATCACCCAGGCGGTCGAGGACTTCGTCGGCGCCGGTTACCCGCGCGACGCGCAGGCCGTGCTGCTCGCCGAGGTCGACGGGCTGGAACACGGCGTCGCCGCGCACGTCGACGCCATCTCCACCGTCGCGCGCGCGAACGGCGCGACCCTCGTGCGGGTCGCGGCCGACGCCGCCGAGCGCGCGCTGCTCTGGAAGGGGCGGAAGTCGGCGTTCGGCGCGATCGCGCGCATCGCCCCCGACTACTACCTGCACGACGCCGTCGTTCCCCGCACCAAGCTCGTCGACGTCTTGCGCCGGGTGTACGAGATCGCCGACGCGCACGACCTCATCGTGATGAACGTGTTCCACGCGGGCGACGGAAACCTGCATCCGTTGCTCGTGTTCGATCGCCGGGATCCCGGGATCTGGGATCGCGTATACGCGGCCGGCACCGAGATCCTCGACGCGTGCCTCGACGCCGGAGGGGTGCTCACCGGCGAGCACGGAGTCGGGATCGAGAAGCGCGATCTCATGCCCCGGATGTTCTCGCCCGACGATCTCGACGCGCAGGCGCGCCTGCGCGACGCGTTCGATCCCGACGGCGTCGCGAACCCGCGAAAGGTGCTCCCGCGTGGCAGCCGCTGCGGCGAGCTGCAGCGCGCCCCGGAGGGAACGTGGATATGAACGGCGCGCCGGCGCCCACGCGCAAGCCCGACGTGCGCGTCGTCGCGCCGGTCGGGGCGCGAACGCACTGGGAGGTCGGCGGCCGGCCGCCGGAAGGCGCGGTCGAGGTCGGCGCGCCGGCCGGTGTCGTCACGTACGAACCGAACGACATGACGATCACCGTGGGTGCGGGCACGACCTTCGACGAGCTCGACCGGGTACTCGCGGAGAAGGGCCAGGAATGCGCGCTCGATCCGAGATCGCGCGCATCCACCGTCGGCGGCACCTTGGCGTGCGGCTTGTCGGGACTGCGCCGGCTCCGGCACGGACCGGTCCGCGATCACGTGCTCGAAGTCCGCTTCGAGACCGGCGACGGCAAGTTGGTCAAAGGCGGTGGACCGACGGTCAAGAATGTCACGGGCTACGACCTCCCGCGCCTGTTCGTCGGTTCGCTCGGCACGATCGGCGTGCTGCAACAAGCCACGTTGCGATGCCGGCCGCGGTTCCCGTCTGCACAATGGTTCGCCGGCGACGCCGCCGATCGCTACCGGCCGTCGGCGCGCCTTTGGGACGGCAAGCAGGAGACCGTCTTGTTCGAAGGGGTCTCGGCCGACGTGCAGGAACAGGGCCGCGGGCTCACGCCGGTCGCCGGGCCGCCCGCGCTTCCCGAAGGCGCGCATCGGGGCCGCATCTCGGTCGCGCCGGGCCGCGTGCGTGCGTGCACGGCCGCGTTGGGCGACGACATTCGGTGGTGTGCGGAGCTCGGCGTCGGCACTGTGCACGTCGCCACCGACGATCCATCCGCGCTGCTGCGGGCGCGCGCCGTCGCGCACGGTCACGGCGGCTGGATGTTGCGAGAGGCGGGCGGACCGCCCGACGACGACGGCTACGGCTGTGCGCTCCCGAACGCCGCGCTGATGCAACGGGTGAAGGACGCCTTCGATCCGGACGGGTTGCTCAACCCGGGCCGCCTCCCGCTCGGCCACACGGTGCAGCCGTGACCGGGCCGCTTCGCCTCGACGCCGACGCGTTGAATGCCTGTGTGTCGTGCGGCTTGTGCCTACCGCACTGCCCGACCTACCGGGTGACGGGCCGCGAGATCGCGTCGCCGCGCGGGCGGATCGCGGCGATGCGGGCCGTCGAGATCGACGGGGCGCCCGTCGACGACGAATTCCGCACCGCGATGGAGGAGTGCGTCTCGTGCCGCGGATGCGAGGCGGCCTGCCCGTCGGGCGTGCAGTTCGGGCGCCTGATGGAGACGACCCGCGCCGCGCTGCCGCCGCCCCGCTCGCGCACGCGGCGCATCGCGGAGTCAGTCGGCTATCGGGTCGTCCTGCCGAGGCACTGGCTGTTGCTGGCGGCCACCTGGCTCGCCTGGGCCGCGCAACGCCTACGTCTCGTTCCGAAGCGATTCGGTCTCCCGCAGCTCTCGGCGCGCTCGCTCGCCCGGCCGCTCGACCTCCCCGTGGGAGGCACACCCGACGCGTGGCTGTTCACCGGATGTGTCATGGACGCCTGGTTGCGGGAGACGCACCGGTCCGCGGCCCGGGTGATGCGCGCCACCGGCACCCGCGTCGCCCGACCCGACGGCGGCGGCGCGTGTTGCGGCGCCTTGCACCTCCACGCAGGTCGCGAAGCGGAGGCGCGCACGCTCGCCGAGCGCGTGATGGCCTCGATGCCCGGCGCCGCACGGGTCGTCGTCGACAGTGCCGGATGCGGCGCCGCGATGAAGGAGTACGGAACACTGATCGGTTCGCCCGAAGCGCACGCGTTCAGCGCCCGCGTCGACGACTTCTCCGAGTGGGTCGTACGCGAGGGCGCGCCGGCCATGCGCGCGACCGGCCGCCGGGTCGTCGTCCAGGACCCGTGTCATCTCCGGCACGTGCAACGGGCGCACGGCGCGGTCCGTACCGTGCTCGCGCCGGCGTACGACCTCGTCGAGACCGCCGACGACGGCCTGTGCTGCGGTGCCGGCGGCGCCTACTCCGTCACGCAGCCCGACCTTTCGCGCCGCATCCTGGAACGCAAGGTCGCCGCGCTGCGCGCCGCGTCCGCCACCGACGATCCGATCGTCGCGTCCGCCAATCCCGGATGCATGGTGCAACTTCGTGGCGCGGGCATCGACGCCCGCCACCCGGCTGACCTGATCGCGGAGGCAATGGATGAGTGACCGGTACGAGCACATCCGGGAGCGGCTCGTGGTGATCGAGGAGGAGCTGCGCGACCTCGCGTACGAACGCCTCACCGTCGTCGCCCGATCGCCCGAGAGCGACGAAGCGGTCGCCGCGGCCAAGCAGGAGAAACGGCTGTTGCAGGCGCGCCGGGCGATCGCCAAAGCCATCGGCGCGCTGGCGCCGACGGCCGGCGACGAGTAGGTATCGCCACGATGCAACGCCCGCGCTACCGCACGTTGGTCTTCGACAGCACTCGTTGGGACGACTTCGTCTTCCGGCCCGACGACATCGTCATCACCACGCCGCCCAAATGCGGGACAACGTGGACGCAGATGATCTGCGCGTTGCTGATCCTCCAGACGCCTACCTTTGATCGGTCGCTCGACCTCATCTCGCCGTGGGTCGACATGCTCACCCGCGACCTTGCGTCCGTGCGGGCCGACCTCGACGCGCAGACCCATCGCCGCTTCATCAAGACGCATACCCCGTGGGACGGACTTCCGCACGACCCTGACGTCACCTATATCTGCGTCGGGCGCGATCCCCGTGACATCTTCCTCTCGTGGGACAACCACTGGGCCAACATGAACATGCTCGCGATGATCGGCGCGCGCGAGCAGGCGGTCGGCCTCGACGACGTGGCAGACCTCCTCGCGCAGGGCCCGCCGCCCCGCGCCGAGCTCGAGATCGACCGCTTCTGGTCGTGGGTCGACGACACGACGCCGGCGACCGACACGATGAGTCTCGATTCGACCCTGCGCCACCTCCGGTCGTTCTGGGACCGCAGAGACGAGCCGAACGTCGTGATGCTCCACTACGACGACCTGCAGCGCGACCTCGAGGGCGAGATGCGGCGCTTGGCCGCCCGCCTCGGCGTCACGGTCGGCGGCGACCGATGGCCGGCGCTCGTAGAGGCGGCGACGTTCGAGAGCATGCGCGACCGGGCCGACACGATCGCGCCCGACACCACGCACTCGATCTGGAACGACAACCAGCAGTTCTTCCACCGCGGCTGCTCCGGGCAGTGGCGCGACCTCCTCGACCGCGACGCCGAGGCCCGATACGAACGACGGATCGCCGACCTGACCTCGCCCGAGTCCTCCGCGTGGGTCCACAACGGGACTCGCAGCGGCCCGGACTAAGGGATCTCGGGATCGGACGGCGGTGGATCGGACTCGTTGAGCCGGTCGATCAACCCGCGGAGGCGGGAGTACGAGCGGCGATCGAATCGCATCTGCAGCCGAGCAAGATCGGGAACGTCGCCGTCGGCGATCTCCGCCTTGCTCGTCGTCGTCGGCTCGATCCGGCCGCTCGCGACGATGTCGGCGAACTCGGTGTTCAGCGCCTCGATCCGCGCCGCGCTCGGGAGCTGTTGCATCCGCAGCACCAGCTTTCCCTCGACGAACCGCAGCGAGTGGTAGTTGCGGTAGAACCCGGTGATCTCGTCGAGCGCGACCGACGGATCGTCGGTGATCTTCACGAGCCGCATGTCCTCGGGCGAGATGTAGCCGCGGGCGCGCAACTCGCGTTCGACAAATTGCACCCAGCTCAACCAGAACGTGCCGCCCGGGACGTCGAGCAACACGATCGGCGCGGGCGGCGCCTTGCCCGTCTGCACAAGTGTGAGCAATTCGAAGCCCTCGTCGAGCGTGCCGAAGCCGCCGGGCAACAGAACGAACGCATGCGCCTCTTTGACGAAGGTGACTTTGCGCGTGAAGAAGTAACGGAAGTTGACGAGCTTCGGATCGTCGGCGAGGAACTGGGTGGTCGCCGCCTCGAACGGGAGGCGGATGCTGACACCGAACGAATTGGCTGCCCCCGCACCCTCGATCCCCGCTTCCATGATCCCGGGACCGGCGCCCGTGATGACCATCCAGTCGGCGTCGGCCAGCTCGCGCGCAAGGGCGACGGTCTGCTCGTACAACGGGTCGTCGCGCCGGGTCCGCGCCGAGCCGAAGATCGCGGCTTTGCGCGCCGTGCGGTACGGCTCGAACACCGCGAACGCGTAACGCATCTCCTTCAGCGCGGCGTTGGCGATCTTGAGGTCGCCCCGGCTCGCGCGATCGCGTGCGAGCCGCACGGCGGAGACGATGAGCTCGAACACGAGGTCGGCGTCGTGGACGTCGCCGACCTTGGCGATGAGGTGCTCGATGTTCTCGTCGAGCTCGGCATCGCCCGTGCGATAGCGCGGGAGGCGGGCCACCGTGAGGTCAGGCCCCGAGCAGCGGGCGCGCCAGCTCGGCGAGCGATTCCGCGGGCCGCGCACCCAGATGCGAGATCACCTCGGCGGCACCGAGCGATGCCAGCTGTCCGCACGTGGCGAGGCCGTATCCGTGCGTGAGCCCGTAGAGGAATCCGGCCGCGAAGAGGTCGCCGGCGCCGGTGGTGTCGACCACCTTCGCGGGATGGGCGTCGATCACGTGCACGTCGTCGCCGGCGACGATCACCGAACCGTGCTTGCCGCGAGTGAGCGCGGCAATCTCGCAGTGGCCCTTCACGCGGTGCAGGGCCTCGTCGAACGTGGCGACTTCGTACAGGCTCGTGATCTCGTCCTCGTTCGCGAAGAGGATGTCGATGTGACCCGCGATGAGATCGAGGAACTCCTCGCGGTGGCGTTCCACGCAGAACGGGTCGGAGAGCGTGAGCGCGACACGCTGATCGGCGCGATGGGCGATCGCAGCGGCCCGGCGAACGGCTTCCTTGGCGGCCGGCGGATCCCACACGTAGCCCTCGAGGTACGTGACGGCGGCGGCGGCCACGAGCGCTTCGTCGATGTACGACTCGTCGAGCTCGGCGCCCGCGCCGAGGAACGTGCACATCGTGCGCTGGGCGTCGGGTGTGACGATCACGAGACAGCGGCCGGTGGGTTCGCCCGTGGTGGCCAAGGGTGCGTCGAAATGGACGCCGACGCTGCGCAGGTCGTGGGAGAACACCTTGCCGAAGGTGTCGTCGGAGACCCGGCCGATGAACGCCGACTTGCCGCCGAACGCGGCGACGCCCGCCGCGGTGTTCGCCGCCGAGCCGCCCGACATCTCGACCGCGACGCCCATCTCCGCGTAGATCTCGTCGGAGCGCGCCGCGTCGACCATGGTCATCGCGCCCGGCTCGACACCGGTACGAGCCACGAAATCGTCGTCGGCGTGGACCAGGACGTCGACCAGCGCGTTGCCCAGGGTCAACACGTCGAAACGACTCACTTCTTCGCCCCAATGGTGAGCTCGACCGGATGTGGCTGCCCGGGGTGTTCGTCGACCGGCCGCAGCCGACGGCCGACGGTTTGCGTGCGGCCATAGAGCGTGGTGCGCTGCGCGAGCGTTCGGCCGAGCGGCTCGACGATCGAGCGGAATTCCGCCTCGTCGAGCTCTTGACCGTGGCTGGCGCCCGCCGCGCGCGAGATGTTCTCGTCCATCAATGTGCCGCCGAGATCGTTCGCGCCCGCCAGCAGGATCTGGCGGGTGCCGACGATTCCGCACTTCACCCACGACGCCTGCACGTTGGGGATCGTGTCGCGGTACGCGATGCGACCGACCGCGTGCATCAGGAGCACCTCGCGGAACGTGGGACCGCGGCGGGCCTTGCCCTGGATGAAGATCGGCGTGGCCATGTGCACGAAGGGGAGCGGCACGAATTCGGTGAAGCCGCCCGTCTCCTTTTGCAGGTCGCGGGTGCGCACGAGGTGACGGGCGACGTGCACCGGCCGTTCGACCGTGCCGTGCATGATGGTGACGTTCGACTTGAGGCCGACCTCGTGCGCGGTGCGATGCGCGAAGAGCCATTCCTCGGTGTTCACCTTGTCGGGACAGATGATCGCCCGCACCTCGTCGTCGAGGATCTCGGCCGCGGTACCGGGCAGCGTGGCGAGGCCCGCTTCCTTCAGCCGGAGCAGGTACTCGTGCAGCGGCATGTCGAGCCGGCGGGCGCCTTCGGTGACCTCGAGCGCGGTGAAGCCGTGCACGTGGATCGAGGGCGCGACTTCCTTGACCGCGCGGGCGACGTCGACGTAGTAGTCGCCGTCGAAGTCGGGGTGGATACCGCCCTGCAGGCACACCTCGGTCGCGCCGCACTCCACCGCTTCGACCACCCGCCGTTGCATCTCCTCCATCTCGACGAGATACGGCTTACCGCGCAGGTTGAGCGACAACGGCCCCTTGGAGAAGGCGCAGAACTTGCACTTGAACGTGCAGACGTTGGTGTAGTTGATATTGCGGTTGCGGACGAACGTCACCTCGTCGCCGATGATGTCGCGGCGCAATTGGTCGGCGACTTCCGCGACGCGCAGCACCTCGGGACCCCGAGCCCCGAGCAGCGTCACGATCTCGTCGATCCCGACCTCGGATCCGGCGAGCACTCCCGCGAGCACCTCGCCGACGCGGCCGCCCGCGCTCGCCCCCGAGCCGGGCAGCAGGATCGGCGGTTCGAGGTCGTCGCGCCCGGGCGACCACGCCGTGTCGCGCGCGAGACCCTCGAGGTCGGAGGCGACGAGCACCGCGGTACGCACGTCGGGATGGAGCCATTCCTCGGGGCGCTGCACGTACTCGGGGTACACGGTCAGGCGCGGCGCGAGGACGAATCCCGCGGCTTGCGTCGCGTCGCGCAGGAGGTCGAGCGCAGGCCACGGCCGTTCCGGGTTGACGTGATCGATGGTGAGCGGCGACACGCCGCCCCAGTCGTCGATACCCGCGGCGAGCAACGGCGCGAGGTCGTCGCTCAGATTCGGCGGCGCCTGGAGATGGATGTCGGCGGGCAGGATCATGCGAGCGGCCGCGATCGACCATAGGAACTCGTCTGTGGGGCACGGCTCGGCCCGGTGCATCGCGGTGCCCGGCTTCGGCAGGAAGTTCTGCACGATGACTTCCTGCACGTGACCGTGCTCGAGGTGCGCGTTCGCGATCGCGACCAGGGCCTCGATGCGTTCCGCCCGGGTCTCGCCGATGCCGACGAGGATGCCGGTGGTGAACGGCACGCGGGCGCGGCCGGCCGCGTGGAGCGTGGCGAGGCGCCGGGCCGCGGTCTTGTCGGGCGCGCCGAAATGCGGCCCGCCTTGTTCGTGCAGACGATCGGCGAGCGTCTCGATCATCATCCCCTGCGACGGGCTGACCGCGCGGAGCCGGAGCAGCTCTTCCTCGGAGAGGGCGCCGGCGTTGGCGTGAGGGAGCAGACCCGTCTCTTCGATGACGCGCTTCGCGACGGACGCGAGGTAGTCGACCGTGCCGGTGAAACCGTTGTCGTGCAACCACGCCGCCGCTTGCGGGTACCGATCCTCGGGCGCCTCACCCAAGGTGAACAGCAGCTCGAAACATCCGAGCGCCGCACCCCGCGACGCGAGCTCGAGCACCTGATCAGCGGAGAGGTACGGCGATTCGAGGCGGGCGGGCGGCTTGGCGAACGTGCAGTACCCGCATCGGTCTCGACACAACATCGTCAGCGGGGCGAACACCTTGGGCGAGAAGGTGATGCGGCGACCCGTCCGGGCGTCGCGGCGAGCCGCGGCCGCCGGCATCAGCTCGGTCAGGGGCGCGTCGAGCAGCTCCCGGAACGACGAAGCGCTGAGCATGAGGCGACCCTAGTCGGCACCCAACGCAACCCGGTCTCCGATCCAGAGCACCTGCTCGGCCCGGATCCGCGCGCCCGGAAGATCCTCACCGGCACGGATGCGACGAATCGGCTCCCGCTTCTCTTCGCCCTCGACCGTCACGACCGCGAGCCGGCACCGCTCGATCGCGGGATAGGTGAACGTGAGTCGCGGGTGCGGGTGGAGGTCGTCGGCGTTCTCGACGACGAACCGCTCGCGCTCGTCGACCGCCGGCGTGCCCGGGAACAGCGAAGCCGTGTGACCGTCGGGGCCGAGGCCGAGGTGGACGACGTCGATCGGCCGGATCGACCGGATCAGCGCGTCGTACGCATCCGCGCCGGCGCCGACCATCGAGTGCACTGCGCGCGGTTCCACCGCGTCGAGGAGGATGCGCCGGGCCATGCCTTCGTTCGAGTCGTCGGAATCGAGCGGGACGATCCGGTCGTCGCTGAAGTACACGTCGATCGCCGACCAGCCCATCGTCTCGCCGCGCAGGGCGCCGTAGCACCGATGGGCGAGCTCACCACCCGACAGCGCGATCGACGAGGGCGTGAGCTCGGCGACGAGCCGGGCGAAGGCGCGGGGGACGTCGTCGACGATGCGTACCTGTCCGGGAAGCTCCACGTCTGTCATTCTTCCCGACGCATGGATCGCGACACGGTCAACGTCTACGAGACGAAGGTCGCCGAATGGATCGAGCACCGGCGCCGGGCGCGGCCGCCCTCGATCGAGGCGTTCGCGAGCCGAACGCCCGCGGGCGTGCGCGCCGATGTGGGGTGCGGTCCCGGTTGGCACAGCGCCGACCTCGGGATGCCCGTCGTGGCTTTCGACGCCGCGCCCGCGATGGCGGCCCAGGTGCGGACGTTCGCCCCTGATGCCTGGCCGCTCGTCGCCGACCTCGAACACCTGCCCTTTCGGCGGGGTGCGCTCACCGGTGCCTGGGCGCACAAGTCGTACATGCACATCGCCGCCGAGCAGCTCCCGATGGCGCTCGCCGAACTGCACCGGGCGCTCGTGGTCGGCGCCTCGTTCCACCTGCAGGTGACTTCCGACCACCACCGAGCGACCGACGACGAGATGTTCGCCCAGCGGCACTTCTCGCAATGGAACGTCGACCGGCTCCGCGACGTGGTGGAGCGCGCGGGCTTCGTCGTCGACGAGATGCTCGACGACGGCGCCGAGTGGATCGACGTCGAGGCCACTCGGGGCCGTTTCCTCGCCGACACGGTCGGACCCGCGATGCGGGTGCTCATGGTCGGGCTGAACCCCGGTCAGCTGTCGGCCGACCTCGGGGTCAGCTTCGCCCGCCCCGGCAACCGGTTCTGGCCGGCCGCGCTCGCGTCCGGTCTCGTGACCCGCGCGCTCGATCCGTTCCGTGCGTTGCGCGTCGACCGGGTCGGCATGACGAACATCGTGCTGCGCCCGACGACCGGCGCCGGCGAATTGGCGCGCGAGGAATACGTCGACGGTGCCGATCGTCTCGAACGGCTCGTGCGCTGGTTACAGCCCGAGTGCGTGTGCTTTATCGGCATCACGGGATACCGCGTCGCCGTCGACAAGGGCGCGGTGCTCGGTTGGCAGCCGGAATCGTTCGGCGGGGTCCGCACATACGTCATGCCCAACACCAGTGGGCTCAACGCGCACGCCAAGCCCGCCGACTTCACCGAGCACCTGCGTACGGTCGTCGACGCGACTACTTGATCTCGGTGGCCTTCTTCGCCAGCGCGTCGAGCGCGTCGTGGAAGGATTTCGCGAACGACTCGACACCTTCGCGTTCCAGCGTTGCCGTGACGTCGGCAAAATCCACACCGGCCGCCGGGAGCTCCGCCATGACTCGGCGCGCACCGTCGACGTCTTCCAGGATCGAGTCGGGGCGCAGATCCGCGTCGCCGAGTGCCAGCACGTCGACCGAGGCCTGCGCGAGCGTGTTGACGGTGTCGCGACCGATCAGCTCGTCGACGTAGAGCGTCGGGGAGTAGGCGGGGTTCTTGGTGGAGGTCGACGCCCACAGCGGTCGTTGCACGCGCGCGCCCGCCGCGACGAGGTTGTCCCAGCGCGCGCCCGACAACTGCTCACGGAACAGCTGGTACGCGAGCTTGGCATTGGCGACCGCGGCCTTTCCCCGGAGGGGATGCCCTTCAGGCAGGCGGCGATCGGTCTCGGTGTCGACCCGGCTCACGAAGAACGAGGCGACGGATGCGACCTTCCGGATGTCGCCGCCGGATGCGACCCGCCGTTCGAGACCCGCGAGGAACGCACCGATGACCTGCTCGTAGCGCTCGAGGCTGAAGATCAACGTGACGTTGACGTTGATCCCCGCGGCGAGCGTCTGCTCGATGGCGGGGACGCCCTCGAGGGTTGCCGGGATCTTGATCATCACGTTGGGGCGCGCGAGCCGCTCCCACAACTCCGCGGCCTGGCGAACCGTGCCCGCCGTGTCGTGGGCGAGGTCGGGGGAGACCTCGACCGAGACGTAGCCGTCGGTGGCGTCGAGTTGGTCGTACAAGGGTCGGAGCACGTCGGCCGCGTGCTCGATGTCGTCGGTGACGAGATCCCAGTACGCGGTGTCGACCGAGGCGCTCGCGCGCGTCACTTCCGCCAGCTGCGCGTCGTAGTCGGAACCGCTCGCCATCGCCTTTTCGAAGATGGTGGGGTTCGACGTGACGCCCCGAATGCCGTGCACGTCCATCAGCTGCTGCAAGCCACCGCGGGCGAGCGCACGCGTCAGGTTGTCGTACCAGGGACTCTGGCCGAATTCGCTCAACAGGGGGATGGCACTCGCCATGGTCAGATTCCTCCAGCTCCGACTGCATCGAGCAGCGCGAGCGCGCGCTCGACAGTGTGCTCGGGTGTTATCCCGAGCTCGCGCATCACAACCTCGCCGGGCGCCGACGCGCCGAATCGATCGATGCTCACCACGTCGTCGGCGTACCTCTCCCATCCGAACGACACGCCGGCTTCGACCGCGAGCGTGGGTACGCCCACCGGCAGCACCTCGGCGCGGTAGCTGTCGGGTTGCGCCTCGAACAAGAACCACGACGGCATCGAGACGACGCGCGCCGCGATTCCGCGGGCCGCGAGTTGCTCGCGCGCGGCCACGCAGACCTGCACTTCCGATCCGGTGCCGATCAACACGACGTCGGGCCGGTCGCGGTTCTCGGGTGTCAGCACATAGGCGCCCGCCGCGACTCCCGCGGGAGCGCGCTCCGCCGTTCCGTCGAGGACCGGAAGCTTCTGGCGCGTCAGGATCAGCGCGGTCGGGCCGTCGCCGTCGAGGTGCACCCGCCACGCGGCCGCAACCTCGTTGGCGTCGGCGGCTCGGATCAGGCGCAGCCCCGGCATCGCGCGTAGCGATGCGAGCTGCTCGATCGGCTGGTGCGTCGGGCCGTCCTCACCGACGCCGACCGAGTCGTGCGTCCACACGAAGCAGACCTTCGTCTGCATGATCGCCGCGAGTCGCACCGCCGGACGCATGTAGTCGCTGAAGACGAAGAAGGTGCCGACGCACGGCACGAGACCCGCGGCAGCCATCGCGTTCGCGGCCGCCCCCATCCCGTGCTCGCGGATGCCGAAGTGGATGAGCCGGCCCGTCGCGTCGTCGGGAGTGAACGTGCCGAGGCTTTTCACCTGCATTCCGGTGTTGCCGGTCAGGTCGCCCGAGGCGGTGAACAAACCGGGAACGACGTCGACGACGGCGGTGAGCACCTCTTCGATCGCAGTGCGCGTGGCGACGGACGCGCCCGCCTGCCAGGTCGGCAGCTTCTGCTCCCAACCATGGAGGCCCGCGCCGGTCAGGCACGCTTCGAACTCGTCCGGCTTCGCCTGCGCGTCCCACGCCTCGCGCACCGGGGCGCCGCGCCGGCCCGCTTCGCGGTACCAGAGCACCACCTCGTCGGGCGCGTACAAATCCTCCTGCGGAAGCCCGAGGATCTCCTTCACCCGGGCAACCTCGTCGGCGCCGAGGGGATTGCCGTGCGCGGCCGCGGTGTCTTGGACCTTCGGTGACGGGTAACCGATGTGCGAGCGCAGCACGAGCAGTGTGGGGCGGGTCTCCTCCGCGATACCTGCGCGCAGTCCGGCTTCGAGCGCGTCGAGATCGTTCGCGACCTCGCCGAGCTGCAGGACGTGCCAGCCGTACGCCTCGAAGCGCTTCGGGACGTCGTCGCTGTAGGTGAGCTCGGTCGGGCCGTCGATCGTGATGTGGTTGTCGTCGTACACGAACACCAGGTGGCCGAGCTTCAGGTGCCCGGCGAGCGACGCAGCCTCGTGGCTGATGCCCTCCATGAAGTCGCCGTCGGAGGCGATGCCGAAGATGTGGTGGTTGCACAGGTCGGCGCCGAACCGCTCGCGCAGGTGCTTTTCTTGGATCGCGAAGCCGACCGAGTTCCCGAAGCCCTGACCCAGCGGTCCGGTCGTGATCTCGACGCCTTTGGTGTGGCGGTATTCGGGGTGGCCCGGCGTGGCTGATCCCCACTGGCGGAACTGGCGGAGGTCGTCGAGCTCGAGGCCGAAACCGGCCAGGAACAACATGGAGTACAGCAACATCGACGCGTGTCCGGCCGAGAGCACGAACCGGTCGCGGTCGGGCCAGTCGGGGTCGGAGGCGTCGTACTTCATGATCCGCGTCCACAACACGTGCGCGAGCGGAGCCAGCGCCATCGGGGTACCGGGGTGCCCGGAGTTGGCCTTCTGCACCGCGTCCATCGCCAGGCCGCGGATCACATTGATGCCGCGCATTTCCACGTCGTCAGGCACGTGGGCCCCTTTCTGCCGCCGCGTCGCAGCCTAGGTGTACCCATCGCCGGCCCCTGAGCATTGCTCCCGGGAAACCTGAGCGATGTTCCGCGAGAAAGTGTGCGGTCAGCGTTCGAAGACCGCGACGCTCGCGGTGAACGAGTGCAGGAAGTTCCGGCCGCCTACCGGCCCGATCTCTCCTGCGCAGAACCCGCCCGCGAGCGGCGTGACGCCGAGCAGCTCCTCGACGACGCCGGCGTCGTGATTCGGCTCGGAGAACAGGCGGCGCCCGCGCCCGTTGCAGGTGAAGAGCAGGGCGGCGTCGCCTCGAACTCCCGCCAGCAGCGCGCGCAGGTCTTCGTCGGCGGAGTCGGCGTCTCTGACCTGGAACTGGACGGTCGTTCCGACGTCGACCCGATCGCCGACCGCGACGGAGCCGGTATTGCGGTCGGCGCCGAGCACGTTGCGCACGAGGAAGTCGCCGCGCGAGAAGTCGAGCTTGTGCTCGTCGACGACGACGCCGAGATGCAGCCCGTTACGCATGAGCTCGCGCTCCGGCTCGGTGGCCGCCTGCACGAGCTCCTGCAAGCGCGCCATCGCCGGCTGACCTGCGAGCTCGTGTACGAGGTTCTGCTCGGCGCTCGTCACTGTCAGCGGTGTGCCGATCGGGCGGCAGCCTTGCGACACGACCGCACGCACCGGCACGTCGTCGGAGCAGAGCAGCGCGACCGCGCCGTGGTCGAGCACGCGGTCGTCGACGGCGAGGCGGTTCGCTCCGGCGCGGGTTCCCGCCGACGCCATTCCGCCGATCACCGTGACGCCCGGAACCTGCGCGTTGCAGACCTCGAGGAAGTCACCCACCGGGAACGAATAGGGCTCGGCGAGCATGAGCATGGTTCCGCGGGCCGGAACCCAGTCGGGCCAGCCGAGGATCTCGTAGCCGTCGCCGGTCTGGCGGGTCTCGAGCGCGATCGCGTCGATCCGCCCGGCGCCGAACGACGCGGCCAGGACCGACAATCCCGGCCCGTCTTCGACCTCCACCCCGCCGCCCGCGACCCCGACCATCGTTGCGCCGATGGCCGCTTCCGGCTCGAGCAACTTGCGCAGGCCACCCATAACGTCTTCGAACGCGCCCGCGTGATGGGGCGATGCGAAGCAAACGAGCAGGTCAGGACGAGCGCCGTCGAATCTTTCGAGGATCTCGCCCGCGACCTCGCCGACCGCCTCGACCGGCGTGGGATGCAGCGAGAGTGCGGACGCGTACCGGTTCACGAGGTCCATTCTCTCCGAGGGTCGACGCGGAGAGGGGTCGGGTTGAGCGCGATCCGCGCTTCAGTCGACCGGCAGGGCCGTCAACGGGACGGTGACGGCCGATCCGCTCTCGACGAGAGTGCAGCGCGCTTCCACGGTTCCCGGCCCCGGGAAATCGAGCTCGCCCTTCACCAGGCGGTACCCGAACTTGCCCGGCTCGACCACGAACGCCTGGCGGTTGCGGCCGATCTCCTCGCCGGTGTCACGCACGAACACCGTCTCGAGTGTCGCGTTGGCGTCGGTACCGGCGGCCGCCCGGACGAGGACGACGAGGTGCGGGGTGAGCTGCGCGGGATACGCCGGGACCGCGGTCGAGAAGAACGCGCCGGTGATGTCGATCCGCGTGGCCGGACCCTGCACCTGACGGAAGTCGATTGATTCGACGAAGAGGGCCGCGACGATTTCCATGACCGCGGACCTTACCCGCCAACCCGCCGATACCGTCCGCCGATGCCGGCCGCTCAGTTCACCAGGACGACCTCGACCGCGCGTGGTCCGTGCACCCCGAGTGTGGTGATCATCTCGAGGTCGCCGGTGCGGCTCGGGCCACCGATCCACGTCAGCGCGCTCGGCATCTCGCCCGCGGCGATCGCGCGCATCGCGTCGGCCAGCGTCGGACGGATGTCGGTGACCCGCAACACGCAGATGTGCTCGCCCGGCACGAGGCTCGTGCCGCGCGGCGAGCCGGGCGCGGCCACGACCGCGATCGCGGCGGGCTCGACGACCGCGGCGAACGCACCCGTGATGCCGAC
>DASYJT010000150.1:0-1994 GCA_035996165.1 Acidimicrobiia bacterium
ATCCATGCGGCACGGAGCTCGTCGCGGACGAGCTCTTCGAACTAGCAGTCGGCGGGGAGACGCACGTCGTCACGTTGCCGGAGATCGTGCATTGGTCACCGCTCGTCGCGACCGGGGGACCTCCTCCGGGCACGGTGCCAACCGTCGCCCGAGGCGCCACCTGCGTCGCCGACGAGCAGGACTCGCCGCCCAACGGCGTCAACGTGCACGTCCCGGAGCCACTGTTCCCGGCGGTTTGCGTCGCGGTTCCGGGCGGAGCATCGGCGGTGTCCCAAATCGTCACGGTCGTGCCATTGTCGGCAGTGTCGAAGTTTTCGAGCACCACGATGTACGTGCCGTCGGCGGGAATCGTGATCGGGCCCCCGTCGAGCAAGCAGCATCCGCCGCCCCCGATCTCGGAGCCGTCGGGAGCGAACAGGTACGCCATCGTGACCCGGTTGAACCTCGGCTGCGTCGTCGACCTCGCCGCCGACTTCACCGCGCCGATGATGCTCTCGCCCTTGTGGGCTTTGAACTCGAGCACCCGCACTCGATGGTCGGCGTCCGCGCCGAGCGCCACCGGCTGACCGAGAGTCAGCGTTCCGTCGGGCGGGAGAAGATTCGGCACGCCGAGCAGTGTGTAAAGCGACCGGCGGTCGATCTGGGTGATGAAGTGGTTGAGCTGGTCGAGGACCGTTCCTACGGGACTCACGAACCAACGGCCGTCCTGGCGGACGACGGTGATCTGCGATCCGCCATCGAGACTCGACAGTGGCGTCGCCGCCAACCCGAGGAATATGGGTCCGGCACCGCAGGGATATGCAGTTGTCGCATTGCCGGGCGGCGTGAAGCACCCTCCGTCGAGCGACCACTTGCCCGAATCGGTCGTGCCCGAGGCCTTCAGGGTGACCTTCGCGGTGTCGCCGTTCACCTGCGCGGACGTGGTCATCGCGTCGATGGTGAACTTGGGTTGCGAGGCGGATCCGGATTGCGCGTTGTCCTTGCGGATGATCTCGGTGATCGCCGCGCGGTAGTCGTACACCGGCAATTCTCCGGGCGGCGCGAGCGTCATCAACTTCGACCAGTCGGCGCGTTGCAGGGCGCGCATCGACTCCTGCACCGCGGCGTCGGGCGAGTCGGCGCCGAGGGTCGAGATGGCGCGCTCGCCGGAGCCGAAATCGGCGCTCGATACATCGTTCCACTCGCGGATGTACTCGAGCACCGTGTACGCGGCGCTGACGTACCAGCTTCCACCCCGGCGAACGGCGACGACGAATGTGGGGAGGTGATGCGCGGCGGCAAGCTGCGAGAGATCACTCTCCGAATGATTGTCGTGAGAGTTCCGGAACACCTTTTGCATGAGCGGCGAGAACTGCGCTTTGTGGGTGCTTGCGCTGAACGTGCCGGCCTCGACGACGACTTTGCTGTAGCCGTCGCCGAGCGACTGGGTGGAGAGCCTCACGCCGTCGACGTTGAAGTCGATGCCGGCGAGCGGCGCGCCGGCGGTCTGTACGAGCTGCAACTCTTCGGCCTTGCGCGCCGCGGCATCGAGCGTGCCGTGCAGGGATCGGACCTCGTCGGGTGCGAGCACGTCGGCTGCCGCGAGGGGATCTTCGTGCGACAGCGCGTCGGCCAACCTGCGCACCGCGCCTTCCGCGGATCCGGATCCGCCGTTGCCGACGACGGCCGCCACCGCAAAGGTACCGACGAGCACCAAAGCCGCGACTCCCGCGGCCGCGACCATCGAACCCAACGGCCGGCGCGGCCGCGCGCCCGGTTCGGCGGTGACGAAGGGAATCGGTTCGAGATCGCCCGCAGGGACGGGGCTCTCGTCGTCGTCGTCGCTGCCGCGTGCCGCCGACGCGGCCGCGCCGGCCAGCACGTGCTCGAACCCGCGCGGCGTTCCGCGCCGGGCGAGCTTGTTCAACGCGTCGCGCATGTCACTCACCGTTCGCCTCCAACGTCAGCTCCGCGCGCAGCCGGCGGCGCGTGCGCATCAGCGCGACACGCGCACC
>DASYJT010000151.1:0-4664 GCA_035996165.1 Acidimicrobiia bacterium
TACCTCACCGCGAAGGCCGTGGCGACGCTCGACGCGTGCTCGCGCGGCCGCGTGATCCTCGGCGTCGCGGTCGGCTACCTCGAAGCCGAGTTCGACGTCCTCGGCGTACCGTTCGCCGACCGGGCCCGCCGGCTCGACGACTCACTGCGGGCGATGAAGGCCGCGTGGAGCGACACGGTCGCCGACAACCGCATGACGCCGCGCGGCGTGCAGCAACCGCACCCCCCGATTTGGTTCGGCGGGAACTCGTCGGCGGCGATGCGCCGCGCGGTCGAGCACGGCGACGGCTGGAGCCCGTTCCCGGCGACGCCCCGCACTGCGGCGGCGGTCGACACCGCGTCGATGACCGACACCGCAATGCTCGCGAGCGCGATCGCGCGCCTCCACGAGCGGGCGGCAGAAGCGGGCCGCCGCATCCCGCTCGACGTGTGCTTCACGCCGTTCTCGCATCCGGGCCACAAGGACGTCGTCGATCCCGCCGCGTTCGTCGACGAGGTGCACGCGCTGGCCGAAGTGGGCGTCACCTGGCTCGCGTTCCACCTGCCCGCGCCGAGTGTCGCGGAGTTCTGCGACACTGTGGCCGCGTTCGGCGAAGCCGTCGCCGAGGTCCGCATATGAACGACCGCGTATGAACAACAAGGTCTACATCCACGAGCTGATCGACATCATCGGTCCGAATCGCTCCAAGTACATGCACCACATGACGGCGAACTGGTGCCCCACCGCGCGCGACGAGCGCAACATGCTGTGCTTCGGAGTGTGGGGGACCGTCGGCTCCACCGGCCGGTGGCCCGAGGTCGTGAACATGTGGGAGCTCGACGGCTGGGACGGTCTCGTCGCGAACTTCGAGCACGAGCTCGCGTCGCCGGCGCTCCAGGATCCGTCGCTCGCCGAGTGGTGGGGCGTGGCCGCGGATCTCCGCCGGGGCGGGTTCGACCGCATCGTCATCCCCGAACCGTGGAGCCCCACGATCGAAGAGCTCACTGACGCGGGCATCCGCGGCGTCGTCTACGCGCACGAAGTCGTGCGCGTGCCGATCGGCACCGCGCGCGAATTCCTCGACACCCTCGGCGATGTCGGGGTCCCGGTGTTGGAATCGCTCGGGGTGCGCTGCGTCGGCGCGTACCGCGTCGCGATGATCAGCGACACCGAGGTGATCGTGATCTGGGCGTTCCCGTCGTGGGCGGCGTGGGCGCGTTACGAGCAGGCCTGGGACGGCGCCGACCTGGCCGCGTGGCGGGCGCGGCTCACGACGCTGAATGCCGACGTGCAGCGCACGCTGATGGTCGACGCGCCCCTCGCCCCGTTGCGAACCGGCCGCCAACCGCAGGTCGACGACCGGCGCCCGCTCGACGAGGTCTGAGCGGCTATCGACGCGCCTGCGGGCACGTCACGACGTGGTCGTTCACGACCCCGACGGCCTGCAGGTAGCTGTAGACGATCGTCGACCCGACGAAGTTGAAGCCGAGCTTCTTCAGGTCTTTGCCGACGCGGTCGGAGAGCTCGGTGCGCGCCGGAAGGTCGGCGGTCGTCGGCGGCCGGTTCACGATCGGCGTGCCGTCGACCCACGACCACAGGTAGTTCGCGAACGATCCCTGCTCGGTCTGGACCTGGAGGAACGACTGCGCGTTTCTCACCGACGACGCGACCTTCAACCGGTTGCGCACGATGCCGGGATTCTCCATGAGCGCCGCGAGCTTCGCGTCGTCGTAGCGCGCGACGCGTTTGGGGTCGAAGCGATCGAAGGCGCGCCGGTAGTTCGCGCGTTTGTTCAGGATGGTCGACCACGAGAGGCCGGCCTGGGCGCCCTCGAGCATCAGCATCTCGAACAGATGACGCTCGTCGTGCGACGGCACGCCCCATTCGTCGTCGTGGTACGCGCGCATCAGGTCGGAGCTTTCCGCCCATGCACACCGCCGCCGTTCGACCATGACGCGGGCGCGACCGCTATCCGAGCGCGGCGCGGGCGCGCTCGCGGAGCTCGAACTTGAGAACCTTGCCGCTCGCGTTGAGGGGTACTTCGCTGACGATCTCGATGTGCCGCGGGACCTTGTAGTTCGCCATCTTCTCCTTGCACCACGTCTTCAACTCGTCGGGCGTGATGCTCGCGTTGTGGCGCGGGATGACGAACGCGTACCCGACCTCGCCCATCCGCTCGTCGGGCACGCCCACGACCGCCACCTGGCCGACCGCAGGATGCTCGTTGATCATGTTCTCGATCTCGGCCGGGTAGGCGTTGAAGCCCCCGACGATGAACATGTCCTTCGTGCGGTCGGTGATGCTGATGTAGCCGCGTTCGTCCATGACCGCGACGTCGCCCGTGTGCAGCCACCCGTCGGCGTCGATCGCCTCCGCGGTTCCCTCCGGATCGTGGATGAAGCCGCGCATGATGTTGTAACCGCGTATCACCACTTCGCCCGGCTCCCCGCGCGGCACCTCGACGGTGTTCTCGTCGACGACGAGCACCTCGACGTCCGGAATCGCCCGGCCCGACGTGCGGGAGATGGTCTCCGGATCGTCGTCGTGGCGGCACATCGTCGCGATACCGGTCGCCTCGGTGAGCCCGTAGCCGGTCACGATCGTCTCGAAGCCGAGCTCGGCGCGCATCCGGCGGATCAGCTCGACCGGCACCGGCGCCGCGCCCGTCACGGCAAGGCGGAGCGACGACATGTCGAACTCGCCGACGCGTGGGTGATCGAGGATCGACTGGTACACCGTCGGCGGACCCGGGAGCATCGACACGCGTTCCTCGGCCGCCCGTCTCATCACCGCGTCGACGTCGAACACCGCGTGCGGGATGATCGTCGCACCCTTGACGAGCGAGGCGACGATCCCCGCGTTCAGCCCGAACGAGTGGAAGAACGGGTTGACGACGAGGTAGCGGTCGCCGGCTCGCAACCCGACCTCGGTCGACCACGCGTCGTATGCGCGTACCGTCGCGCCGTGCGTCAGCATCGCACCCTTGGGGCGGCCCGTCGTGCCCGACGTGAACAGGATCGAGCACAGATCGTCGCCCGTGAGCGCGTCGGGAAGCTTCTCGGTACCCGTGTCGCGCGCGAGGAACTCCGACCACCCCGGTCCGCGGAGGTCGATGATCTCGCGCAGTTGGGGCAGCTCGGGTTCGGCTCGGAGCATCGCCTCGTAGTCGTTGTCGAGGAAGTCGGTGACCGTGAAGAGCATCTTCGCGTCGGCGCGCTCGAGCACGTAGCGAGCTTCGCCGCCCTTGAAGCGCGTGTTCGGGGGGACGATGACCGCGCCCGCCGCCGCGATGCCCAGCGCCGCGACGACCCACTCGGTGCAGTTCGGCGCCCAGATCGCGACCCGGTCGCCGGGTTCGATCCCACTGGCCACCAATGCCCGGCCGGCCCGCTCGGCCTGCGCCCCGAGTTGTGCGAACGTGAGCCGCCCGCGCTCGTCGACCAGCGCCTCGCGCTCCGCATGGGAAGCGGCGGCCCGGGCCACGAGTCCCGGTATCGTCGAGGGCAGTTGCTCGTCGGTCATGCCGACAACTTGCCACACGACGAAAGCCGGATGCGCATGCCCGAGCCCGAGACCCGAGCTTTCGAAACGCTTCGGGTGGAGCGGCGGGGCCCGGTCGGCTGGCTCGTCTTCGACCGCCCCGACGCGGCCAACGCGATGGACGCCCGGATGATGGAGGAGCTGGAGCGGGCGTGGCGCGAGCTCGATGCCGACCCCGAGGTTCGCGTCATCGTCAATACGGGAGCGGGCCGCGCGTTCCAGACCGGGCTCGACATGGCCCAACTCGCCCGCGATCCGGAAGCCCTGCGCGAACAGTCGCGCCGCACGAAGCGGTTCGAGCTCCGCTTCACCGCGTGGCACAACGAGGTGTGGAAGCCGGTCATCGCGGCGGTAAACGGCGTGTGCGCGGGCGGCGGGCTGCACTTCGTGGCCGACGCCGACATCGTCATCGCGTCGGCGAACGCCACGTTCGTCGACCCGCACGTCTCGGTGGGGCAGGTATCGGTCTACGAGACGATCGCGCTCGCCAAGAAGTCGCCGATGGAGTCGGTGTTGCGCATGGCGCTCGTCGGCCGCCACGAACGCATCACCGCGCAACGCGCGTACGAACTGGGGATCTGCTCGCAGGTCGTCGATCCGCCCGAGCAGCTCGCCGCCGTCGCCCAGGCGCTGGGGGAGCTCATCGCGCGCAACTCGCCGGCCGCGCTCGCGCACACCAAGCGCGTGCTGTGGGGTGCATTGGAGCGCGTGGCGCGATGAGCGGAACCGCGAAAGGTGTCGAGATCGGCACCGCGATCGTGTCGTACATCGAGCCGCACCCCGGCCAGGCGGTCGCGTTCAACCGTTGGTACGAGCGCGACCATTTCCCCGCCACTGTGAAGGCCGGCCCGGGAGTGTTCGCGGGCGCGCGGTTCGTCGCGACCCGCGCGTGCAAGGGTTTGCGCCCGGCGGGGCGGCTCTTCGGCGATCCCGCTCGGGGCTCGTACCTCGGTGTCGCGTGGGTGCTCCCCGGCAAGCAGGCCGAGTGGGATACGTGGGTCGCGGCGGAGATGAGCTCGCTCGCCGCGCACGACCGGTTGTTTCCCGGCCGGGATCACGTGCACACCGCGGTCTACGAGTGGACCTCCAGCACGGATGCGGTCGACGCGGTCGTCGCACTCGACCGCGGGCACGCCGGTCTGATC
>DASYJT010000152.1:0-5239 GCA_035996165.1 Acidimicrobiia bacterium
GGTAGCCCACGCGGGGTCGGGGTCGACGACGTGCGATGTGCGCGCCCACCGTTCGCCGCCGCTGAACGCAGATGCTTCCAGTCCCGCAGCTGCGCGGGCGATGAACGCGGCACCCAGCGCGCCGCCCTCGGGAACCGCGCACACGTGGACGGGCAAACCGGTGCAGTCGGCGAGCGCCCGCATCCACGCCTCGACGCGCGTTCCTCCACCTGTCGCGACGATGCGCCGCGCGGGGATCGGCGACGCATCGATCATGCGGCGGGTGACGAAGCCCGACGATTCGAACGCGGCGCGGCGCACCGACGCGGCGTCGTGGGTGAGATCGAGGTCGACGAGCTGCGCCCGCCGGTGCGGATCCTGGAACGGCACGCGCTCGCCGCGCGGGTAGGGCGCCCAGATCGGCACGCGGCCCGGATCGCCGACCGAGGCGGCCGTACCGTCGCCGACGCCTGCAACGCCGGTCGCGCACATGCGATCGACCCAGTTGAGAAAGAGTCCACCCGCGTTGCTCGGGCCGCCGAACAACGACTTGCCCGGCGCGGTGTGCGGGATCGAATAGTGACCGGCAACATCCACCGCGGCACCCACCACGGCCCACACGATCAGCGTCGTGCCGCAGATGACGAGTACGTCGCCGTCGTCGTCGCAACCGGCGACGAGTTGCTCGCCCAGCGCGTCGATCGTGCCGCCCTCGAGCAGGCATCCGGGCCGGCCGCTGACCTCGGTCAGCCCTTCTCCGGTCGGCCCGATCCGCGGCATCTGGTCGACCCGGGCGCCGGCCGCCGCGAGCTTCTCCTCGTTCCAGTTCGTCCAGTCGAAGAGCGGGAACGCGGTCGCCGCGACCGTCGTGGAGATCACGCCCTCACCCGACAGCGCGTGATTCGCGACGGCCTGCGCCATCCAGTAGCCGTGGGCCTTCGGGTATTCGTGCGCGTTCCAGTGCAGGAACTGCTCGAGCTCGCCGGCCTCCAAGATCGTGCCCGGCCGATCGGCGTGGCCGCGCTCGTCGCCGTACAGGAGTCCCGGCGCGCACGGCACGCCGTCGGCGTCGACCGAAGTGAGCGACGGGACCATCGCCGCCACCGACACCGCGAGCGGTTTCACGTCGCCCAGCGCGTCGAGCGCCGCGCGCGGCCCTGCGTGCCACGCGCGTACGGCGTCGTGCTGGAAGCGCAGCGGGGAAGGCACGGAGAAGTCGTGCGGGATGCGCGAACGGGCGACGACGTTGCCGTCGGCGTCGGCCGCGACGGCCTTCACCGACGAAGTACCGATATCGATCCCGACGGTCAGCTCCGACACGGCGGGCGACACTAGGCGAGCGACGCGAGAACCGCGTCGTGCAACAGGCCGTTCGTGCAGACGAAGCTGCCGGCGTCGACGTCGGTCTCGCCGCGCACCCCCGTCCAACGACCCCCCGCCTCTTCGACGATGGGCACGAGCGCGGCGATGTCCCAGAGCGAGACGATGGGATCGATCGCGACGTCGAACGCGCCTTCGGCGACCAGCAGGTGCTGCCAGAAGTCGCCGACGCCGCGCGTGCGCCAGCAGCGGTGCGACAGGTCGATGAGCTTTGGTCCGATGCCGTCGGCGCGGAAGCGATCGGCGGTGTCCCAGGCGAACGAGAGATGCGCGTCGTCGAGCGACGCGACCGAGGACACGGTCAGCCGCTCACCGTCGCGGAAGGCTCCGAGACCACGGCCGCCCCACCAGCGCATCCCGAGCGCCGGCGCCGACGCGACGCCCACGATGAGCTCGCCTCCGCGTTCCAGGCCGATCAGGGTCGCCCAGATCGGCACACCCCGCACGTAGTTCTTGGTGCCGTCGATCGGGTCGATGATCCACCGGTACTCCGCGTCGGCGGCGGTCGCGCCGCCACTGCTCCCGAACTCCTCGCCCACCACGATGTGCCCGGTCGCGGCGGCCAGCCGCTCGCGGATCGTCCGCTCGACGGCTTCGTCGGCCTCACTCACCGGCGTGAGGTCGGGCTTGGTCGCGACCTGCAGGTCGTGCGCCCGGAAGCGCTTCATCGTGATCGCATCGGCCAGGTCGGCCAGCTCCAATGCGAGTTCCAGGGCCTCGGCGGTCTCCACGGGGCGAGCATACGGGAGCCCGTGGACGTGCCGATGAGGACCGCAATGGACGATATGGTCGCCCCCGTGGTCCGTCGCGACGACGTGATGGCGCAAATCTGCGAACTCGTGCGCGCGCCCGATGTCTCGGTGGGCATCGACGCGTTCGTCCGCTCGTACTACGAGCAACTCGGCGACGACGACCTCGCCACCTGGACGACCGAAGAGCTCGCGCAGGCCGCGCTGGAGCATTGGCGGTTCGGCGCGCAGCGGGCCGCGGGCGAGGTGCTGGTACGCGTGTACACGCCGGCGCGCGGGCACACCGCGGTCGACGTCGTCATCGACGACATGCCGTTCCTGGTCGACTCGCTGACGATGGCCCTCGACCGCCGCAACCTCGGCGTACACCTCGTAGTGCATCCGATCCTCGGTGTGCGCCGTTCGACCGACGGTGCGTTACTGGGCATGGGAGCCGGGGGTGCCGACGCCGCTGCGGGCGAGCATCTGATACTCGAGTCGTGGACGCACATCGAGATCGATCGCGAGACGAGCGCCGACATCCTCGACACGGTGCGCGCCGAGTTGCTGTCGGTGTTGCACGACGTCCGGTCCGCGACCCGCGACTGGAAGCCGATGCTCGGCGCACTGCAGGCGGTGACGGCCGAACTGGAGCACACGCCGCCCCCGTGCACGGTCGACGAGCTCGTCGAGGGCAAGGCGTTGCTCGGATGGTTGGCCGACGAGCACTTCACGTTCCTCGGGTACCGCGCGTACGAACTGACCGACGACGACCAGCTCCGCCCGGTGCCGGGCACCGGGCTCGGGTTGCTGCGCGACGCGCCGGAAGATCCGTCGACCGGATTCGCCGCCCTCCCGCCGGCGGTGCGCGCCAAGGCGCGCGAGAAAACCCTGCTCGTGCTCACCAAGGCGAATGCCCGGTCGACCGTGCATCGCCGGACCCACCTCGACTATGTCGGGATCAAGCGGTACAACGCGCAGGGCGAGGTCGTCGGCGAGCACCGGTTCATCGGGTTGTACGCGTCGGGCGCCTACACGGGCAGCCCGTTCGAGGTTCCCGTGCTGCGCAAGAAGGTCGCGGCCGTCATCGAGCGCGCCGGGTTCCTGCCCGCGAGCCACGACCACAAGGACCTCGTCCAGACCCTCGAGACCTATCCCCGCGACGACCTCTTCCAGATCGACGTCGACAATCTCTTCGACATCGCGATGGGCATCCTGCGGCTGCAGGAGCGCCGCCGGGTCCGCCTCTTCGTGCACCGCGAGCCGTACGGCCGGTTCGTGTCGTGTCTCGTGTTCATTCCGCGCGACCGCTACACCACGTTGGTGCGCGAGCGCATCGCGCACTACCTCGTCGACGCGTACGGCTCCAAGGGCTACGAGTGGAACACGCGCCTGTCGGAGTCGGCACTCGCACGGTTGCACTATGTGCTGCACCTCGAGGCGCCGGGCGCGGGGGTAGTCGACGTCGACGAGTTGGAGAAGCTGGTCGCGGCCGCCGCGCGCGCGTGGGTCGACGACCTGCGCGACGCGTTGACCGCCTCACACGGCGAGGAGACGGGACTCGACGTGCTGCACGTCTGGTCCGACGCGTTTCCTCCCGCCTACCGCGACGACTTCGACGCCTCCGAAGCGCTCGCCGATCTCCCCCAGCTCGAACCGCTGGGCCCGGCCCGCCCGCTCGCGGCGCGCCTCACGATCGGCACGGATCATCTCGACCTCAAGTTGTACGGCGTCGGCGCGCAGCCGTCGCTGTCGGAGGTGCTGCCGCGCCTGTCGAACATGGGCGTGATCGTCGACGACGAGCATCCCTACGAGATCACGCCGAAGGGGCGCGAGGCCCGTTGGATGAAGTGGTTCCGCCTGCGGTCGCCGGGCGGCACGATGATCGACCCCGCCGCGCTCCGGTTGTTCGAAGAGGCGTTCCTCGCGGTGGTCGACGGCCGCGCCGAGGACGACGGCTTCAACCGGCTCGTCCTCGCGGCCGGGCTCGCGTGGCGAGAGGTCGCGCTGCTTCGTGCCTACGGGCGCTACCTGCGCCAGACCGGGACGCGGTTCAGCCAGACGTACATCGCAGGGGCGTTGAGTAGTCACAGTGAGATCGCGCGCCGGCTCGTCGAGCTGTTCGTGGCGCGCCTCGACCCGTGGGTAGCGGGTGGCGAGGGCGAGACGTACCGACCCCTCGCCGACGAGATCCTCGCCGACCTCGACGCGGTGACCTCGCTCGACGAAGACCGCATCCTGCGGGCGCTGCTGCATCTGGTGCTCGCGACGCTGCGCACCAACTGGTTCCAGGACGCCGACGGCGCGGGCAACTCGATCGCGTGCGTCGCGCTGAAGCTCGACCCGAGCGCGATTCCCGATCTGCCGCTGCCCCGCCCGATGTTCGAGATCTTCGTGTACTCCCCGCGCGTCGAAGGCGTGCACCTCCGGGCGGGCAAGGTCGCGCGCGGCGGGATCCGGTGGTCGGACCGCCGCGAAGACTTCCGCACCGAGGTGCTGGGTCTCATGAAGGCGCAGCGGGTGAAGAACGCGGTGATCGTGCCCGCGGGGGCGAAGGGTGGGTTCGTGGTCAAGCGCCCACCTGCCGACCCCGCGCAGCTGCGCGACGAGGTCGAGGCCTGCTACCGCATGTTCATCGGCGCGCTGCTCGACGTCACCGACAATCTCGTCGACGGCAAGGTCGTGCCACCCGAGCACGTGGTCAGGTTCGACGACGACGATCCCTACCTCGTCGTCGCGGCCGACAAGGGCACCGCCGCGTTCTCCGACGTCGCGAACGAGATCGCCCTCGCGCGCGGATTCTGGCTCGGCGACGCGTTCGCGTCGGGGGGCGAGCACGGTTACGACCACAAGGCGATGGGCATCACCGCCCGGGGCGCGTGGGAATCGGTGCGCCGCCACTTCCGCCATCTCGGCATCGATCCCGATCGCGACGACTTCACGGCGGTCGGCGTCGGCGACATGTCGGGCGACGTGTTCGGCAACGCGATGTTGCTGTCGGAGCACATCCAGCTCGTCGCCGCGTTCGATCACCGCCACGTGTTTCTCGACCCCGACCCCGACGCCGCCCAGTCGTTCGCGGAACGCCGCCGCCTGTTCGAGATGCCCCGTTCCTCGTGGGCCGACTACTCCCCCGACCTCATCTCCGCAGG
>DASYJT010000153.1:0-4697 GCA_035996165.1 Acidimicrobiia bacterium
GGGCTCGCGACGGCGCCCTGCTCGCGATGGGCTCGACCCAGCTCCTGTGTCGCCCGGCGCCGGAGCAATAGGCGGCGGCGTGGAAGATCGCATCACCGCCGGGCTGTATCTCGAGATGACCGATCAGCCGCTCGACGAGTACGCGCGCGACCGCGTTCCCGAAGTCCTCGCCCGCGGCGGCGCCGAGCGCGCGACGTGGTGGCGCAACGTGAAGCGCGGCCGCACCGACCTGCCTGCGGTACTCCCGGAGTTCGACCATCTCGGCGTGTACGAGGTCGACCACACCTTTCGCGCGCCGTCGCCGCCGGCCGGCGTGACCGGTCACCACTTCCGGCACTACCCGCGACCCGGGCAGGGAATTGTCAGCGGACGCCCGACGGTCGGCCTTTCGCTCGTGCTGATCTCCCCGAAGGACCCGGCGCGCGCCCAGGCGCTGCGCGACTGGGCCGACTTCGTCCACCTCCGCCATATCGCCGCCGCGGCCGTGCCGGGCTATTGCATGATCACGCCCTACGAGAACGTCACGGGTGGCGATCCGCGCTACATGCACTTCTACGAGATGGACACCGACGATCCCGAGACGGCGTTCAAGGCGATGACGCCGCTCGTGATGCAACGCATCGGCGCCGAGCAGACCGACGCGTTCAAGCACTGGGCCCGGGGACCGAGCCTGCGCATCATGTACGTGAACTCCTTCGTGCGGGTCGGCGCGAGCGACTCGCCATGAGCAGCGACTTCTTCGACGTCGTGGCGCGCCAGCGCGCGCACCGCGCGTTCTCCACCGACGCCGTCGACGACGACACGATCGCCCGCGTCCTCACCGCCGCGACCTTCGCGCCCAGCGCGGAGAACAAGCAGCCGTGGGAGTTCGTGGTCGTACGCGACGCGGCGACGCGGGCCGCGATCGGTGATCTCTCCCGCCGCGCTTGGGATGCGCGCGGCCGGGCGTTCTCCGAGGGCCGCCTCCCACCGAAGATGCTCGCGGATGTCGATCAGGGCGCGACAGGTGGCGTGGCGAACGCGCCGGTGAACATCGTCGTGTGTGCTGACACCGGGCGCGGGCTCGAGGCCACAATCCCGTCGTCGATCTTTCCCGCGGTGCAGAACCTGCTCCTCGCGGCGACCGCGCTCGGGCTCGGCAGCGCGCTCACGACGATCACCGCGGGGTTTCGCGCGGAGATGCAGACGATCCTCGGGCTCCCCGATTCGGTCTGGCCCGTCGCGCTCGTCCCCGTCGGTCATCCGGCGAAAGCGCTCGGACCGCCCGGGCGCGCGCCGTTCGCCGAGCGCACGCACCGGGAGCGCTACGGCCAAAGTTGGTAGCGCGCGCTAGTGCTTCTTCTCGGGTGCGACCCGTACCACGAACACAGGGCACGGCGCGTGGCGCACGACCTGCTCGCTGACGGAGCCGAGCAAGATCCGCTCGATGGCGCCGCGGCCGTGGGAACCGACGACGACGACGTCGACGTTCAGCTCGGCGGCGATCCGGCAGATCGTGCCGCCCACGTCGCCGAGCTCGATGCGTTTGTCGATCTGCGCCGACGTGAGCGCGGCCGCCGTGCGTTCGAGCTCCTCACCGGCTTCGGCCATCTCCTGCTTCCACAGCGCGTCCTGTTCGCCGGGTGAGAAGACCGAGCCCTCGAACCCGCCCGCGTCGTCGCCCGGGACCTCGGTGAGCACGCTCAGGAGCGTGACGTGATCGGCCGGGCGCAGGAGCTCGCCCGCGCGCCGGGCGGCTTCGATCGACCTCGGGGAACCGTCTGTGCCGATGAGAACATGCATGGACACTCCCTACCCATGCCCGCTACCCATGCACCGGGACGACCGCTCCTCCCGCGGCCGCCGAGGCGCGGATCGCGTCGAGCACGCGCATCTCGGCCACGCCGTCGGCGAAGGTCGGGAGCGGCACCGCCGACTCGATCGACTCGACCGGGGAACCCTCGACCCCCGCCCGCAGCGCTTCGGCGAGGCGGGTGTAGGGCCCGAGCTCCAGGTGCGTGTAGCGCTCCCGGGGATCGTCGGAGAGGGTGGGCGGCTCGGGTAACGCCAGATCGGGCGGGATCGGCATCTCGCGCCGACCGTTCCGGTCGGAGCAGAAGACCCCGGTGCCGGTGACCTCGAGGGTTCCCTCGGTGCCCGCGATCATCGTGAGACCGACGACCTCGGGCGCCCACGACGCCGCGGTCTGGTGCAGCACCCCCTGGGCTCCGGAACGGGTCGTCACGCGAACGACGAAGGTGTCCTCCGCGGTTGCCTCGCGGGCGCTCACCGTCGGGAGTGCCGCGCTGACCGACGCGATCTCGCCGACCCACATGCGCAACTGATCGACGATGTGAGAACCCGACGCGCCGAGCCAGCCGCCCCCGCGCGGCGGGTCGAACCACCAATCGGGAACCGACGCGGCCGGATCCGCGACGAGCGGGACGTACGACACCAACGAGAAGGTCCGCACCTCACCGATCGCACCCTCGGCGATCGCGCGCGCCACGAGCGCGCGATCGGGCGCCCACCGGAACTCGTGGCCGACGAGATGCGTCACTCCCGCGCGCCGGGCCGCCGCGAGCATGCGCTCGGCTTCGACCGCGTCGAGCGCGAAGGGCTTCTCGCAAATCACGTGACGGCCGGCGGAGCACGCCTCGATCGCGAGCGCGGCGTGCGTGTCGGGCGGTGTCGCAATTGTCACCGCGTCGCAGCTGTCGAGGGCCAGCGCTTCCGCGAGCGACGTGCATGCGTGCGGGATCCCGAGCCGTTCCGCGCGGCGGGCCGTGCGCGCCGCGTCGCGCCCCACCAGCGCGACAACGACGAAGCCGGCGTTGCGGAGCGCAGGGACGTGTACCCGGCACCCGAATCCGGTGCCCACCACGACCGCACCCGGCACTAGTAACCCTCGTGCGGATCGACGACGTGCAGCAGCGGCTCACCGCGCCGGTGCCGCCCGATGTTCTCGATGAAGATCTCGATGGCAGCGGCCTGCAGTTGCGGTGTGTACCACGAGATGTGCGCGGTCATCCTCACCTGCGGGTGCGTGTAGAGCCAGTGCCCTTCCGGCAGCGGCTCGGGATCGACCGTGTCGAGCGTCGCCATCGCGACCGTGCCGTCGTCGAGCGCGACGCGCAGCGCGTCCTGGTCGACGAGCGAACCGCGCGCGATGTTGACGAGATGCGTACCGGGTGTCATCTTCGCGAACGCGTCGGCGTCGATGAGGTGCCGGGTGCGAGCGGTCGCGGGCGCGGCGAGCACCACGTGCGCGGCGCCCGGGAGCAGGTCGTCGAGCGAGTGCACGATCTGCACGCCCTCGACCGGGCTGGGCGCGTCGGTGCGGCGCAGGGCCCGCACCTCCATGCCGAAGGCGAGCGCGCGCTGCGCCACCGCGGCGCCGATCCCGCCCAGCCCCACGATCGCGACCGTCGTGCCTTCCACGCGGTCGAGCGCGGGCCTCGGGAAGTTCCAGTGCCTCGGGGGCTCGGAGAGGAACGTCTCCGGGAAGCGCTTCGCCCACGCCAGGATCGCCGCCATGACCCATTCCGAGATCGGGACCGCGCTCGCGCCCCGGGCGCACGTGACCACGCGGCCCTGCTCGAACACCGCGGGCGCGACGTTGTCGACGCCGGTGCCCGTCAGCTGCACCCAACCAACGCCCGCCGCGTCGAGCCACTCGAGGATCGCGTCCCAGCCCATGTACCCGCCGAAGAACGCGTCCGCCTGCAGTCCGGCCGGAGGTTCGCCGCCCGTGAACTCGACGAGCTCGACTTCCGGATAGAGATCTTGGACGCGTACGGCCTCGGCCGACGCGATGCCGAGCTGAACGATGATGCGCACGACGTCAGAAGCTAGCCCGCCGGCGGTACAGCACCGTACGCTGCGGACGTGTCGAAGCCGGGCCGCAACCGCAAGTTGGCCGCCGGCTGGCGGAGGCGCAGCGGCGTCATCTATCGGCCGAGGTTCATGCGCGGGTGGCCGCGCGCCTCGGACTACTCGATCGACGGCGGTGACGACGCGCCGCTCACGCGTCGAGGTCGGGTCGTCTACCGGTGCACGCTCGCCGTCGTCGTCGGTGCGGGCATCGGTCTGATCATCTGGATACGCCCGTGAAGTCGGTCGTCGTGGGTACGGGGATTCCGTTCGCGGAAGGGCCGGTGTGGTGCCCCGACGGCACGGTCGTCACGACGAGCGTGGCGGCGGGTGCGTTGTTCCGCGTCCGGCCCGAGTCGGAACGGGTCGAACGCATCGCGGTGACGAACGGCGGTGCGAACGGCGCCGCGCTCGCGGCCGACGGCTCGATACTCGTCACCCAGAACGGCGGGATCGACTTCTCGAAACTGCCCGGCGTGTTCGCCACCTTTCCGGCGTGCGTGCCGACTGTTCCCGGGCTGCAACTCGCCGCCCCCGACGGAACGGTCACCTACCTCGCCCAGGGCGATTTCCGGGGTCCGAACGATCTCGCGATCACTCCCGACGGCACCGTCTACTTCACCGATCCCGGGCACTTCCCTCCGGAGGACGACGCGAAGGGACGCGTCATGATCTACGCGCGCGACGGCTCCGTCACGACGATCGCCGACGGCTTCTACTACTGCAACGGCATCGCGTTCGAGGCCGACGGCACAGTCGTGGTCGTCGAGCGCCGCGGCCTGCAACGCGTATTCGCCGACGGATCACGCGAGTGGGTCAATCCCAAGCTCGGCCAAGGTGGCGGC
>DASYJT010000154.1:0-7908 GCA_035996165.1 Acidimicrobiia bacterium
GATGGGACGCGGCGCGCTTCCCGACGAGCACCCGCTGTGCCTCGGCATGCCGGGTATGCACGGCAACTACACCGCGGTCACCGCGATGCAGAAGGCCGACCTGCTCATCACACTCGGTGCGCGCTTCGACGACCGGGTCACCGGCAAGGTCGCGGCGTTCGCGCCCGACGCCAAGGTCATCCACGTCGACATCGATCCCGCGGAGCTCGGCAAGGTCCGCTTCGCCGACGTGCCGATCGTGGGCGACGTGCGCACCGTCATCGAGGAGTTGATCAAGGCGCTGAAGTCGGAACGGGCCAAGCAGGACCCGCCCGACCTCGCGCCGTGGATGGCCACCATCCACGACTGGCAGGAGCGCTACCCGCTCAAGTACCGCCAGGAGGAGGGTGGGCCGCTCAAGCCGCAGTTCGTCATCGAGAGCCTGCGCGACAACACGCCCGACGACTGCATCCTCGTGGCGGGCGTCGGCCAGCACCAGATGTGGGCGAGCCAGCTGTGGAAGTTCAAGCTGCCGAACACGTGGGTGAACTCGGGCGGCCTCGGCACGATGGGTTACGCGGTGCCCGCGGCGGTCGGCGCCAAGGTCGGGCGCCCGGATCGCATGGTGTGGGCGGTCGACGGCGACGGCTGTTTCCAGATGACCGCGCAGGAGCTCGTCACCGCGGCGTCGGAGCGCATCCCGGTGAAGATCGCGATCCTGAACAACGCGTATCTCGGGATGGTGCGCCAGTGGCAGGAGCTCTTCTACGAGGAGCGGTACAGCGAGGTCTACCTGTCGCCCGACCTGCCCGACTACGTGAAGTGGGCGGAGGCGATGGGCTGCGTCGGGATGCGCGTCGACAGTGCCGACGACGTCGTCGCCACGATCGAAAAGGCGAACGAGATCGACGACCGTCCGGTCGTGATCGACTTCCGTACGGACTGGCGCGAGAAGGTGTACCCGATGGTCGCCGCCGGCTCGTCGAACGACGACATCATCCTCGGTCCGGAGTTCGGAGAGGGCGGACGATGACGGCGCTGCATCACATTCTCACGGTGACGGTCGAGAACAAGCCGGGTGTGCTGTCGCGCGTCGCGGGCTTGTTCTCGCGGCGTGCGTTCAACATCGTGTCGCTCGCGGTCAGCCCCACCGACGACGAGCGTTTCTCGCGCATGACGATCGTCGTTGACGCGGAGTCGGCGCCGCTCGAACAGGTCGTCAAGCAGCTCAACAAGTTGATCCCGGTCATCAAGATCACCGAGGTCGCGCCGGCGGAGGGCGTCGAGCGCGAGCTGATGCTCGTCATCGTCAAGGCCGCGGCGGAGACCCGCGGACAGGTGACGGAGCTGACCGCGATCTTCGAAGCCAAGATCGTCGACGTCGGCTACGAGGCCATGACGATCATGGTCGTCGGCGAGCCGGAGAAGCTCGACGCGTTCAGCGACCTGGTGAAGCCGTTCGGCATCATCGAGTTGCAGCGAACCGGCCGCATCGCCCTGCCGAAGCTGGCCCGGGAGTCGACCCGTCTGCGGTCGGTCAAGTCCGCGCGAGGCTGATTTCCGTTTCCCGAAGCGGTTGGCGACACTATTGGCCGCCACAGCTCGTATCCCCACCTGAGTGCGCACGAGGAGAGTCCGTTCCATGCCCGCAACCGTGTATTACGAGAACGATGCCGATCTCGGATTGATCGCCGACAAGCTGGTCGCGATCCTGGGCTACGGCTCGCAGGGTCACGCGCACGCGCTGAACCTGAAGGACTCGGGGATCGACGTCGTGGTCGGTCTACGCGAGGGGTCGAAGTCGAAGGCCAAGGCCGAAGCGGCCGGACTGCGGGTGCTTCCTACGGCCGACGCAGTACGCGAGGCCGACATCGTCATGGTGTTGCTCCCCGACACCGAGCAGAAGAAGGTCTACGAGGCCGACATCGCTCCGAACCTCGTCGACGGCAATTCGCTCGCGTTCGCACACGGGTTCAACATTCACTTCGGCCAGATCGCGCCGCCCGCGGGCGTCGACGTGTGGATGATCGCGCCGAAAGGTCCCGGTCACCTCGTGCGGCGCACCTACGACGAAGGCGGTGGCGTTCCTTGCCTCGTCGCCGTGCACAACGACGCGACGGGCAAGGCCAAGCAGATCGGGCTCGCGTACGCGCGCGGCATCGGCGGTACGCGCGCCGGCGTGCTCGACACGACGTTCGAAGAGGAGACCGAGACCGACCTGTTCGGTGAGCAGGTCGTGTTGTGCGGCGGGCTCGTCGAACTGATCCGCAACGGTTACGAGACGCTGGTCGAGGCCGGCTACCAGCCCGAGAGCGCGTACTTCGAGACGCTCCACGAGGTGAAGCTCATCGTCGACCTCATCTACGAAGGCGGCATCGCGGCGATGAACTACTCGATCAGCGACACCGCCGAGTACGGCGAGATGTCGCGCGGTCCGCGGGTGGTGACGCCGCAGACGAAGGCCGAGATGAAGAAGATCCTCGGCGAGATCCAGTCGGGCGATTTCGCCCGGGAGTGGATCGCCGAGAACGAGAACGGCCGCCCGAACTTCGACCGGATGCGAGAGGCGGCGGCCAAGCACCCGATCGAGAAGGTCGGCGCCGAGCTGCGATCGATGATGCCGTGGATCGCCGCCGGAAAGCAGCGCGTCCAGGACGTTTCGGGGGGCTGAACCGGTCGCAGAACCGGTCGCAGGGTCCGGAACGCGAAAAAAGAGGCGGGTTTCCGAGCCGTTCGGACGTGATGATCGGCGCATCGCCTCAATCCGGGCATGTCACTTACCGACACGGTGACGTGGAGAAGTTCGGCGAGGCGCGTCTTGTCGCGCGCTCGGGCTCGATGTTGTTCTTCGGAGCGGGTCTCGTCGCGGTCGTCAACTCCTTCGCGCTGGCGTCCCTCGGCGTCTCCGAGGTCGATGCGAGCCGTATGCGCGTGCTCGGGTTGTTGAGCTTTGCGTGCGCGGCTGCCGTCCTCACGGTTCCCTGGCAGCGATTCTCGCCGCGCGTCTCGATTCTGCCCGCGGTGGTCGGGCTCGTGCTCCTCCTCGCTTCCGGGCGCTGGACGGGCTACGCGACGACCGACCAGGCGCGCGTTGCGTACCCCGCGTTCTTCATGCTCATCTTCGGGTGGTTGGGCCTGACCCATCCGCGTTGGACGTCGACCTTGTTCGCGCCGGTGGTCGCGCTCGGTTGCGGATGGCTCACGGTGACGACACCGCACGTCACCGTGTCGTTCGCCGGTCTCGCGGTCGCGATCGTCACCTCCGTCCTCATCGCGGAGACGATCGCCTGGGCGATGGCGCGGAGTCGTCGTTACGCGGACGATCTCGGCAACCTGGTCTCGGCATCGTCGCATCTGCGCGAGGTGCTGAATCTCGCGGAGGGCGCCGAGCTGGCGGCGGCGTCGACGCGCGCGGTGTTGCACGCGGACCGTGTCGAACTGCTCGTGCTGGAGTCCGGAGCCGTTCCGGGCGGTCACGTCTCGTGGCGGTGTTTCGAGCTCGCAACCGCGGCGGCAGAGACCGGCGAGGTCAAGGGTGATCGCGACGGGCTTGCGATCCCGCTCGCGGGGCCGTCGGGCGTGATCGCGGTCGTGGTCGCGTTCGGAGTGCCGCGCGACCCGGTGACCGAGCAGATGATGCGCCTGCTGTCGACGGAATTCGGCGGCCGCCTCGAACAGCTTCGGCTCCTCGAGGCGCTGGGTGAACAGACGCTGCGCGATGCGCTGACCGGGGTCGGCAGTCGACGGCATGCCGACGCTCTCGTCAGTGGGCTGGAACCCGGCGACTCGCTGCTGCTCATCGACGTCGACCACTTCAAAGTCGTCAACGACACGCGTGGGCACCTCGGCGGCGACCGGCTGCTCGAACAGCTCGGCCTGCACCTCCGCACCGGGTTGCGCGATCACGACAGCGTCGCCCGCTACGGCGGCGACGAGTTTCTCGTGCGGTTGCACGCGAGCGACGGCGACTCCCGCGAGATCGCCCACCGGTTGCTCGACACGTGGATCGCGATCGGCGACGTGCCGACCTTCAGCGTCGGCATCGCCGGCCACCGTCGCGGCACCGACCCCCAGGCGACGTTCGGCGACGCCGACCGCGCGCTCTATGTCGGCAAGGACCGCGGCCGGGCGCGCGTGGTCGTTGCGTCCGACACCGAGATCGTCAGATGATCTTGATCGCGTCGAGCACGCGCGCCGCGTAGCTCTCGTCGCCCTCGACCTTGACGAGGTCGCGCCACGCCGCTCGGCGGGTACCCCAGATCACGAAGTCGTGGTCGGTGCTGCGCATCCGTGCGGCCGCGTCGGGTGTGTCGTTCTCGCGGACGGCGACGCGACCGTCGTCGCCACCGGGCGCGATCGTCCACGTTCCGCCGCCGGGCCCGTCGAGCGTCAGCGTGATCGGCCGGTCGACCACACCCTCGAGCGCGTCGGCGCACATCCAGGGAAGACCCGCCAGCATCCACTCGATCGTGGGTCGGAGTCGCATCTCGTCGCGCGCCGGTTGCGGACGGTCGATGGAGCCGTTCGGCGTGAGCATGTCGTTGCGCAGATGGGTGTAGCCGTCGAACAAGAACGTGCTCGGCAGGATCGACATCGGATGCGTCCCGAGGTCGCCCATCGGGAGCATCGTCTCGGCGAGCGGCGCGTCCTGCACGCTCGCGAAGAGGTCGGCCGCCTGCGCGCTGTACGTCTCGTACTCGTCGATGACCTGCTCGATCGGCCACGTTCGGCGTTCGGCGACCGCGGGCTCCATGCTCGGTTCGGTGCCACCGGTCATGTCGGGGAGGAAGGCGGGATCGATGACGCCGTGCAACGTGCACGCCATGTGGCCCAGGACGTCGCGCACAGACCAGCCCGCGCACGCTGACGGTTGCAGCCACTCGTCGGCCGAGATTCCCTTCGCCACCGTGAGGATCGCTTCGCGCTCGGCGCGGAAACCGTCGACGGCCAACTGACTCATGGTGCCCCCTAGTTCCGGGGAACCTGCGACCACGGCAGGTCCCGGTCGACGCGCGGTTCACCGGGCAGGCCCAGGATGCGCTCGCCGAGGATATTGCGCATGATCTCCGAGGTGCCACCCTCGATCGAGTTGGCCCGGGCGCGCAGGAACATCTTGCGGGCCGACCCGAGCGGCGCTTCGAGCCCGGCTTCTGTGGGGCGCTTGAACGTGTAGTCGTAACCGATGATGCCGTCGGCGCCGAGCAGGTCGATGCAGAGGTCGTACGTGGCCTTGTTCACGTTCGCGAGCGCGAGCTTGGCGATCGACCCTTCCGGACCGGGGTTCCCCGCGCGTGCCTTGGCCGCCGCGCGCTGGTTCGTGTAGCCGAGTACCTCGCTCTCGATCCAGAGTCGCGCGATGCGATCGCGGCTGACGGGATCGCGTTGCGACTCCGGCCGCTTCTTCCACAGGTCGAGCGCCTCCTCGATGCCCGAGACGCGCTTGCTCCCTTTGCCCCCTCCGCCGCTGACGGCACCGATCGTGGTGCGCTCGTTCATGAGCGTCGTCATCGACACGCGCCAGCCGTCGCC
Organism: Acidimicrobiia bacterium; assembly: GCA_035996165.1. Classification (GTDB taxonomy): domain Bacteria; phylum Actinomycetota; class Acidimicrobiia; order IMCC26256; family PALSA-610; genus PALSA-610. Next base: position 5,509 of record DASYJT010000154.1, read on the forward strand.
GATGTCGCCGATGCGATCGGCGTCGGCGATCCGCGCGTCGGTGAGGTACACCTCGTTGAACTCGGCTTCACCGGTGATCTGGCGCAAGGGTCGCACCTCGACACCCGGCGCGTGCATGTCGAGCATGAAGTAGGTCAAGCCCTTGTGCTTGGGGAGCTCGGGGTCGGTGCGCGCGACGAGCATGCCGCGATCGGCCGCGTGCGCCAGCGTGTTCCAGACCTTCTGCCCGTTGACGACCCACTCGTCACCGTCGCGTATCGCGCGCGTCGCGAGGCCGGCGAGATCGGAACCGGCGCCCGGCTCGGAGAACAGCTGGCACCAGATCTCCTCCCCGGTGAACATCGGGCGCAGCGACCGGCGGCGCAGCTCGTCGCTGCCGTGCGTCACCATCGTGGGTCCGGCGAGGGAAAGACCGAAGAAGAGCGTGCCGTGCGGTGCGGTGACACCCGCTTCGCGGAGTCGACGGTCGACGTGCCGCTGCACGATCGGCGGCAGGTTCAGGCCGCCGAAACCCTCCGGGAAATGCACCCACGCCAGGCCGCGGTCGTACTGCGCGCCGCGGAACGTCGTCGGCTGGGTGGTCTTCGGATCGTGTTCCGCCAAGAGGTCGTCGATCAGGGCATCGACTCGGGTGAGGTCGGTATCGGCCATGCGACTTTGAGCGTAACGTCATCGGGTGCTCGGCGTGCCGGTGGTGGCTCAGCCCGACCTCTTCTACGCCCGCCAGCAGATGGCGTTCTCCCTCGGCGCGCACATCGTGCTGGCGTGCATCGGGATGTCGGTCCCGTTCCTCGTCGTGCTGGCCGAATGGAAGGGACAGCGGACCGGCGACCTCGTCTACGTCACGCTCGCGCGCCGGTGGGCGAAGGTGATGGGCGTGTTGTTCGCGGTCGGCGCGGTGTCGGGCACGATCCTCTCGTTCGAGTTCGGGATCCTCTGGCCCCGGTGGATGGGTCGCTTCGGCGACGTCATGGGCCTGCCGTTCGCGCTGGAGGGCTTCGCCTTCTTCCTCGAAGCGATCTTCCTCGGCATCTACCTGTACGGATGGGATCGGCTCCCGCCGCGCGTCCACCTCTGGTCCGGAGTACCGATCGGGATCGCGGGCGTGGCGTCCGCGTTCTTCGTCGTCGCCGCGAACGGCTGGATGAACGACCCGACCGGCTTCACCGTCGACGCGAACGGCGCGGTCACCCACGTCGATCCGTGGGCCGCGATGTTCAACTCCGCGCTCTGGCCCGAGGCGATCCACATGATCCTCGCCGCGTTCATCGTCGGGGGTTGTCTCGTCGCGATGCCGTACGGCTGGGCGATGCTGCGGGGCCGGCGCTCCCGATACGTGCGGGTCGGGCTGCTGTTGCCGCTGACGGTCGCGATGATCGCCGCGCCCGCGCAGGTCGTCGTAGGCGACTGGGCGGCCCGGCATGTCGCGCAGCATCAGCCCGCGAAGCTCGCGGCGATGGAGGGTTTGTACGAGACGACCCGGGGTGCGTCTTTGCACATCGGAGGCATCTACGTCGACCACCGGATCGAGGGCGGGATCCGCATCCCCGACGGATTGTCGATCCTCGCGTTCCACGATCCGAACGCCCTCGTCAAAGGACTCGCCGACGTACCGGCCGCCGACCGCGCACCGGTCAACGTCGTGCGCATCGCCTTCCAGCTCATGGTTGCCATCGGCACCGCGATGCTCGGGCTCGGACTTTGGATGCTGGTCGCGTGGCGCAAACGGCGCAGTGTGCCCCGGTCGCGTTGGTTCGCCCGCGCCGTCGTGCTCGCCGGGCCGGCTTCTGTCGTGGCGCTCGAATGCGGATGGATCACCACCGAAGTCGGGCGCCAACCGTGGATCGTGTGGCAGGTCATGCGGGTGCGCGAGGCGGTTACCGACGCGCCGAACATCCGATTCGGCTATTACCTGCTGCTCACGGTGTACGCGTTCATGGCGTTGTTCAGCGTGATTGTCGTCCGGCGCCTCACGCGCACACCGCTGCCCGAGGCCCTCGCCGAGCCGGGAGACGGCGCGTGACCCTCGCCGAGGTGTGTGCCGCGGTGATGTTCGTCGGAATCATCTTGTACGCGCTGCTCGCGGGCGCCGACTTCGGCGCGGGGTTCTGGGACCTCGTCGCGGGCGGCGAGGAGCGGGGTCGCGACACCCGGGAGCTGATCGAGCAGTCGATCGCGCCGGTGTGGGAGGCGAATCACGTCTGGTTGATCTTCGTACTGGTCACACTGTGGACCGCGTTTCCGTCCGCGTTCGCGCCCATCATGTCGACGCTCTACGTGCCGTTGACGCTCGCCGCGATCGGCATCATCCTGCGGGGCGCCTCGTTCGCGTTCCGCAAGGCGTCCGAGACGCTGCCCCTACGGCGCCTTTTCGGCGTGACGTTCGCGTCGTCGTCGGTG
>DASYJT010000155.1:0-10016 GCA_035996165.1 Acidimicrobiia bacterium
AGAACGTGTGGCTCGCGACGCGGCTGGCCAAGCTCGACGACGACGCCCGCCGCCGCATCGCCGACGCGCTCGACGCCCTCGACGCGATAACGGCCGACCCCGTATGAACGCGCTCCGCAAGGCGACGAACGAGACGTTCCGGTCGTTGCACGTCCGCAACTTTCGCCTGTTCTTCAGCGGCCAGCTGATCTCGCAGGTCGGAAACTGGCTCACGCTCATCGCGCAGACGCTGCTCGTGCTGAAGCTCACCGACAGCGGTATCGCCCTCGGGGCGTTGGCGGTCGCGCAGTTTGGCCCCGTGTTGGTCATGGGACCGTGGGCCGGCCTGATCGCCGACCGATCCGACAAACGCAAGTTGCTGTTGATCGTGCAGATGATCGCGATGGTGCAGTCGTTCGCGCTCGCCGCACTCGCGTTCAGCGGCAACCCGCAGGTGTGGCAGATCTACTGCATCGCCCTCGTCGGTGGCTGCACGATCGCGTTCGACAACCCGGCCCGCCGGGCGTTCGTGGTCGAGATGGTGCCGCAGGACGACATGCACAACGCGGTCAGCCTGAACAGCGCGCTCATGACCTCGTCGCGGGTCATCGGTCCGTTGTTCGCGGGTGCCCTGATCTACACAGTCGGGTTCGGTTGGTGCTTCCTGGTCGACGCGATCTCCTACACCGCGGTTCTCGCGGGGCTCTGGATGATGCGCACCGAAGAGTCGCGACCGTCGCTGCCGACAGTGCGCGCCAAGCGCCAGGTACGCGAAGGACTCCGGTACGTACGCAGCGTCCCGGAGCTGTGGGTACCCCTCGTGATGATGGGGGTCGTCGGCACGCTGTCGTACAACTTCCAGACGGTCTTCCCGCTGTTCGCGAAGCGCGACCTCCACGGTTCGGGGCTCACCTTCACGATCCTGTTCGCGGTGGTCAGCGTCGGCGCGCTGATCGGCGCGCTGCGAACCGCGCGCCGCAAGACAATCAGCGTGCGCATCGTTGCGCTCGCGGCGCTGGCCTACGGCGGGGCGATGACCCTGATGGCGTTCGCGCCGAACTCCTGGTTCGCGTTCCCGCTCGGCGTCGTGCTCGGAGTCGCGAGCATCGAGTTCCTCACCGCGTCGACGTCGATCGTGCAGATCGAGTCCGCGCCCGAGATGCGGGGCCGGGTGCTCGCCATCCAGGCGATGCTGTTCCTCGGGAGCACGCCGGTCGGCGGCCCCATCGTCGGTTGGATCTCGGAGCAATTCGGCGCTCGGTACGCGATCGGTATCGGAGCGGTCGCCGCACTCGGCGCGGGGGCGTGGGGTCTCTCGAAGGCCCGCCGGGTCACGGCGGCGCGGGTCGCCGCCCCCGACTTGGCGGTGACCCCGGACGAGGACGCCCTGGCGACCGCCGAAGTGCTGCGGAACAGCGCCTGACGAGCGATCCGGCCTGGTCGCGAGGGTTCACAACCCCCGGCGCGCACCGATAAGGGTGGGTGCGCTCTGATCCGACCGATATCAGCTCGAGCCTGATCTCGCCCCTGCGCCCGCACGTCATGGTGTTGTTCGGCGCCACCGGCGACCTCGCGCGCCGCAAGCTCCTTCCCGGCATGTTCCACCTGGCGCAGGCGGGTCTGCTCCCCGAGTGCCGCATCATCGGCACGTCGCTCGACGATCTCGACGACGCGGGCTTCCGCTGCTTCGCGCGCGCGGCGCTCGACGACTTCTCGGTGCACGAGGTCCCCGACGACGAATGGGAGGCGTTCGCCGCGCACCTCTTCTACGTCTGTCAATCGGCCGGCAGCGAGGCGCTCGCCAAGCTCGTCGGTGAGCTCGAAGAAGAGCTCGGCGGCGACGTGGGCCGCCTCCACTATCTGAGCGTTCCGCCCGCGGCCGCGCCCGAGGTGGTGCAACAGCTCGGCGAGGTCGGCCTGGCCGAGCGCGCCCGCATCATCATGGAGAAACCGTTCGGCACCGACCTCGTGAGCGCGATGCAGCTGAACGATTCGCTGCACACGACCTTCGACGAGAGTCAGATCTTTCGCATCGATCACTTCCTCGGTAAGGAAGCGGCGCTGAACATCCTCGCGTTCCGGTTCGCGAACGGTCTCTTCGAGCCCATCTGGAACCGCCAGCACATCGCGCACGTGCAGATCGACGTTCCGGAGACGCTCTCGATCGGGCACCGCATCGGCTTCTACGAGAACACCGGCGCGTACCGCGACATGATCGTGAACCACCTGTTCCAGGTGTTGGCGTTCATGGCCATGGAACCGCCGACTGCGCTCGAACCGCGTTCGATCGGCGAAGAGAAGAACAAGGTGTTCCGATCGTTGAGTCCGATCGAACCGTCTCAGGTCGTGCGCGGACAATACGAGGGTTACCTCGACGAACCGGGTGTGCGTGCGCACTCCGAGACGGAGACGTTCATCGCGTTGCGCTGCGAGATCGACAACTGGCGCTGGGCCGGAGTCCCCTTCTACCTGCGGACGGGCAAGCGCATGGCGCAAGGCGCGCGCATCATCTCGATCGCGTTCCGGGAACCGCCCAAGAGCATGTTCCCGATCGGGTCGGGCGTCGGCGCGCACGGTCCCGACCACCTCACGTTCGATCTCGCCGACGCGGCGCGGCTGTCGTTGTCGTTCTACGGCAAGCGTCCCGGACCGGGCATGACGCTCGACAAGCAGAGCCTCCAGTTCGCGTTGCACGAGACCGGCCGCACCACGGATCTCCTCGAGGCGTACGAGCGCCTGATCTACGACGCCATGAGTGGGGATCACACGCTCTTCACGAGTGCCGAGGGCATCGAGAAGCTGTGGGAGCGCTCGAAGCCCCTGCTGGAGAATCCTCCGCCGGTGCGCGCCTACCCGCCCGGTTCTTGGGGACCGAACGCGATCCACCAGCTGATCGCACCGGATGCCTGGCGCCTTCCGTTCGAGCGGGGCTGGCGGAGTCACCCGAATCAGTAGCCGGCAGACGCGGGCTGGTACGACACGCCGTCCGCCATTGGGTGGAGGTTCTTCGCGGAAAGAAAACGAGTGAGGTTTCGGCGCACCCACGGTGGGAAAAGACCGCCGGGCAGTCGACCGATGGGGGCGGCTGACAAAACGGGAGAAGGACCTTGTCGAGACGTTTGACGTCGATCGCCGTAGCACTCGCGGCCGGATTCGGATTCATTGCGCTGGGAGTGGGAGGAACTGCCGATGCGGCGTCGTGGGCGCCGGCCGCGACCGCGGCCGTGCATCCCGGTGTACAGGTGTTCACGAGTGGTTCGCAGTGCACCGCGAACTTCATCTACGCCGACGCCACCAATGTGTACATCGGACAGGCCGCGCACTGCTCGGGTACCGGCGGCAACACCGCGACCGACGGTTGCACCTCGCCGTCGCTTCCGATCGGCACCAAGGTGCAGGTAACCGGCGCCGCGAAGCCCGGTGTCATGGTCTACAACTCGTGGCTCACGATGCAGGCGCTACACGAGGCGGATGCCAACACGTGTCAGTACAACGACCTCGCGTTGGTGCAGCTCGATCCATCCGATGTCGCAAAGGTGAACCCGTCGATCCCCCACTGGGGTGGTCCGACCGGCCTCGACGCGACCGGAACGGCGACCGGTGACTTCGTGTACTCGTACGGCAACTCCGAGCTCCGCGGCGGCGTCACGCAGCTGAGCCCGAAGAAGGGCGCGAGCCTCGGCGACGACGTCTCGGGCTGGTCGCACAACGTCTACACGGTGACGCCCGGGATCCCCGGCGACTCCGGAAGCGCGTTCCTCGATGCGTCGGGCCGCGCGCTCGGGATCCTTAGCACCGTGCAGATCGCGCCCATCGCGGGCTCGAACGGTGTCGGCGACCTCAGCCGTGAGCTTGCCTACCTGCACAGCCACACCTCGTTCAGCGGTGTGCAACTGGTGAACGGCACCGAGGCGTTCAACGGAACTCAACTGCCGCTCGGCTGATCGAGCGGCGGAAGCCCCGACCAGCGCGTCGACAATACGGTCGGCGCGCTGGTTGCGGATCAGGCGCTCTTGCCGAAGGCGCCCGCGTCGCGCGCGGCCGCGATCTGCTGGTCGTCCCAGCCCAGGACGTTGCGCAAAACCTGTTCGGTGTGCTGTCCGACCGTGGGGGCCTTCGTCGGCATCGGCAACGTCTCGTCGACGAACTTGATCGGCGTCGGGAGCATGTCGGCGCCGACCTGTTCGGCCGGGAGCAGCTCGAAGCGGTCCTGGAACTGCGGGTCGGCGTACAGCGTCTTCGGGGAGTTGGCGGGCGCGATCGGCGTGTTGTGCTCGAGCCCGAACGCGAGCCATTGCTGCGTGGTGCGAGTGGCGAAGACGTCGCGCAGGATCACGCGCAGCTCGGTGTTGTTGCGCGCGTGGTCTCCGTACTGCGAGCCGGGCCAACGCTCGAAGAGGTCGTTGCGATCGATGCCCGCGCAGAAGTTCTTCCAGAACTCGCGCTCCGACGCCATGAACAAGACGTGCCCGTCGGTCGTCGCGTAGAACTGGTAGCGCACACCCGCTTCCATGCCTCCGGTGCCAGGTGCGCGTCGCTCGAAATCGTCGGCTTCGTTGCCGGTCACCTCCGACTCGGGCCGCTCGTACGCTCGCCACGTCTCACTGCGCAGCCAGTCGACGGCCGCCGCCGCGTCCGACTGCGCGATCTCGATCTGGCAACCCTCGCCCGTCTCGCGGGCGCGGATCACGCCGGCGAGCAAGCCCAGCGCGCCGAACACGGGCCCCGCGTTGATGCCGATCGACACGTGCTCCGGCATGAACGCGAAACCGTCGTCGTCGATCTCCGGCTGCACGATGCCGGCCCATACGTCGTACGCGATGCCGTGACTCGGCATGTCGCGGTAGGGACCGGTTGCGCCGTAACCGGAGATCGTGCAGAACACGATGCGCGGGTTCACCTTGCGCAGGGCCTCGAACCCGAGTCCGCGCCGATCGAGTCCGCCCGGCCGCATCGCCTCCACGACCGCGTCCGCATCGCGAACGAGTTCGAGGAACGTGTCGCGCCCCGCGTCGGTGCGCAGGTCGAGCACGATGCTCTTCTTGCCTCGGCTGATGTGCAGGAAGAGGAGTGAGACGCCCTCGACGATCGGCCACGTCATCCGGCGCCCGTAGTCGCCCTGCGGTGGCTCGACCTTGATCACATCGGCGCCGAGGTCGGCAAGGTGGGTCGTGAGATTCCCCGGCCCGAGCATCGAAACCTCGACGATGCGCAAACCCGCGAGCGGTGCAGTCCGTTCAGTGGTCACGGCCCGGAAGATAGTTGGCGAGCCGGGAGCCCGGCCGAAGCGCGAGCGGGCGAGCGAAGCGAGCTCGCCGGAGTCAGCGTTCGCGGAGGAGGCGAATCTGGTTGTCGGCCGTATAGGTCATGCCGCGCTCGATCGCGTCCGAGTGACCGCGGAGATGCGAGTCGGCGAGGGCGACCAATGCGGCGCCGGCGAAGGTCGCCGAGGGCGGTCCGCACGCGTCGATGTTGGCGGTCACGACCTGCAGGCGGGTCACCGACTCCAACGCGGAGTCGAGGGTGTCACGAGGGTTGTCGCCGGTGCCGCGCACGAGTTGCTCGATCTCGTGGCGGAGCCGCGTGATCTCGAGGCGCGCGTCCCGCTCGCGGGCCGGCACGGGCGGCAGCAGCTCCGCGGGCGCGGTCTCGATCGATTCGGGGAGCGCGGCACCGGGCCAGAGCCAGGATTGTGCGCTCTGCGTGATCTGCATTTCGGAACCCCCTCATGGCCTATATCGGCGAAAAAACTGAGGGTCCTGAGGTGCGAGATCGAACCTGAGAGCGGCTGGGGTTCAGCTTTGACTGGATCCGCTACCCGCCGCGACTGCGACGACGAAGAACAAGATGATCAGGGCCAGCCCGACGAAGCCCAAGATGATGCCCGCCAAGGCCAGGCCGTCGCCGCTCTGACGGCCTCCGGAGTCCCGGATCTGGTTGCGGCCGACGAATCCGAGGACGATGGCAACGATCGAGCCGATCCCGCACAGTGACCAGCCCACGATGCCCAGGACCAGCGAGGCGATCGCCAGACCGTTGGTCGAAATGGGCGGGAACCCGGACGGTGCGTACGGCCCGGGGTAGGGACCGGGTGCGCCGTACGCGGGCGCCGGGGCGTACGGCGGCGGCGGATACGAGGGCTGCGGGGGAGGCGGGGCTTGGCCGGGAGCCGTCTGGGGTGCCGGCGGTTGCGGTGGCCCACCCCAGGGGTTCGGCGTCGGTGCACCCGGCGGCGGTCCCGATGCCGGGTTCGCTTGACCCGGAGGCGACGCGATGTCGATTCCGCAGCGCACGCAGAAGCGGTTGTTCGCCTGGTTGCTGTAGCCGCAGTTCGGACAGATCATCCCGACCAGCCTAGGTCTGCCCGTCGCGACGATTCTTCCGACGAATCTTCGTGACGGAGAATTGCGCGAGGTGGGTTCGGGCGCCTTCGGGCTGCCCGCGTACGCTCGGCCGCCGTGGGGTGGCGACGAGCGAGGATCGGACTCGGATGCGCGATCGCCGCGCTCTCGTTCGCCGCGTGCGCGACGCCGGGCTACAGCCCGAGTCGGATCGAGACGGAGCTCGTGCAGGCGGGCGCCACCTCCGAGCAGGCGAAATGCGTCACCACCGGGCTCACCGACAAGATCGATCGAACGGAATTGAGCTCACATTCCGCACCGCTGGCGAACGTCGATCCGTCCAAGGACGAGTTCGCAATCACGCGACAGATCCTGAAGAAATGCCGGGTCAACCTTCCGCTGCTGCCGCGTTGAGCTCGCTCATCGTGAACAGGGCAGTCAGTTCCAATTCTTCGACCGCCAGCTTCTCGCGACCTCCCGACTCTCGGTCGATCACGCAGACCACCGGCCCGAGCCGCGCCCCGCGCGCACGCAGCTCCGAAGCCGCGTCGAGGATCGCACCGCCCGAGGTCACGACGTCCTCCACGATGCACAGCCGCGACCCCGAGATGTCGGCGCCTTCGGCGAGCCGGCACGTGCCGTAGGTCTTGGCTTCCTTGCGGACGAAGACCGCGGGCAGCCGAGTGGCCTGCGAGAGCATCGTCGCCAGCGGTACGCCGCCGAGCTCGAGTCCGGCCAGCGCGTCGATCCCGCCCGGAACCAGCGCGGCCATCGCTTCGGCGATGTCGGCGAGGAGCTGCGGGTCGGACTCGAAGCGGTACTTGTCGAAGTACTCGTGGCTCACGATGCCCGAGCGGAGCGTGAACGTTCCTGTGAGGTGTGCGGCGGCGTGGATTCGTCGGGCGAGATCGGTGCGGTCCACGGGGCGAAAGGTACATCCGCCGAAGCCGGGCAAACCGTCCCGTTGACCGGTTGGGTCTCCGCCCCCTAGCGTTCACTCCGCGGAAGGGGAAACACCGCGCCGGCCAGCGCCTGATGCACTGCATTGGTGCGCCGGCTCGGAAGCAGAGGCACTGGGATGACGGGGCCGGGGGGAACCGTCATCCCGGAGCCCTCGCTCTACTGCGAGCCGCCAGTCGCCGCAGCGCCCGCAGCTCGCCCGCGTCCATGTGCGAGTCGAAGCACTTGAGCTCGGCCATCTCCGCCACCCACCGGTAGAACTCCGGCCCGACGTAGCGCGCGGCGAACGTGCGCCGCAGCACCGGTGCCCGGAGCGCGCTCACGATGCCGGCCAACGGCCGCGGCAGCGGCACCCGCCCGCATGACATCAGCGCGTAGGTGAGCGCGACGTCGGCCATCGGCTCGCCGCGACGCGCGTTCGGCCAGTCGACGACGACCGGTCCGTTCGCCGCCATGATCACGTTCATCGGGTGCAGGTCGAGGTGCAGGATCCGGTCGCCGCCGTTCGGCATGGCGGGCAGCCAGTCGGGCGCCGGGATCTCGTGCAACCGGTCGTGGAGGTCGGCGAGGAGGCGAAGGTGCTCGCCCAGCTTCGAGATGGGCCGCACCATCGCGTCCATCATCATCGGGCCGTCGATGCGCTCCATCACGATCTCGGTGCCGTCGGCGCGCACCTCCTCGATGTGAGGGACCGGGTAACCGTGCTCGGCGACGTATCGCATGGTGCGCGCTTCGTGCGCGATCGACCGGCCGTCGCGCGTCTTGCGCAACACGAGGCCGGGCGCGAACTCGAAGATGTCGCCGTCGCGCCCGCTCGCGAGGAGCTTCATCAGACGATGCGACTCGTCTTGTCGCCCCAGTACCGGTCGCGGAGGAGGCGCTTGTAGAGCTTGCCGGTCTGTTCACGCGGAAGCTCGGGGTCGAAGTCGACGGCCTGCGGACATTTGTACTTCGCCAGGTGCGCGCGGCAGTACGTCAGCAACTCCTGCTCGAGCTCGGGCCCGGCTTCGTCCCACGACGTCGGTTGCACTACCGCGTGCACTCGCTCGCCCATCTCCGGGTCGGGGATCCCGAACACCGCAACGTCGTAGACCTTCGGGTGATCGATGAGCAGGTTCTCGGCTTCTTGCGGGTAGATGTTCACGCCGCCCGCCACGATCATGAACGTGCGACGGTCGGTGAGAAAGAGATAGCCGGCGGCGTCGAGGTATCCCATGTCGCCGACGGTCGACCAACCCTTGTCGTTGAACGAGTCGCGCGTCTTTTCGGGGTCCTTGTGGTATTCGAAGCCGGGACGGCTCGGGAGCGGCTCGAACCACACCGTGCCGACCTCGCCGACGGGTTGCTCGTTGCCTTCCTCGTCGAGGATGTGCAGTGGACCGAGCATCGAGCGCCCGACCGAGCCCGGATGCGCGAGCCAGTCGGGCGAGCTGATGAAAGTGGCGCCGGTTCCCTCGGTCGCGGCGTAGTACTCGTCGATGATCGGGCCCCACCAGTCGATCATCTTGCGCTTCGTCTCGACCGAGCACGGCGCGGCCGCGTGCAGGACGACTTTCAACGACGACAGGTCGTACTTGTTGCGGATCTCCTCGGGCAGCTTCAACATGCGTACGAACATCGTGGGAACGAACTGCGCGTGGGTGACTCGATACTTCTCGATCAACGCCAACGTCTGCTCGGGATCGAAGTGCTCCATCGTGACGACAGTGCCGCCGAGCCGCATGGTGCTCATGGAATAGAAGAGCGGTGCCGAGTGATACAGCGGGGCCGGCGACAGGTAGACGGCGTTGCCGTCCATCCCCCACACCGCGGTCATCATTCCCATCTCGACCGGCTGCTCGCCCACGACCGTCCGCGTGATGTTGTACTTCACGCCCTTCGGCCGGCCGGTCGTCCCCGACGAATAGAGCATCCGAGTCCCCTCGAGCTCTTCGTCCAAGGGCACCGCGGGATACCGATCTCGCGCCTGCGTGTACGACTCGTACCCGTCGACAACGGAATCGCCCGCCATCAACCGCACCTTCACCCGCGGCATCTTGTCGACGAGCGCCGCCGCGACGTCGCGCAAGGCGTCGGACACGACGAGAACCTGCGCGTCACAGTCGTCGAGGATGTACGCGACTTCGTCCGCATTGAAATGCGAATTGATGCAGGTAAAGAACAGTCCCGAGCGCTGCGCGGCCCAACAAGGCTCGAAGTACTCGGCCCGGTTCTCCATCAAGACCGCGATGTGATCCCCGAACCGCAGCCCGGCATCCCAAAAGAGCTGCGCGAGCCGATTGGAACGATCATTGAGCTCCGCGTAAGTAACGCGTTGCCCCGACCCCGCCATCACATAAGCAAGATGGGACGGCCGTTCGAGTGCGTGCTTTCCCGGCCACATCTGACTCAGAAATGCGTGATGACCGACCGAATGACTTCCCCGGCTTCCATGGCGCGGAAGGCCTCGTTCACTTCGTCGAGCTTGATCGTGCGCGACACCATCGAGCCGGTGTCGAGGCGTCCGGTTTCGATCAAGTCTGCGAACCGTTGGAAGTCACGCCGAACCTGACCGGACCCGTACTTGCAACCCTTCAGCGTCTTCTCGTTGAAGAACAGGTCGAAGGTCGACAACGTGACGGTCGCTTCGGCGCGGGTCATTCCGACCATGACCGCGGTCCCGCCCTTGCGGATCATGTTGAACGCCTGCAGCGTCGTCTCCGGGAGGCCGATGACCTCGAACGAGTAGTCGACGCC
>DASYJT010000156.1:0-3209 GCA_035996165.1 Acidimicrobiia bacterium
GCCCGGCGACACCGTCACCTACCAGGGCCCGAAGCGCGAGATGTCGGTCACGGTCGTCGCAGTCCGCCTCCCCGACTGACTAGCCGACTTACTAGCCCACTGAGTCGCCTGACTCGTCTCGTCCGGCCGCGCCGAAGCCGCCGCCGCCCGGCGTGAGGATGCGGACGACGTCTCCGGCCGCCAGGCGCACCGTGCACTTGTCGGCGAGCCGGCGCGCCCGGCGCTCGTCGCCACCGGGCAACAACCAGTTCTCGCCGGGCGCGCCCGGCTGACCCCCGGCGATTCCCCAAGGTCGCGATGTCCGGCGTTCGGTGATGAGTGACAGCGTCGCGTCCTCGAAAATCTCCAGCTCGCGGACGATGCCCTCGCCGCCGTTCGCGATTCCGGCACCCCCACTGCCGGTGCGCAAGCCGTAACGGCGCACGCGCATCGGGTACGCGCGCTCGAACGCCTCGACGGGCGTGTCGCGCGTATTCGTCATCGCGGTGTGCACGCCGTTCATTCCGGAGTGGCCGTTCGGACGCCCGCCCTGCCCGCCGCCGATCGTCTCGTAGTACACCCAGCCGTCGCCGCCGACGAGCACGTTGTTCATCGTCCCCTGCGACGCGCCACCGACGCGGTCGGGCGCGGCCTGCGCAAGTGCGCCGAGGCAGACGTCGGCGACGCGCTGGCTCACCTCGACGTTCCCCGCACCCACGGCGACCGGCATGCGCGCCGCGACGATGGAACCCGACGGCGCGAGCACGCGCACCGAGCGCAGCACGCCGCCGTTCGCCGGGAGATCCGGGTCGACGACCGATCGCAGTGCGAACACCACCGCGCTGACCGTCACGGCTTCGACCGCGTTGACCGAACCCGCGCGCTGGGCGGCGGTTCCGGCGAAGTCGAAGGTGATCGTGTCGGCGGCAACCGTGACCTCGACGCAGATGCGTGCCGCATGCGGCTCGCCCGGACCCCCGGTCGAGTCGAGTACATCCTCGAAGCGGTACTCGCCATCGGGCAGCGCATGAATCGCGGCCCGCATACGGCGCTCGCCGTAGTCGACGATCTCGCGGAACACGTCGGGCGCGTCGCTCGCGTCGCCGAGCGGAAGCTCACGCAGCCGGGCGACACCCAACCGGTTCGCGCCGAGTTGCGCGTCGAGATCGCCGCGGCGTTCGTCCGGGGTGCGCGACGCCGCGACGACCAACGCCTCGACCTCGGTTGTCCAGCGTACGGGCGGAATGCGCAGGCCCTCTTGGAAGATCTCCGTCGCGTCGGGCGGCAACGAGCCCGGCGCCATTCCCCCGACATCGGCGTGATGCGCACGATTGGCGGCCCAACCGATCAACGTCCCGGCGTCGTCATACGCAGGCGCGACGAACGTGATGTCGTTGAGATGCGTGCCGCCCGCGAACGGATCGTTGACGACGATCTGGTCCCCCGCGCGCACCTGGTCGCCGCACGCGTCGATCGCGGCGCGGACGGCTGCGGGCATCGAGCCGAGGTGTACGGGGATGTGCTCGGCCTGCGCGAGCAGCGTGCCGTCGGGCCCGAACAGCGCGCACGAGCAATCGGCCCGCTCCTTGATGTTCGGGCTGTACGCGGCGCGGCGCAGGACGGCGCCCATCTCGTCGGCGATGCCCGCCAGCCGCGAGATCCATACTTGCAGCGTCGCCGGGTCCATGCTCATCGCCGCGTTGTTCGTACCGGCGTTGTTCATACCGTTCTAGTCACGAGCCAGGCTCCGAGCTCGCGCGGCTCGGCCCGCCAGCCGTCGGGTACCCACATCGTGCAGTCGGGTTCCGCCACGACCGCGGGCCCGACCACGACCTCGCGGTCGACATCCGGCAGGTCGACGATGCGCAGCGGCGCGCCGATCGACGCCCGGGCGCGCACCGCGATCACCTCGACCGGCGCACCCGGACGCACGTGGCCGTTGCGTAGTTCGTGCTCGACCGGGAAGTCGGCGGGCGACGACACGGTGAGCTCGTGACTCTGGCCGACGTAGCGGCAGTCGACCGCGGTCTCCACGACTGCGCCCGGCCCGACTCGCGCACGCGCTTCGGCCTCGACCCGGGTGAGCGCGTCGGTGAGTGATCCGCCCGTGAAGCTGTGCACCACCTCGCGCGCTTTGGGGGCGCACAACAGTCCCGCGGCCGAACAGACGCCGGCCCGCGGCGGAACGATGACGGCGCGCATGCGGAGCGCATCGGCGATCGCGCACGCGTGCAACGGACCCGCGCCACCGAACGCAACGAGCACGAGCTCGCGCGGATCGACGCCCCGTTCGACCGTCACCACGCGCACCGCGCGCTCCATCGCGGCGTCGACGACCCGCACGACGCCTTCCGCGTCGACTCCCGCTCGCTGCAGCGCGCGCCGCGCCGCGTCGACGTCGAGCCGACCCAGATCGGGGAAAGCCGAGCCCGCCGGAATCCGACCGAGTACGAGATCGGCGTCGGTGACGGTCGCTTCCTCTCCACCCCGGCCGTAACACGCCGGGCCCGGCACCGCGCCCGCGCTCCGCGGTCCGACCACCAATGCACCACCCGAGTCGAGCCGGGCAATCGAGCCGCCGCCCGCGCCGACCGTGTGGACGTCGAGCGCCGGGAGACGGATCGGGTATCCCGCGACGATGCGCTCCGCCGTCGGCTCGGGCGCCCGGCCCCGGATGAGGCACACGTCGGTACTCGTGCCACCCATGTCGAAGCTGACCGCGTCGGCGAACCCGCAGGCCGCTGCAATGTCGGCGGCGGCGCGCACGCCGCCCGCGGGGCCTGACAGCAACAGCGATGCGGCCGCAGCCGCGCCCGCGGCCACCGGCACCAGTCCCCCGGCCGACGTCATCACGAGCGTCTCGGTCGCAAAACCCTCCAAGAGCCGGAGATACGGCGTGCACACGGGTTCCAGGAACGCTTCGACGACCGTCGTCACCATCCGCTCGTACTCCCGGAACTCCGGACTGGTCTCGTACGACGGGCAGACGACGAGCCCGGGGCGGGCCGCGCGCAACGCGTCGGCCACCGCCCGCTCGTGGCGCGCATCCAGATCGGAATGCAGCAGGCAGACGGCGACCGCGTCGATGTCGTCGGGCAGATCGGGAATGACGCCGTCGAAGGGTTCGATCTCGATGCCGCGCGCGTCCAGCCGTCCGGACACCTCGAAGCGCAGGGACCGTGGCACCAGCGCCGGCGGCCGGTCGACGAACGAGTCGTAGAGCAGCGGAC
>DASYJT010000157.1:0-5242 GCA_035996165.1 Acidimicrobiia bacterium
TTGGTCGTGGCGGGCGCGTTCAGTCGGCTCGCGGGGACCGCGCGGCTCGGCTGGGGTCCCAAGGTCGCGCTCGCCGGCGGCGTGCTGTTGTTCGCCGGCGCGTGGGCGCCCGATCTCGCCCGCCGGTTTTCGGCGGTGCGCCACCGTCGCCACGTACGCTCTGACCTCGCGGGCCTGTAGCTCAGTGGTCAGAGCAGGGGACTCATAATCCCTCGGTCGCTGGTTCGATCCCAGCCGGGCCCACAATAAACGTGCAGGACGGGGCTCCTCGGCACGACGGAGATGGAGCGGGCCGAGCGTTGATGCGACCCCGTTTCGGCGCAGCATGTCGGGGTACGACGGTGAATCGACCGCGCAAATCGCGCGGCCGCGGCCTTGCGATCGGCCGGACGTTGACATCCCGCTCCTTTGCGATGCCAGTAAGCGAAGCGAGGGGGACAGAAAAGGAGGACGACTCGTGTTCAAATCGGCGAGAAGGATGATTCTGCTCGGCGTGCTGGGTGCGGCGGCTGCGAAAGTGTGGCCCATGGTCGAAGCGAAACTTCCGGCCGCCAAATCCGCGGCCCAAGCAGCGCGAAACCGGATGGTTCCCGCCACGGATCGGACGCCTTCCGAGGCTACGCCGACCATCGGCGACGACCGCTCTCGGAGCTCTGGAAGCGCGCCGCGAACGTAGGTTTTGATACTGGAACTTCTGCTCAGCGAGTGAGGACACGTCACGATGCGGGCAACGTGTCGAACCGTTGCCCGGATATGTATCTTCCTCGCACCTCCGTGGTGGTTGGTCTGAACGAATGGCCGCAACCGGTTGTCCGGTTACACGCGATGGAGTGGGACCATGGAAGTTTTCGACGATGATCCACGTATGCGGTCCGACCGCAGAGAGATACGCCCACTGTTTCTGGTCGATGTGATTTCCACCGAGCAGTTGGGCATCGTCCGTTTCGCCGGCGAGCTGGATTCCAGCACCGTCGCACGCGCGGAAGGACGGGCACGCGAGGCGCTGGAGCGCATGACTGCGCAGCGTCTTGTCATCGACATGTCCGAAGTGACGTTCTGCGACTCGTCAGGACTTACGGTACTTCTACGCCTCAACTTGGCGGCGCGCGCTGCGGGACGAGAAGTGGTCATCTACCGACCAAGACCGCAGGTGCGCCGCATCATCGAAATAACCGACCTGCAAGCGGTTCTGACCATCGAAGACTAGGCGCATCATCGGGCAACCGAGGATGAACGGCGTCGGTGATTCGCTACTCATCGTGCATCGAAATTGTCGCGGCCGACTCACCGTGCCGCGCGCTGAGGGTCGCGGGCTTCCCGCGGACCCAAATCCGTTCGACGTCGATACCAGACCAGCCTTCCGGCATCGTCACCGGTCGTTGGCACCAGCTTGGCGGTGTACCCGGACCGATCCGGATACCGGTCAATCCGTAGAGGCAACCGAGGAGCAGTCCGCCCATGTTCGCCGAGAACGGACCCGCGACGGGTTGCTCGGGAAATTTATCGGTGCGGTATTCGTGGGTGTTGGTGAAACGACTCGAAACGAACTTCGCGTACCCCTCTTCGAAGAATTGCGCAGCTTCGCTGCGTCGGCCGCGGCGCGCGGCCCACACGCCGTAAAGGGCCGAGAGCATTGGGCTGCCGATGTAGGCATCGGAGAGATTGAGGTAGAAGTCGGTCGTGGCGGCTTCTACCTCGGGACTGACCTCGTATCCGAGCGGAAAGAGCCCAGCGAGAACCGCGGGTGTCGCGCCTTTCTCTTCGTTCGGGTCGTAGCCGTCGTGATCTTGGATCACACCCGATGCACTATCGATCGGGATGACGAGTTCGGCGGCAAGCGAATGCCATTCCGGTGGGATCGGCCGGCCCAGTTGCCGGCCACAAGCGATCGCTTCGCGCAACGCGACGATCGCTGACATGTTCACGAACGCGACGTTGTCCGACGGTTCCTTGCGTTCGGCGATGCCCATCACGCCTCGGATCTCCCAGCCGCGGCTCGTTTCGATTGCGCGACTCGCGACCCAGTCGGCGACACCAGAGAGGACCGGCCACGCTTGATCACGGCGGAATCGTGCGTCCCCGGTCGCGTGGGCGTACTGCGCGAATGCGACAGCGACGTCGAGGCCGACGTGATGTTCGTAGGCCGACGCGGTACCGAGACCGGGGCTGGCTTCTTCACCGGTTCTCGCGCTGCTTTCCCAGGGAAATTGGATGCCCTGGTATCCGTTCAATTTTGCGTTGTGTCGTGCGGCGGTGACGCGTTCTGATCTGTAGTCGAGGATGGCTTTCGCAGCGCCGGGCTGCGTCAGAAGCAAGAAGGGCGAGACGAACGCTTCGATATCCCACATCACGTGGCCGTAGTAGTAGTGATAGTTGCCCCATTGCGCCAGCGCGAAGGGATGCGTGCTCGCGAACGACGAGCGGTGGGCGGACGATTGTAGATAGAAGAACGCGGCGTCGACGTAGCCTTGCCAGCGAGCGTCGGCGCCCACGAGCACGATGCGGCCGCGCCAAAGGTCCTCCCACTCGCGGCGATTCTCGGCGCGCAGGGCATCGAAGCCGATCGCCTTTCCAAGTGCAACGTGACGGGTTGCCTGGCGGTGCGGCTGGCTGTGCAGCGCGCTCGGCACCAGCGCAGCAATCTGACGGAGCGCGACGCGAGTACCGCGCGCGACGTGGAACTCGTAGCTCGTACGCAGCGGTTGGTGTTCTTCTTCGCTGCACGAACGGCGGACGTCCACGTCGCCTCGGAACTCCGTGGTGTAAGCCGCACCGCACGTCGACAGACCGCCCAGCGTCTGCCATAAGAGACACCCGTCGATCGATTCATCGTCCGTGCCGGGGATGCGCGGAGATCGCTCGGCCCACGTTCCGGCGATCCGTCGCGGATCGATGCCGACGACGAGCGCGACGTCGGTCGCCCGGTTCGTGTGCACGACGACTTCTTGCGCGACGAGTGACGGCTGACTGCGGCTGCAGAAGGTCAGGATCTCAACGGTCGCTTCGAGTCGCCCGACGACGAATTGGAAGCGAGTGCGCAGCTCGCCGCAATCGAAGTCGTACTCCTGTTCGAGGAACCGTATGCAGTGCGGCGCGTCGGAGAGCCATACGTCGCCGAGTCGAACATCGCCGGCGAGCGGGTATGGCGCGTGCGGTGCCGCGGGAACGCGCGCCTCAGGGTGCTCTCCCTCGAGGCCACTGACGGTTGCAATTCCCGGCGTGAGCGGTATCGGGCGTACTCGCAAGCCGATCGCCCCGTTCCCCACGAATGCGGGAAGATGGTCTTCGCTCATGTCCGTAACAATCGGGGGGCTGATAGGCACTACGCGACCTCCGGTGCTCGCAAACCCCGTAACAGATCGCTCCTTCGAATCTGGGAGCCGGTGTCGAGGAAGGCACTGCGGACGATGTCCACCGAGGCGCGCTCGCTCATGAAGTTCATCGCCATGTGTTTCGTGACGTGTCGACTCGGCTCCACGACGACGGTGGGTATACCGCGACGGCGCAACGTTCGGAGTTCCGCGTCGAGAGCGTGTCGCGACGCGCGGCGTAGCAGATGCGAAAGCGAAGGCGGGCGCGCATCTCCGGTCATGGGCGAAACAATGACGACGAGATCGAGATCGAATCGCGCGAGCAGGTCCGCGTTCGTCGCCGAGACGACTCCGCCGTCGAGGTAGGTGTCGCCGTTGGCGCTCACCTCGGCGAAGTAGCCCGGAACCGCGCACGACGCCGCGAGCGCAGCAGACAACGACACCGTCGTCTCGGTCGGGCCGAACACCGTACGTCGACAGTCGCGTCGACGGACCGCACACACGAGAAGCGGCCGATCGGGCCACGTGCCGTCGGTGATGGTGTCCAAGAACTCCAGGTGTGGTGCAAGTGTTTCGCGACCGACGGGGAGAAGCATCGACAGCGCCGCGACCGGAAGAACGCGCCGCTTGGCCGCGAGCTTCGCCACCCCGACGAGCATGGAAGGCCGAGGAAGCCGGGGCACGCGCAAGAGATGACCGAAGCTGATCGGCGCGAACTCGGGCCGCTCCAACATCCACGTTGCCAACGACTGACTCGCGGACAGAGTCGGAGCTCCAACCGTGAGTGCCGCGAGATCCGTTGCGGGTACCCCGAGGCGCAAGAGCGCTCCAACGAGGGAGCCGGCGGACGTTCCGAGAATGACATCCACAGTGCGGGCGTCCCATCCGAGATCGTGTTCCATCGCGGCGAGCACACCAGCGTGGTACGCGGCTCCGACCGCACCTCCACCGCCGAGGACGAGGCCGACTCGAGGTGTCGGCCGGCTCGTGTGCTCTGACAGGCTCAGATCTGTTCGCGGGCGCTCACGATCCGACGCACTGCGACGGAAGTGCGCTGAGAGGTGACGATCGCCTAACACGCCACGGCCCTCCGGTGGAATGTGTTCGGATGTGACGATTGGTGTAGAGCGGTCGGGAAGCATTCATCCTCGGCGGGATCGGCTTCACGCGTCGTAACCTGTTTCGAGATGCGTCCCGGCTTGGGATCCGAGCTGACCTGCGTCGGTCGAAGGCATCCGCCGTCGTCGATGATGTCGAGCGGTGACAGCAGAACAACGCGGGCGCCGAAAAGGAAGGATCACCGCGTCGGCGCGGCCATCTTCGGGAACCCTCGCGTGGCCGGGAACAATCGACACGGTGCCGTTCTGAACGGCGGGGCGATTCGCATACGAGCGCAGCGCGGCGTTCGCAGCGGCGAACGACGCCACGGAATCGCCAATCCGGCGACGGGCGCGCGACTCACGCGCGCCGATCGCGAGCGTCGCCGAAACGATGACGAAAATCACGATGCAGTCAACGAACATGGCATCTCCTCCGCGTCGGCGAGCACGTACCCGTCGACCGGTCGGCGATAAACAGCCTGCGCCAGCCGCCCGTTTCCTCGCAATCGCTGTTGGGGGACGGTCGCGCGATTGAGGTGTGTGGTCGAGTGCGGATGGGAATCACTCGGGCGACAAAGGAGGATTGCCGTGCTCGAACGTGGAAGCAGTCGACACTCGGCGCGAGTCGACGAGCAGTTGGAGAGCGAGACCGAGTCGCTCGTCCGAGGCGCGCCGATCGAGGCACGTACGGAAGAGTGGCGCCAGAAGGAACCGTCCGCTGAGGGCGAACCGATTGCCAGCGCCGTTCTCGCCACCGATGACGTCGAGTTGCGGTCGTTGCTCGCTATCTCGTTGCGTCCCAGCGCTTTTCCCGGCGATCGTGCAGAACTG
>DASYJT010000158.1:0-14137 GCA_035996165.1 Acidimicrobiia bacterium
GGGCCCGGGGCTTTCGCCCCGGGCCCGCATCGTTGTACGCGTGGTTTGCTGGGTCGTGTGTGACGACTACCAGCTGGCGCCGAGTGCCGCGAGGTTCGCGCCACCGAGAGCCGCAGCCGGGCATCCGCCGGCCGCCTTGCCGTAGTACGTACCTGCACTACCACCGGCCGACACGTCGGCAAGCTGGAACACCTTGCCCGACTTGGAAGCCTCGCTGAGGCAGACCGTGCCGGCGTCACCGGCGACAACTGCGTCACCGACCACGACCGTCAACGCGGCACCCCACTTGAGCGACGGCTCGATGGCCGTCATCGTGGCGGCAACCGAGCTGTAGGTCTGGGTGTCCGTGTACGTGGTCTTCTCGGCAGTCAAACCGTTACGCAGGTCGGACTGCGCCGCGCGGTCCTGGGCCCGCTGACGCGCACCGAGGAAGGTCGGGATGGCGATCGCGATCAGGATGGCAATGATCAACACGACAACCATCAACTCAATGAGTGTGAAACCCTGCTCCTCGTCCCGACGACGGGAAGCAAGTGAGTGGAGAAACTTCACTTGGCATGACCCCTTTCGTGCGTCGGGGGAGATTGGGACCCCGCGGTACGACGCAAACCAGTCATCGGCACTGGAGAACGCGGCCTTAAACACTCACAGTGAAAGTCGGAGTGAGGTTGCCGGACGAATCGGTCCGAGTTGCACGAATCGGCACGCGGGCGACTGCAGCGCCGGGACGCGAACACGCGCTCGGCGCGAGTTGTGACTTACGTCACCGGCCGAGCGCGTGCACATTGCGCTTACGTGATGCTTGGTGCGGGCGCGTGTGGTGCGTCGCTACTTGATGAGCTTGATGATGTTGAACATCGGCAGGTAGAGCGAGATGATCATGCCGCCGACGCACACACCCATCACGACGATCAACAGAGGCTCGATGAGCGACGTCAGTGCGTCGACCGTCGCCTCGACCTCTTGGTCGTAGAAATCGGCGATCTTGTCGAGCATCTCGTCGAGCGCACCGGTCTCTTCGCCGACCGCCATCATCTGCACGACCATCGGCGGGAACACCGGGTGCTCCTCGAGCTTCTTCGAGAGCGGGTCGCCCCGCTTGACCGCCGCCTGCGTCTCGCGCACCGCGTTGGCTACGACGTGGTTGCCGGCCGTCTCGGCGACGATGTCGAGCGACTCCAGGATGGGGACACCCGAGCGCACCAGGGCCGAGAGCGTGCGAGAGAACCGGGCGAGCGCCGTCTTGCGCACGAGCTTGCCGAAGATCGGGACCTTCAGCTTGATCGCGTCCCACTGCTTGCGGCCCTCTTCGGAGTTGATCCACTTCCGGAACGCGATCGCGCCGCCGATCTCGGCGATGAAGATCAGCCACCAGAGCTTGCGGCAGATATTCGAGATGTTGATCAGTAGCTGGGTCGGCGGGGGCAACGTGCCGCCGAGCTGCTTGTAGATCCCCTGGAACATCGGGATGACGAACAAGAGCATCGCGGTCACGATGGTCAGCACGAGGATCGCGACGACTAGCGGGTACGTCATCGCCGACTTGACCTTGCGGCGGAGCTCGACCTGCTTCTCGATCGTGTCCGCCAGGCGCAGCAACACGCTGTCGAGCGCGCCGCCGACCTCGCCCGCGCGCACCATCGACACGTACAGCCGGTTGAACGCCTTCGGGTGCTTCGCCATCGCCTGCGAGAGCGACGAGCCCTTTTCGACGTCCATCCGGACCTGGTTGACGATCTCGGCGAGCGCTTTGCTCTCGGTCTGCTCCGCGAGGATGTTCAGCGAACGCAGCAGCGACAGGCCGGAGTTGATCATCGTCGCGAACTGACGCGAGAAGACCGCAACTTCCTTGAGCTTGACGCGGTCGGAGAAAAACGGGAGCTTCAGTTCGCGCTGGAGGCTCGCGCCGCCCTGCTGGTTGATCTCGATGGGCACGTAGCCCATCGAACGGAGCTTGCTGACGACGAGCTGCGCGTTCTCGGCTTCGAGTGCGCCCTCGACGAGCTTCCCGTTCTTGTCCTTGACCTTGTACTGGAACGTTTCGGGCATGGTCGATCAGCCGTTCATCAGTCGGCGGAGGTCGTCTTCGTTCGCGCAACGCTCCAACGCCATGTCGAGCGAGACACGGTGGCTGCGCACGAGCTGCGCGAGCGACATGTCCATCGTGACCATGCCGTAGCGGCCACCGGCCTGGAGCATCGAGTAGATCTGGTGCGTCTTGCCCTCACGGATGAGGTTGCGGATCGCCGGCGTGGCGACCATGACCTCACACGCGACCGCGCGGCCCTGGCCGTCGACGGTCGGGACCAGCTGTTGGGTGCAGATCCCCTGGAGCGCGGACGCAAGCTGTACGCGCACCTGCTGTTGCTGGTGCGCGGGGAACACGTCGATAACACGGTCGATCGACTGCGGCGCGTCCTGGGTGTGCAAGGTGGCGAAGACGAGGTGACCGGTCTCGGCCGCGGTCAGTGCGGTCGAGATCGTCTCGAGGTCGCGCATCTCACCCACGAGGATGACATCGGGGTCCTGGCGCAACACGTGCTTCAAGGCATTGGCGAAGGAGTGGGTGTCCTCCCCCACCTCCCGCTGGTTGATCAACGAGCGCTTGTGCGAGTGCAGGAACTCGATCGGGTCCTCGACCGTCATGATGTGCACCGAGCGCTCACGGTTCACGATGTCGATCAGCGACGCGAGCGTCGTCGACTTTCCGGAGCCGGTCGGACCGGTGACGAGCACGAGGCCGCGGGGCATGTGTGCCCAACCCATCACCGCGGGTGCAATGCCGAGCCGTTCGAAGTCGACGATGTCGTACGGGATCGCGCGCATGACACAGCCGACGGAGTCGCGCTGCACGAACACGTTCACACGGAAGCGCCCACGACCGGGGAGCGCGTACGACGTGTCGAGCTCCAGCTCGTTCTCGAACTTCTCCCGCTGCTTTTGCGTGAGGATCGAGAACACCATCTGGCGGATCTGCGAGCCGTTGAAGATCGGCAGCTCGGTGACCGGGCGCAGATCGCCGTGCACGCGGATCACGGGCGGCGATCCGGACGCGAGGTGGAGGTCGGAGCCGCCCCACTGGATGACGAGGTCGAGGAGGTCGTTGATGTGCAGCTCGTCTTCGAGCTCGTCGCCGACAACCACGTTCGAGTTGAAGTCGGCGCCGTCGCCGTCGCTCGCCCCGTAGATCATCGCGATCGCGCGGATGAGCTCGCTGCGGTCGGCGACCGCGGGGATGACCTCGAAGCTGGTCGCGTGGCCGACCGCGGTCAGCGCGTCGTCGCTCGGGGGTTCCGCGAACGCGACGACGAGCTTTTGGCCTTCGAAATCGACGGGAACCGCGACGAACTGGCGGGCGAGCTCGGGCGAGAGTGTCTCGGGCGCGTCCTGGTGGATCGGCGTCTCGAGGAAGTCGATGAACCGGACGCCCATCTGGTCGGCGAGCGCCGCCGTGAGGTCCTTGCTGCCGACGAGCCCCAATCGCAACAGGACCGACGGGAGCGCCTGCTTGGTGCGCTCCGATTCGTCGATCGCCTGTTCCAGATCGTCTCGTGACAACACGTGTCGGTCGACGAGGGTCTCGCCGAAGCGTCGCGCCTGGTTGGCCAGCATGGATGCAGTCCCCCTCGGAAGCTCTCGGTCTGAGGAACTATCGGCGTCACACCGACCTCGCTGTAGATCAGCGTGAACATCGGGTCGACTCAGGCGACGACGCGGAAGATCTCCTCCAGCGACGTCATGCCCATCGCGGCCTTGCGCAGGCCATCGGATCGCATCGACAACATGCCTTGCATCAATGCGACTTTTTGGATGTCTTCGGACGAACGGCGCTCGATCACGCACCGCTCGATCTCCTCCGACATCGCCATGACCTCGTGGATGCCGAACCGGCCGCGGTAGCCCGTACGCCCGCAGGAACCGCATCCGATCGCGCGGTGCAGCGTCGGCCACTCGCCGGCGGCGAGCTCCTCGGCGGGCCAACCCGCTTCGACCAGCTCCGCCTCGGTCGGCTGGAACGGCTCCTTGCACTTGTCGCACAGCCTTCGGGCGAGCCGTTGCGCAACGACGCAATCGAGCGCGCTCGTGACGAGAAAGGGTTCGACGCCCATCTCGACGAGCCGCATCGGCGTGGACGCGGCGTCGTTCGTGTGCAGCGTCGACAGGACGAGGTGACCGGTGAGCGCCGCCTCGATCCCGATGACGGCCGTCTCCTTGTCGCGGATCTCACCGACCAGCACGATGTCGGGGTCGGCGCGCAGGATCGACCGCAACGCACCGGCGAACGTCAGGCCGGCCTTCGGGTGGATCTGCACCTGGTTGATCCCGGGCAGGCGGTACTCGACCGGATCCTCGACCGTGATGATGTTGCGATCCGGCGTGTTGAGCTGGTTGAGGGTGGCGTACAGCGTCGTCGACTTACCCGAACCGGTCGGGCCGGTGACGAGAATGGTGCCGTAGGGCTTCGTGTAACACGACTCGAATCGGGCGTGCGCCTCGGGGAGGAACCCCAGGTCCTCGAGCTTGAGCACGGCCTGGCTCTTGTCGAGGATGCGCATCACGACCTTCTCGCCGTACACGGTCGGCAGCGTCGCGACGCGCAGGTCGATGCTGCGGCCGCTCACCTTCATGGTGATGCGCCCGTCCTGGGGAATGCGGCGTTCGGCGATGTTGATGTCGGCCATGACCTTGAGCCGTGAGATCACGCCGGCTTGGATGCTGCGCGGCGAGCGCATCACCTCGTGCAGCACACCGTCGATGCGGAACCGGATCCGCAGGTCGCTCTCGTTCGGCTCGACGTGGATGTCGGAGGCGCGATCGCCGACGGCCTGGTTCACGAGCAGGTTCACGAACTTGACGATCGGGGCGTCCTCGACGACCTCCGAGAGCGTCGAGAGGTCGGTCTCGTCGTCGGCCTCGTCGGTCGCGGCCTGCATGACCTCGTCGACCTCGCCGTCGACGCGGAAGAACCGTTCGATCGTCTCGATGATCTGGCTGGCGGTGGCGACGACGGTGCGGACCTCGGCGCCCGCGAGCGCCCGGATGTCGTCGACTGCGAAGACATTCGACGGGTCGGCCATCGCGACGACCAGCTTGCCGTCCTCCCACCCCACAGGGATGGCCTGGTACCTGCGGGCGAGGGATTCGCTGACGAGAGCGGCGACCGAACCGTCGATGGTTCGGTCGTTCAGGTCGACGAACTCGAGCCCGACCTGGCGCGCCAGGGTGCGGACGAGCTCGGCTTCCGAGATCGTGCCCTGCTCGATGAGCAACCGGCCGAGGGGCTTCCCCGTGCGGGTCTGCTCGGCCATCGCCGCGTCGAGCTGGGCTTCTGTGAGAAGCCCCTCTTCGATCAGTAGCGACCCGAGCGGCGTTCCGTCCGACACCTGCACCGCCTCCCCTCCACGCGAACGCTGGAGATATCGGCACTGTCCGTGGTCGGCTGTATCCAGATCTCACTCTCCGCGCGAATCCCCTCGCTCCCCAGAATCCCCGAAATCCCCCCAACAGTTGTCAGGAAAAACGGCGCGTGAGAACGATTTTCCTGACAACCCGGACGCGAGGAGCCGAACCCGGACGGGTCAGACGTCGCGGAGGCCGGAGAACGCGCTGAGGTAGCGGCCCTTCTCGGCCGGGTCGACCTCGCGCCCGCCGTCGTCACCGTTGGCGCCTGCAAGGTGCGGACCGGGGTGAGGCGACTCGACGCCCGGGCCGTACGGCGCCTCGGGTTCAACGGCGGCATCGGCCGTGCGCTTGCGGTTCCCGTTCGTGCGCCCCGTCACCGGCGTGGCCGGCGGCGGCCCGACGTTGACCGCGCCCGAGTCGACAAGGCTCAGGATCGCGTGGCACACGTCGAGGACGGGGCGGTTCGTCTTGCGGACGAGGTCGCGCACGCTGCGCCGCCCGTCGATCGAAACGATCAGCTGCCAGCGCTCGCGGTCGACCGTCAGCTCCTCGACCCCGAGCTCGTCGGCGAGGCGGATGCGGCAGTCGAGCGACGGGATCACGGCCTGGATGTCGCGCCACTCCGCGACGAGGCGGCCCAATTCATCGATCGCGACCTCGAGGTCGACCGTGTCGTCGCATGCCCACGGCGGCTCCTCCGAGCCGAAGCGGAACGTGCCGTCGTCGGCCCGCTCGACCGCGAAGCACACATCGATGACGCGTGCGAGCAAGGCCGGCTCGTCGGTGAGGGGCTCGCCCGCTTCACTCGACTCCGCGGCACAGCAGCGCCCGTCGACGATATAGACGACCGCGGACGAGTTCGCCGCGTCGAGCCAGAGCGCACCCGTCTTGCGCGACTGCCCGAGCAGTCCGAGCAGTTCCGGCAATGCGAGCGTTTCCAGTGTTCCTTGCAGCACGAGGTCCCCCCGATGGGCTCGGATTCTCTCCGTCCATCGACCCCGAAGGCCTTTCGCCTTGAGCGCGATCGCGACCGGCGGACGCGCGGTCGGTTCAATGCGTGGCGACTTCGCCCAGCGCCTGCTCCGCCGCCGCTCGCATCACGGCGATCGGCGCGCCGAGTCCGCTCCACAGCTCGATCTGGAGCGCGGCCTGGTGCACCAACATTCCGAGCCCGTCGACCGCGGCCGCGCCCCGGGCGCGGGCGCCTTCGAGCAGCGCCGTGTCCCTCGGGTGGTACACGAGGTCGGCGACGACCTGGCCGGGGTGCAGGGCGTCGAGATCGAGGGGAAGCGGGTCGGCGTCGGAGGCGCCCCCGCCCATGCCGATCGACGTGGCGTTGACGACGAGCTCGGCGGCCTGCGCGGCCCCCGCACGGTCGGCCCAGGAGATGACGGAGCCACCGGCGAGCTCGGCCGCGACCGCGGCCGCGTCAGGATTACGCGCGCACACCACGACCCGAGCGCCCCGCCGGCCGAGCGCCCGGGCGACGGCGCGTCCCGCCCCGCCCGCACCGAGCACCACCGCCGACGCACTGGCGGGATCGTGACCAGCGTCGCGCAACGAGCGGAGGAACCCTTCGCCGTCGGTGGAGTCGCCCACGAGGCTCCCGTCGGCGTCGATCGAGACCGAGTTGACGCTCCGCAGCGCCGCCGCGTCGGCCGACAGCCGGTCGCAACATTCGGCCGCGGCCGTCTTGTGCGGCATCGTGACCGACAACCCGACGAGATCGAGCACTCGCATCGCGTCGAGGGCGCCGCGCGTGTTGGTTTCCGGCACCTCGAACGCGGCGTAGATCCAATCGAGCCCCAGCTCTCGGTAGGCCGCGTTGTGCAACACGGGCGAGAGCGAGTGGCGAACCGGGTCGCCGATGATCCCGGCGACTCTCGTCGTGCCGGAAATCCGCGCCGGCGCGGGCGTCACAACGCGCCGTTCCTCTTCGCGAGCGCGATGTTCGCGTTCTGTTGTTCGAGGGTGGTAGCGAAGGCGGTGTCGCCCTTCTTGTCGATCACGACGTAGTACAGGTACGGCGAGCTTGCCGGCGCGAGTGCGGCCTTCAACGACGCGGCGCTTACCGCCGCGATCGGAGTCGGCGGTAATCCCGTGTGCGCGTACGTGTTGAAGGGCGACACGATCAGCTTGTCGGCGTTCGACAGCGAGCGGTTCTTGGGATTACCGCGCGCGTAGATCAGCGTTGCGTCGATCTGGAGAGGCATGCCGCGTGCGAGCCGGTTGTAGATGACCGACGCGATCAGCGCGCGATCGGCGTCGATCTTGGCCTCGGCCTCGACGAGCGACGCGACTTTGACGATGTCGTAGGCCGAGTGGCCCTGCACGTTGGCATTGGAGAGCCCGAGGCCGAGCGCACGCTTGTCGAACTCGGTGGCGAGGGTGGACAACACCTGGATCTCGTCCTCGTCGGCCGAGATGTTGTACGTGTCGGGCCAGAGCAGCCCTTCGAGACTGTTGACGCCCTGCGGTTCGAACGCGGACCGGACGGCGTTGTTGTGTGTGGCCTCGACGAACGGGTCGATCGAGAGCCCGGGTAGTCCGCCGACCCGGGCCGAGATCTGTTTCATCCAGAAACCAGGCGGGATCGTGAGCTTTACGTAGGCGATGCGCGGCCCGGCCTTCAGCGTCTTCACCGCGGAGCTCACGCCCATGTTCTTCTTCAACTCGTAGGTGCCGGCCTTGAAATTCGTGTCGCCGTTCAGACGTGAGTACACGTTGAACACCCACGACGGGCCGATCACACCGCGGTGTGACAGCACATTGCCGATGCACGGCACGCCACAACCGTGCGCGATCTGTACCTCGACCTTGGCGCCCGAGCCCCCGGGCGGATTGAGCTGCCACCAGAACCACGAGGCACTGATCGCGAGCAAGACGAGCGGCACGACCACCAGGCCGATGAGCACCAGCGCCGTGCGCCGGCTGCGGCTCATGGCTGCGCCCGTTCGAGCCACGACTGGAGCATCACTGCGGCGGCGACCTTGTCGACGACGCGCCGGCGCGCCTCCCGGCTCATGCGCGCCTCGCCCAGGGCTCGCTCCGCCGTCACGGTCGTGAGGCGCTCGTCGTGCAGCACTACTTCGATGTCGCCCGAGACGGCCCGCATCGCGTCGGCCTCCGCCTGCGCGGCGCGCGCCGCGGGACCGGTGCGGCCCGACAGACTCAGGGGCAGCCCGATCACGATGACGCTCGCTCCCACTTCGCGCGCAGTCGCGACGATCGCGCGCCGGTCGGCGACCGGGTCGCCGGTGCGGCGCAATACCTCGTGCGGCGATGCGACGACGCGGGACGGATCGGAGAGCGCGAGGCCGATGCGCCGCTCACCCAGGTCGACGCCGAGCGCGCGCGTGGCCGCCGTCTCGATCACGACCCCCACTGCGCCGCCAGCTCGCGGGCAACCGCGAGCGCGTCGTCGATCCCCGCGACGTTCTGACCCCCGCCGACCACGGCGTCGGTACCGCGCCCGACCCCACCGCCCAGCTTGGCGACGGCCGGTTTGGCGATCGCGTCGGCCGATGCACCGCGCTCGACGACGTCTTTGCTGACCGCGACGGCGATGGCCGCCTTGCCGTCGGCCGCGCCCACCAGCACCGCGACTCCACTCTTCATCGAGCGGAGCGTCTCCTGGGCGAGTTGCTTCAGCTCTCCCGATCCGAGCCCGTCGACGCGCGTCACGAGCACGCCGCCTTCGGCCTTGCCCGCGAGCTCCACGGCCGCGCCGGCCGACGCCTTCGCCTTCAGGCTCTTCAGCTCTTCTTGGAGATCGCGGACCTGCTCGGAGAGGCGCTCGATGCGATCGGGGACCTCCTTGGGCGTGGCTCGCAAGAGGTCGCCCGCCCGGCGCAACAGCTGCTCTTCGAACTCGATGTACTCGAACGCGCCGTCGCCGGTCATCGCTTCGATGCGACGCAGGTTCGAACCGATCGAGCCCTCACTGACGACCTTGATCGGGCCGATGAACCCGAGCGCGTGCACGTGAGTGCCACCGCACAGTTCCGTCGACGGGCCGGCCTCGAGGACGCGCACGATGTCGCCGTACTTCTCGCCGAAGAACGCGATCGCGCCGATGCGCTCGGCCTCGGTCTTCGTGGTCTCGTAGTGGCGGACAGGCGCGTCGGAGATCACCTGCGCGTTGGACAGCCGCTCGACCTGCGCGAGCTGCTCCGCGGTAAGCGGCTCGTGATGGGAGAAGTCGAAGCGCAGCCGATCGGGACCCACGAAGGAGCCCGCCTGTTGCACGTGCGTGCCAAGCACCTCGCGCAGCGCCCAGTGCAGGACGTGCGTGGCGGTGTGGTTGCGCCGGATGCGGTCGCGGCGGACGCCGTCGATCGCGGCCTCGACCTCGTCGCCCTCCGCGATGACGCCGACCCGTACACGTCCGCGGTGCAGCGTGACCTGACCGGGCAATCCGTATTGCGTGTCGACGATGTCGATGATCGCGCCGGGCGCGGTCGTGATCGTTCCCGTGTCGCCGACCTGTCCGCCCGACTCGGCGTAGAACGGGGTCCGGTCGGAGACGACGTCGACCTCGGTGCCTTCGTCCGCCTGGCCGATCCGCTCGCCACCGGCAATCAGCGCGAGCACCTTCCCGGTCGAGGTGTATTCCTGGCGCCCCGTGAACTCGGTGGGACCGTACGACTGGACGATCTCCTTGAAGAGGTCGAGTGGAGCGCTCTGCGCGGCGCCGGCCTCGGCCGCGTCGGCGCGGGCGCGCACGCGCTGTTCCTGCATGCGTTCCTCGAAACCGGCGACGTCGACTTCGCGACCGCGCTCGCCGGCGATCTCACGCGTGAGGTCGATCGGGAAGCCGAGCGTGTCGTGCAGGAAGAACGCGTCGTCGCCCGAGACGTCGTGCTCGTCGATGATCTCCGAGAGCATGTCGACGCCGCGCTGCAGCGTGGCGCGAAACGACTCCTCTTCCCGTTCGACGATCTTTCGCACGACGGCGTGCGACGCGACGAGCTCGGGATACGCGTTGCTCATCGTGGTGACGACTTCGTCGACGACCGCGGGGAGCACGACATCGCGCGCGCCGAGGAGATACGCGTGTCGAACCGCTCGGCGGATGATGCGGCGCAACACGTAGCCGCGCTCCTGGTTCGACGGCCGCACGCCGTCGTTCACCATGACGGTCATCGCGCGGGCGTGCTCGGCGATGATGCGCAGCGATACGTCAGTCGCCTCGCTCGTGCCGTAGCGCGCACCCGTGACGCGCTCCGCCGCGGCGCGCAGTGGCACGAACACGTCGATGTCCCAGATCGACGTCTGTCCCTGCACGACCATGAGGTTGCGTTCCAGGCCCGCGCCCGTGTCGATGCTCGGCTTCGGAAGCGGAACGCGCGTGCCATCGGCCTGCTGGTCGAACTGCATGAACACGAGGTTCCAGATCTCGATGTAGCGGTCGGCCTCGGTGACCGGCCCGCCGTCGGGACCGAACTCCGGCCCGAGGTCCCAGAAGATCTCCGACGACGGTCCGCACGGGCCGGTATCGCCCATCCGCCAGAAGTTGTCGTCGCCGAGCCGCTGAATGCGTTCGGCCGGGAAGCCGACGCGCTCCCGCCAGATCTGTTCGGCCTCGTCGTCGTCCTCGTGCACGGTGACCCAGAGCCGATCGGGGTCGAGCTTCAAGACTCCCGTGTAGAACTCCCAGGCCCACGGGATCGCGTCGGCCTTGAAGTAGTCGCCGAAGCTGAAGTTGCCGAGCATCTCGAAGAACGAGAAGTGGCGATTCGTGCGGCCGATG
Organism: Acidimicrobiia bacterium; assembly: GCA_035996165.1. Taxonomy (GTDB): domain Bacteria; phylum Actinomycetota; class Acidimicrobiia; order IMCC26256; family PALSA-610; genus PALSA-610. The sequence continues at coordinate 11,156 of DASYJT010000158.1, forward strand.
TCGTCGAGATCGTTGTGCTTGCCGCCGGCCCGAATGCACTTCTGGACCGAGACGGCACGCGTGTAGGGCGCGGTCTCCTCACCGGTGAAGAACGGTTTGAACGGGACCATGCCCGCGACGGTGAACAGCAGCGACTTGTCGACCGGAATGACGCTGGCCGAGGGAACGTGTACGTGGGCGCGTTCGGTGAAGAACTCCACGAACGCGCGTCGTAGCTCGTCGGCAGTTGTCGGACGGTCGGGCATAACCGCGCCAGGTTACTTTCCGCCGCTACGGGCGGAGCTGCCTTTGAAGGTTGCTTCGCGGGCGCGCATGGCATCGCGCCCTTCGCTCACGGCCGCTTTCACGCTCTCGCTCCAGCGGTCGACGACGTCGGCGGGCGCAAGGCGGACCGCCACGCGACGGACTCGCCGCATGAGGGTCCACGACGAACCGACTCCGAGCAGGAACCCGAAGACGAGCCACACGAGGCGCTTGATCACGAGGCGGATTTCCGGCGTCGGGGCGCGGGCGCACGCCGCGGCGACTCTCCGTCTCGCAAGCGTTGCGCGGCGCGCGACACGCCGGTGCCGAAGGCCATCGCCTTCACGACCGGCGTCGCGATCGCGCGCTTGGCCTCGTCGAGGTGTCGCGCGGAGGTGACGAGGCGCTCCACGCGATCAATCTCGGTCGCAGCTTCTTCCACCGAGGCGCGCGCGTCGTCGAGGAGCGCGAGCGCGTCGTCTTGGAGCACGGCGAGTGTCGTCCGCATCTCGCGCAGCGTGCGCGCGAGCGCGACGAGCACGGTGGCGAGAACCGCGACGAGCACGGTCACGATCGTGGCCGCAACCACCGCCAACACGTCACCGGTCGCCATCGTCACCCACTCCCGGTCGTTGTCCTTGTCGCGCTCGCCATTGCTCGTTGAGATCCCGTTCGGCGCCGTGTCCCGAAGGACGGTAGAACTGCTCGCCGGCGACCTCGACCGGGAGGTGCTCCTGCGGCACCCACCCGGACGGATCGTCGTGAGGATAGACGTAGCCCTTACCGTGACCAAGCATCTGCGCACCGCGATAATGCGCGTCGCGCAGGTGCATGGGGACCGTTCCGGGCCGGCGCTCGCGCACGGCGGTGGTGGCCGCGCCGAGCGCGGAGATCACGCTGTTGCTCTTCGGCGCCAGCGCCAGATGGATCACCGCGTGCGCGAGGTTGATCGCGACCTCGGGCAACCCGACGTATTCCACGGCGCGGGCCGCGGCGTCGGCCGTCAGCAGAGCCTGCGGATCGGCGAGTCCGATGTCTTCGCTCGCGAGGATGACGAGCCGGCGCGCGATAAAGCGCGCGTCCTCTCCTGCTTCGAGCATGCGCGCGAGCCAGTAGAGGCCGGCGTCCGGATCGGAGCCGCGGATCGACTTGATGAACGCGGAGATGATGTCGTAGTGCTCGTCGTCGCCGTAACGCACGCTGCGCAGCGCGAGGGCCGCTTCCGCGTCGGCGAGTGTGATCGTCGTGCGGTCGGCTTGGACGGTGAGGGCGTGCGCGACCTCGAGCACCGTGAGAAGGTGGCGCGCGTCGCCCTCACTCTTGTCGACGAGGTGCTTGCGCGCGTCGTCGTCGATCTCGACCGGTTCGTTGCCGAGCCCGCGCTCGACGTCGTCGAGGGCACGGTGCGCGAGCTCCTCGAGCGCGAGGTCGTCGAGCGGTTCGAGCCGGAACAGCGTGCTGCGCGAGAGCAGCGGGCCGGTGAGTGAGAAGAACGGGTTCTCAGTGGTCGCGCCGACGAGGACGAGCAGGCCCTCCTCCACGAACGGGAGCAGCACGTCCTGCTGCGCGCGGGAAAAGCGGTGGACCTCGTCGAGAAAGAGGATCGTGCCCTGGCCGCGCTCGCCGAGTCGGGCCCGGGCCCGCTCCGCGACCTCCCGGACGTCCTTGACGCCGGCGCTCACCGCACTCAGCGTCTCGAACGCCTTCTCGCTGACGCCCGCGACCAGGCGCGCGATGGTGGTCTTGCCCGTGCCGGGCGGGCCCCAGATTATGACCGACGACAGACGGTCGGACTCGATGAGCACGCGCAGTGGCTTCGCGGGCCCGAGCAGGTGCCGTTGACCAACGACCTCGTCGAGCGTCCGCGGTCGCAGCCGCGCCGCGAGGGGCGCCTTCCGCGCGAGACGCTCCTCGACCGCCGAAGCAAACAGATCCGGACCCTTCGCCACAGGCCCAGGCTACGCATCCCCCAATTCCCACCAACAGTTGGCAGGAAAATCGTTACCACGCCCCCCAATTCCCACCAACAGTTGGCAGGAAAATCGTTACTACGCCCCCCAATTCCCACCAACAGTTGGCAGGAAAATCGTTACTACGCGCCGATTTTCCTGCCAACGCTGCGCAGTTCCAGCGCGGCCGCGGTGCGTTGCACGATCTCACGGTCAGAAGACTCGTGCGTGAATACGAGCGGAAGCCAACCGTCGGCCGACAAGGCTGTGAGGCGGTGGCTGTCCGCGACTACTGCGCTGGCTCCGATGTGAAACGGCAAGCCGTAGTACTCCGCGAAGACCTTGTGGTCCGGCCAGGCGAAGTCGGGCCGAAACGTCTTGGATCCGATCCTCACCCGGAACTGTTGAACCGGAAGAGGCAACCGTGCTCGTCGCAGGACGTCGAGAACATTGAGCTCGGAGCGGCTCCCACCGGGACCGAAACCGATTCCCCGCTGCGCAAGCAGCGCCCGCACGACCGACATGTGCCGCCCAGGCGCCGACTCCGTTCGTTCCGAGCAGTCCTTCAGACGTTGTATCGACGCAATGCCCCGCCTCAGCCCGTCATCCAGAACCCGCCCGAGCTGGTACTCGCTCAGGCGGGTGGTGCAATCGCACAATGTCCGCTCGAATGAGGTGCACGCGATACCGGAGCGCTGCGCAACGTCGGCGTCGCCGAGGGTTCCCGAACGGTGTACGCCCACTCCGCGCATTTCGACGTAACACGTGCGCTCGACCGTGATCTCGTACC
>DASYJT010000159.1:0-1908 GCA_035996165.1 Acidimicrobiia bacterium
CACCGGCTAGTACTGTCGGCCCGTCGAAACCCGCGGAATACACCATCGTCTCGCTCGGGCCCGGGCGCGAACGTGGAGTCTCAATCGAGCGGCCCTCAATCGAGCGGCGTTGTGCGCGGTTGTTCTGCTCGTCGCGGTGCCGTTTCTCGGGGCCGTCATCTCGGTCATCGGGCGCCATTGGAATCCGAGCAGCGACCAGGCGCTCGAGCTGCTCCGAATCCGTGATGTCGGCGGATCGCACACCCCGTTGCTCGGCGCGTGGTCTCGCTGGGGTTGGGCACATCCGGGTCCGGCGCTGTTCTGGACGCTGACGCCCTTCTACCGAGTGCTCGGCAACGACGGCGTGCTCGTCGGCGTGGGTCTCATCAACCTCACCGCGGCGATCGGCGTGGTGCTCGTCGGATACCGACGCGGCGGGTATGTCGGCGCATTGGTCGCCGGCTTCACGGTCGCGCTCGTCGTCAACGCGCTGGGTCTCGGCCTGTTGATCGAGCCATGGAACCCGTGGGTGGCGTTCCTTCCCTTCGTTCTCTATCTCGGGCTCGTGTGGTCGGTTGTCGGCGGCGATCTCGCGACACTTCCGTTCGCCGTCGGCGTGGGTTCCTTCGTAGTGCAGACCCATGTGGGCTATCTGCCGATGGTCGGCGGCCTGGGGCTTCTCGCGGTTGGTTCGGTCGCCGCCGCGTCAGTGAGCACGCGAGCGACATTCCGATCCATGTTTCGACGGCCGTTGGTCTGGGCGGCCGTCGTCGGCCTCGCCCTGTGGGCCCCGGCGCTCGTCCAACAAGCGACCGGCCATCCGGGCAACGTCTCCGAACTCATCACGTACGTTCGGCATCCGCCCGAACCAACCGCCGGCTGGGCGACAGCCCTCGGCACCATGGGGGAACAGCTGCGGCCGCTCGGGCCTTGGGTATCCGGCCGCGAGACGACCGGAGGAGGCGTTGAGCGAACCGCGTCGACGGTATGGGCGCTTGCGACGATCGCGGCCGTCGCCGCCGCCGGATTGTGGGCCAGAAGGCGCGGCGCAACGCACGCGGCGCGCTTGGCGCTCGTCGCGCTCGTCGGCGTTGCAATCGCGGTTGTTGCGACGGCCCGCGTCACCGGCATCTTCGCTCCGTATGTGCTGCGGTGGTGGCGAGGCGTGGCCGCGCTGTCGTATCTCTCGATCGCGTGGTCGCTGCTGTTCGGTGCCGGTACGCGTCGGATTCGTTCCGTCGCAATGGCCGCAGCAGGTACCGGCATGGTTGCAATGGCTGCGGTCGCGCTCTTCGAACTGCCGGCTCCCGTCCCGTTCCCCACTGTCTCCGCGGCGATCGGCGGGGTCTTGTCGCCGACCGCCGCCGCGCTCGATCGTGATCACCGCTACCTCGTGCGCAGCATCGACCGCCGGTCCGTCTCGGCGCCGACCAGCGGGCTCATCTTTGCGCTCTCGACGCGCGGGTTCCACGTCTTCAGTGATCGGGGGCCCGACGCTGTCCTCACCTACGGCAGTTGGCGCCTGGCGAGCCCGGACCAAGTCGACGCGGTCATCACGATGGTGGCGATGCCCGAGATCGACGCCGGATGGCACCCATCCGCGGGCGCGCGCGTCGTCGCGACCTGGGATCCGCTCACGACGAAGCAGCGAGCGCGCGTCCGTGTTCTGGAGGCGCGCATCCGCGCGGCGGCAGGCGCACGGGCTCCGACGCGCCTACTTCTCGACTCCGGCTACGCGCGGACCGCCATGGTCGACGCCGGGGCCGACCGAAGCGAAGTCGACGAACTCGGCGCTCTTCAAGCCCCCGGTGACGGCTTCGTCGTGTACGTGTCGCCGAGCACTTGAGCTCGACGGGCATGGTCGCCGGCACCTGCCGAACCGCTCACTTCACGAGGTGGTGCTCGAACGCGAACGCGGTTGCCGCGGTG
>DASYJT010000160.1:0-3507 GCA_035996165.1 Acidimicrobiia bacterium
GAGTCGAGCGTCCAGCCCGAGCGGCTGCGCCGGCGCGCGTTCAAGGTCGTCCTCGACTACTCGTACGGGGCTACGTCGATCCTGATGCCCAACGTGCTGGCGAAGCTCGGCGCGAGCGTGCTTGCCGTCAACCCCTTCGCCGCGACCAGTGGTGCAATGGGCACCAGCGACGATCACGAGACCCGCGTCAAGGCAATGGGTGATCTCGTGCGCACGTCGGGCTCGGATCTCGGTTACGTCTTCGACCCCGACGGCGAGACAGCCACGATCATCGACGACCAGGGCATGCCGCTGTCGGCCGAGCACGCGCTGCTCGTGCTCGTCAAGCTCGTCTGCGAGCAACGGCCGGGTGCGCGCCTCGCGTTGCCGGTCTCGGTCAGCCGGGAGGCCGAGCGCCTCGGCGAACGCAACGGCGCACCGATCATGTGGACGAAGCTGTCGGCTTCGCACCTCATGGAGGTCGCGGGCAGCGGCGAGGTCGACTTCGCGGCATCGCAGGAGGGCGGCTTCATCTGGCCTTCGTTCCTCCCTGCGTACGACGCGGTCGCCACGCTCGTACACCTCCTCGACCTCCTCGCGTCGAGCGGTCGCGCGTTGTCGTCGATCGTGGCCGAGGTGCCGGATACCCACATCGCGCACGACGTCGTGCCGACCCCGTGGGAACGCAAGGGGTCTGTGATGCGCGGTGTCATGGAACGGGCGAAGGACTTCCCAACGGTGCTCGTCGACGGCGTGAAAATCGTGTATCCCGAAGGTTGGGCGCTCGTGTTGCCCGACCCCGAGCTCGCGATCACGCACATCTGGGCCGAGGGCGCGACCGATGTCGACGCTCGCCGCCTCGTCGCCATCCACGCCGGTCAGGTCGCGGAGCTCACGCGGTAGCTACGCTCCCTCGCCATGGACATTCCCGAGGATCTCCGTTACAGCCCGGAGCACGAGTGGGTTCGCCTCACCGGCAGCGTCGCGCGCATCGGCATCACCGACTTCGCCCAGGACAGCCTCGGCGACGTGGTGTTCGTGCAGCTTCCCGACGTCGGGCTCGACGCGGTGGCCGGTGCCAGCGTGAGCGAGATCGAGTCGACGAAGTCGGTCTCCGACGTCTACGTCCCGGTAACCGGCGTCGTCTCCGCGGTCAACGAGGCGCTGGCCGACCAACCCGAGCTGGTCAACCGCGATCCGTACGGCGAGGGCTGGATGTTCGAGCTCGAGGTCAGCGAGACGAGCGATCTCGACGGGCTGCTCGATGCCGCCGGGTACCGGGCGCTCACGGAGGGTTAGAACCCTCGACGTTGACCCTCGGGTAGAGGTCGAGCCGCCGTTGTCGGCCGCCCCCTTCCGCCGATAGCCTCAGCCCCGTGCTCTGCGCCCGGTGTGGACATCAGAACCCCGAGGACGCCCGGTTCTGCTCGTCGTGCGGGGCGCCGCTCGGCGCGGCCGACGAGGAGACCACCCTCACGCTGTCGGCCGTCGAAGCGGCAACCGAAGACGACGAGCTCGAGCACTTCCTCGACGGGCTCGCGCCCGGGGTCGGCATGCTCGTCGTCCGCCACGGCCCCAATGCCGGATCGTCGTACCGGCTCGAGACCGCGGTCACCGCGATCGGCCGGCACCCGGACTCCGAGATCTTCCTCGACGACATCACCGTCTCTCGCCGCCACGTAGTGGTTGAGCACGACGCCGACGGTTACCTGCTGCGCGACGTCGGTTCGCTCAACGGAACGTACGTCAACCGCAAACGCGTCGACGAGGCGCGCCTGCGCGATCGCGACGAGGTGCAGATCGGCCGGTACCGGCTGACCTTCGTGCTCGGTCGCGGGCGGGAAGCCTGACCATGGCGAAGCGCGCGCATGCGTCGATCGGCGACGTGTTGAATCAGTTGCGCGACGAGTTCTCCGACATCACCATCTCGAAGATCCGCTTCCTCGAGAGTCAAGGTCTGGTCGACCCCGAACGCACGCCGTCCGGCTATCGGAAGTTCTATCCGAGCGACGTCGAGCGATTGCGTTTCATCCTGCGCCAGCAGCGCGAGCACTTCCTGCCGTTGAAGGTCATCAAAGAACGACTCGACGAGGTCGACAGCAAAGGCGGTTTCACCGTGGGCGAAGGGGGCGAGGGTGCGGCGGGGGATCGAACCGTCGACCCCGCGACGGTCGACGCGTTGTTCGAGGAAACCCGACGCGCCGCGCAGAAGAAAGAGGCCCGCTCGGCCAGCGTGAAGGTGCAAGACGTCGAGGGTCCCGAAGACCTCGCGGCCTCGGAGAGCGGTGTCAGCCTGACCCGCGCCGAGCTCGTGCGGGCGGCGGGAATCACCGACGAAGACCTCGCCCGGCTCGAGGAATACGGTCTCGTCGCTCCCAGCTCCTCGACGGGCAACCGGGTGTTGTTCGACGACGACTCGCTTGCCATCGCACGGGTGTGCGCGGCGTTCATGCGGCACGGCATCGAACCCCGCCATCTGCGCATGTATCGCGCGTTCGCCGAACGCGAGTCGAGCTTGTTCGAGCAGGTGCTGTTGCCGTACCGGCGTCAGCGCAACCCGGAGGCGCAGGCGCGCACCACCGAGACGCTCGGCGAGTTGGCCGGTCTCGGCCGCCGGTTGCGCACGGCCTTGCTCCGCCAGACCGTCCGACGCACTTTCAACAACTGATGTCGGCAACAATCGCTTGATGTCGGGCACCGCTGACGTGCCGCCGACCGTGCTGCTCGATCAGGCGGCGATCGAGGGTCACGTGCAACGCCTCGGCCGGGAGATCGCGCGCGACCATCCCGACGGCGTCCTGCTCGTCGGAGTGCTCAAGGGCGCACTCATCTTCTTCGCGGATCTCGTCCGCGCCATCAAAGATGTCGACGTGACCATCGACTTCATGTCGATATCGCGCTTCGCCCCCGACTCCGGTCGGGTCAAGATCCTGCACGACCTCGGCTCGGACATCACCGGCCGTGACGTGGTCTTGGTCGAAGACATCGTCGACACCGGCCTGACGCTCGCGTACCTGTTCACCCAACTTTCGGCCCGCGGCCCCCGCCGTCTGTCGACGTGCGCGATGCTCGACCGCCCCGCACGCCGGATCGTTCCCCAGCCCGTCGACTACTGCGGTCTGGCACTCGGTCAGGAGTACGTGCTGGGGTACGGATTGCACGTGCGCGACCTGTACAGGAATGTGCCGTACGTGGTCGCGGCCGACCGCGACACGCTCGTGACGAGGCCCGACGCGTACGTCGACGACCTGTATCGCCACTCGGATTTTGCGGCGCGGCCCGGTGGTAGCGTGACCGGCGTCCCAAGGGAGGAGGAGCCGTGATCCGCCTTTCGCTGATCGGTGTGCGCGTCGAGGTCCCGACGAATCAGCCGATCGTGCTCCTGCGCGAAGACGGCGGAACGCGCTTCCTCCCGATCTTCATCGGCTCACCCGAGGCGACCGCGATCGTCTACGCGCTGCAGGGCATGGAAACCCCGCGTCCGATGACACACGACCTGTTCAAGACGGTCCTCGAGGGCATGGCGGT
>DASYJT010000161.1:0-14552 GCA_035996165.1 Acidimicrobiia bacterium
AGGAGCAACCGCTCGATCCCGGAGCCGAATCCGATCGACGGCGCCGCCGGACCGCCCATCTCCTGCGCGAGCCGGTCGTAGCGACCACCGCCCCCGATCGCGTTCTGAGCGGCGTCGAGCGCGTCGCTCGCGAGCTCGAAAACGGTGCCCGTGTAGTAGTCGAAGCCGCGCACCAGCCTCGGCGCGATCTCGAACGGGATGCCCAGTGACTGCAGACCCTCCTGCACGCGCGCGAAATGCGCCGCCGAAGCGTCGCTCAGGTACTCACCGAGCTGCGGGGCGTGCTCGAGCATGTCGACCCAGTCGGCCCGCTTCGAGTCGAGGATGCGCAACGGGTTCGCCTCGGCCCGCTCCATCTCCGCGCCGAGCAACGCGGCGTGCGAACGCCAGTACGCGAGGAGGACTTCGCGGTAGCGCTCACGCGTCTCGGCGTCGCCCATCGAGTTGAGGAGCAGGCGCACGTCGGAGAGCCCGAGCTCACTACAGAAGCCCCACAACAGCTCGATGATCTCGACGTCGACATCGGGGTCGTCGACCCCGATCACCTCGGCGCCCAGCTGCCAGTGCTGGCGGTACCGGCCCGCCTGCGGTTGTTCGGCGCGAAAGTTCGGTGCGAGATACCACACCTTCCACGGCGTGGGCGGGCGGTGCTGCACGTACGCGCGCACGACCGGGGCCGTCCCCTCCGGCCGGAGCGCGAGACGGCGGCCTCCCCGGTCGACGAAGTCGTACATCTCCTTGCGCACGACGTCGGTGGTCTCACCGACGCGGGCGAAGACCTCGTAGTGCTCGACGATCGGGGTCAACAGCAGGCCGTAACCGAAGCGCTCAGCCCGTTGCGCGAACCGCGCGACGACCTCCATCCAGCGCGCGGATTCGGGCGGCAGCACGTCGAGCATGCCCTTCGGCGCGCGCATGACGTCCCGGTCCGTCGGCATGCGCGGCATGCTAGCCAGCGGCCCGCGCGGCCTCGACGATCATTGGGTTGATCGTTGTGACGACGATCGGCGGCGGTGATCGCCGACGACGATCCCGCCTCGCGAGCCGACTACGGAGCCGGGTTCGGTGCGACCTCCGCGTACGAGAGACGGATCCAGGCCGACTGCGTCGGGCTGAGGAAGTACGGCGGGCTCAGGTACTTGAGCCGGCTGTCGTAGGCGTAGTTCTTGTTGTAACCCGAGACCAGCGTCGGTGGGGTGTTGTTGCCGTTGAACGTACCGACGGGCCCGCGGAACTTCTGCGTGATAACCCCGTTGATGTTCAGACTGTGTGCACCCGCGACCGCGCAAGGGTGCGCCCCCGAACAGGCCGCGTTCCCACCCGACGACCAGTTCTGCACGTAGAACGAGTGGTTGAGCGACATGATCGCGGCGTCGATCCGCAGGTCGTCCTGCACGTCGGCACCGTTGGCGTGCACCACGGCGACGTCGTTGTCGGCGACGAGGCCCAAGACGTCGTTGCCACCGGGATACACGTGGTACTGCACGTTGCCGACGATGTTGATGTCGTCCTGCGCCGCGATCGTCAGCTGACCGTTGAGCGTGCCGCTGACGCTCACATCACCGTTGCACGACGAACCCGAGCAGTTCGAGTGGTTCGGGTCGGCGTTCGCGCTCGGCACGTTCTGTACGTAGACGACGCCGTTGCTCGGAAGGCTCAGGTTCGCACCCGGCGCGCAGCCCGCGTTGGTCTGGAGCGTCTTCGGGCTCGACACCGTCATCTTGCCCGCCGCGAGCAACGTGATCGTCGTCGGTCCCGTATACAGGCAGCCGGCACCACCGAGGTTGCCGTCGGCCTGGGTCTTGATCGAGGTGTTCGCGGGAGGGAACGGAAGGATCGAGCCGCTCGCCGGATCGCCGGTGCGCGCGTAGGCCGGTGAGTTGCTACACGCCAGTGGGTTGAGCACTGTGCCCGGTCCGCCGAACTGCTTGCTGTGGAACGCGTTGTTACTCGTGGCGGAGTTGTAATACGTGTCGGTGTCGCCGTTGAACGTCGGATTGCCGCACGCGTAGAGGCCGTCGTTCGAGTGCACCGGACCGTTCAAGACGGAGAGGCTCGACCAGTAGACGACACTGCACGCACTGACGTCGTTCGGTCCGTACTTCGATGCGCCCGGGTTCCATTCCCAGGCGTGGTACGTGCAGGCACTCGCATCCGATCCCGACAACGCCGGGTCGGTGATCTCGTAGTCGGTCAACCAGAGGTAGTCGAGGAATCCCTGACGGCGCAGGCCCAAGCTCACCGTCCGGATGACTCCCGTCGAGGCGCAGCCCAAGGTCGAGTTCTTCAGTCGCTTACCCGACGACGTGAGGTACACGATGCCGGTCGCCGCGGTCTTCGACGAATTCGCCGTGTAGCGGAAACACTCGCCGTTCGTGCTCGGGCCGGCCACCTTCACCCATCCGGTGAACGCAGGGTTCGCCGGAGTCGGCGGGTTGACCGCGCTGTAGGTCCAGTAGTTGCTGTTCTGCGCGAGACGGTTCAAGTAGTCGTCGACGCCCGCTTCGGCCGCCGCGAGCGCGGACTCGTGGTCTTGGTCGTGGCGCGCCAACGGCAACTGCCCGATGGCGCCCTGCACGACCGCGAGCGGAATGATCGTCATCAGCATGACGACGGTGATCGCGATGATCATCGCCAGACCGGTCTCGTCGTGCGAGCCGTCGGGCCGAGTGCGGAAGCGACGCGAAAGGAACTGGATCATGGTCAGTTGTCCGGGTTGTAGTCGACGTTGCGGACGTGGATTCGGGTCGAGATCACGACGACCGGCGAGCGGGGATGCACCCGGATACGCAACGTGACCCCGACGGAGTCGATGCTGCGCAGGTCGGTCATGTTCCCGATGGGCATCGGCAAGATCTGCTGGCCATCGGGGAATGCGACCGTGGGGGCCGTGTAGTACGTGAAGATGGGTTGTGTCGTGTCGATGTACTGGCCGTCGATCCGGTTCACCGCCGGCGCGGAGTACGTGTAGTTGCCCGGCGTACCGCCTGCGTCGGGTTGCGTCGCGTCCTCGTGGAACACGTACACGCTCGTGCCCGGTACGAGCGACGTGTAGGCGTGGAGCCGGGTCGGCCCGTTGCCGGTGTTGAGGTCGGCCAGGCCCGCGTAGAACACCACGTCGTTCGCACCGGCCGACGCGAACGCGGCCGTTGTGCTCGTCGGGGCGACCGCGGTCCGGAGGTCCTTGGTGATGCGGTCTGCGATGGTCTGGCCCTCACCTTCGGCGGTGAAGCGATCCGTGGTCTTCATGGCCTGGTTCTGCATGACCATCACGGCCGAGAACGCGGAGGCGACCACGAGCCCGAGCAGCGATGTCGCCATCATCATCTCGACGAGCGTGTGGCCGCGGTCCGGGCGCCGGGCGCGCAAGCAACTCGCGAGGCGACTCGCCCGACGACTCTCGAGGCAACGCGCGCGCCGCCTCACGAGACGACCATCGTGATCGGTCCGACGAACGGGGTCGTCGACGCGCCCGAAGCGTTGACCCCGTACACCGCGTCGGGCCTCACCCAGACGTTGAGCGACTTGGTCCTGTCGAAGGCCGAAGTCGCACCCGGGCACGCGGGCGCGCCGTGGATGCACTTGGCGGTGAGTGTCCAGTGTCCGAGAGGCAGCGCGGTGAGGCTGTCGCCCGTGGCGTTGAGGGTGGCGAGACCGAGCGTCGGCGCCACGCCCGTCGCGGTCCCGTTCGTGCACAGGGCCGTGTAGGGAACGCCGAACGAAGTGGTCTCCGCCGCGCTCGGCGTCGTGCCGGTGACGACCACGCCGGTCGCGTTCTGCACGTGGATCGCGACCGGGTAGAGCGGCACGGTCGTGGTCGCATTCCCGTTCGGGGAAACGCTGATCGGTATGGGCGCGGCGGTCGGATAGAAGAGGTTGCGGTTCGTGTCCTTGCCGAGCGGGTTGTTGTCGGTGCAGTTGCCGGCGAACACGGTGTAGCCGCTGGCGTACGGGAAGAGGCTCGGCGAGGTCGTGACGTCGCCCGCCGCCGCGTTGAACGAGAACTGGCCGTACGGCTGCAGGCCGGTGTTCACCACCGATATCGACATACCGGTTGCGTGCGGGGGCGCGCCCGCCGTGTTGCTCGGCGACGGAAGGGTCGCGGTGATCGTCGCCGGTGAGTCGTATTGGAACTGCAGTGCGGTGGTCTGGCCGACCGACACCGCCGCGGTCTGCGCCGGCACCGCGACCTCCTGATCACCAACTCCCGTGCCCTCGATGACGCTCACGGTGTAGGTGCCGACGGGGAGGAATGCGAAATATGCGCACCCCTCGGTCGTGGTCTGTTGCGTCACCGTCGTGGGCCCGACGACCTGCACGTTGATGTTCTGGGCCACGTTGCTCGTCGAGTCGTAGAGCTTGACCGCGATCGACCCGGACGACGCCGAGTACGCGCCGACCGGAGGGGCCAGAGTTGTGACTTCTTTCACAGTTTTGGTTCCGGCCATACCCGGCCAGGTCACGAGCTCGTTTACCTGCATGATCTGACCGGTCGTCGAACCCGGCGCGTCGCAAGTGCTGGTCGACGAGCTTTGACCTACGAACTGCACATTTTGGGTGACGGTGTACTGCACACCGTTCACCTTCTGACCGGGACCGTTGAACACGGTCTGACCCTGAGGAATCGTCGTGAACTTCGTGGGATCGGCACCGAGACCCCGCACGCTCTCCATCTGTTGCGTCGCCAGGTTCGCAGCAACCACCCGGTTGCGCGTGTTACCGGAGACGACGATCGCGTTCTCGAACAGCAGCGCGGCCCCGAGCATCGCGACGACGAGCACCGTGATCGCCACGACGACTTCGATGATCGTGAAGCCGCCGTCCGCACGCGCCGACGGTTGAACATCGGCATCTGCACGCGGATCCACGATGCATTCCCCTCCGGCTACGTGGCTGGTCGACCGGTCCGATTGGTCGGCTCCGGCCCTCGCAGGGAATCGGAACATCCGTCGAACGCCTTGAGTGAGATCGCGCGGTTCTCGTACTCACTCGACCCCGATGGGGCTTGACTTCGATTACGACTTGTTCCCGGGGAGCACTCGTGCTGCCTCGTATACCGAATCGACCCGTTTGACCGCGGCGAGGATCGAGTCGAGGTGGCCCGGATCGGCGAGCTCGAACTCGAACCGGAGGCGGGCGATGCGATCGGTCTGCGTCTGCGAAGTGCACGAGAGGATGTTCACGTGATGCTCCGACAGCACGTCGGCGATGTCGCGTAACAGCTTCGACCGGTCGAGCGCTTCGACCTCGACCGACACCGTGTAGTTGCCGGGTGCGTCGTTGTCCCATTCGACGTCGATGACCCGGTCGGCCTGGCTCTTGAGGCTCACCGCGTTGGCGCAGTCGGTGCGGTGTACCGAGACTCCGCGGCCCCGCGTGACGAAGCCCATGATCTCGTCGCCGGGCACCGGGGTGCAGCAACGCGACAGGCGCACCATGACGTCGTCGAGACCCTCGACGTGCACGCCCGCGCCCGTACGGCGATGACCCCTCGCCCGCGGCGGCCGCGCGACGGTGGTCGGCAGTTGTTCCTCGCCGCCGCGCAGCTCCCGTTGGATGCGTTGGACCACGGCCTTGGCCGAGACGTGCCCTTCGCCGATGCCGACATACAGACCCTCGAGGTCGAGGTAATGGAGCTGCTCGGCGACCTTCGCGAGCACCGGTGACCCGAAGAGCTTCTGGGCCGGGAGCGCTTCGCGGCGCATCGCCTTGACGAGGTCGTCGCGGCCCTGGTCGATCGCGTCGACGCGGCGCTCGCGGGAGAACCACTGGCGGATCTTGGAGCTGGCACGCGGCGTCTGGACGAACTGGGTCCAGTCGCGGCTCGGGCCCGCGCCCTCGACCTTGCTCGTGAAGATCTCGCACGTGTCGCCCGACTGCAACGCGGAGTCGAGCGGGACCAGCCGCGCGTTGACCCGCGCCCCGATACAGCGATGACCGACCTCGGTGTGGATCGCGTACGCGAAGTCGACCGGGGTTGCGCCCGTCGGGAGCGTGATGACGCGCCCTTTCGGCGTGAAGACGAAGACCTCGTCTTGTTCGAGGTCGATCTTCAAGCTCTGCATGAACTCGGTCGGGTCGGTGGTCTCCTTCTGCCAGTCGACGATCCGCTGCAACCACACGAGATCCTCGGCCGGGTTGCGCTGTTCCTTGTAGCCCCAGTGCGCGGCCACGCCGTACTCCGAGCGCCGGTGCATCTCGCTCGTACGGATCTGGAACTCCACCGCTCGGCCCTGCGGGGCCACGACGGTCGTGTGCAACGACTGGTAGAGGTTGAACTTGGGCATGGCGATGTAGTCCTTGAAGCGACCTTGCACCGGTCGCCAGAGGGCGTGGATCGAGCCCAGCGCTCCGTAGCAGTCCTTCACGGAGTCGACGATCACCCGCACGCCGACGAGGTCGTTGATCTCGGCGAACTCCTTGCCCCGCACGACCATCTTCTCGTAGATCGACCAGTAGTGCTTCGGCCGGCCGGTGACCTCGGCGTTGATGTGGAGCTGCTCGAGCCGGAGCCGGACCGCGCTCACCACCTCTTCGAGGTAGCGCTCGCGCTCCCCCGCGTGCTGCAACACCATCGCCTCGATCTCGGCGTAGCGCTTCGGGTGCAGGACCGCGAACGCGAGATCTTCGAGCTGCCATTTGACGTCTTGGATGCCGAGCCGGTGCGCGAGCGGCGCGTAGATGTCGAGCGTCTCTTGGGCGATGCGCTTCTGCTTCGCTTCCGGCAGCGAGGCGATCGTGCGCATGTTGTGGAGGCGGTCGGCGAGCTTGATGAGCAGGACGCGCACGTCCTTCGCCATCGCGACGAGCATCTTGCGCATCGTCGCGGCCTGTTGCTCTTCGCGCGAGTCGAATTCGAGACGGTCGAGCTTGGTCACGCCGTCGACGATCGCGGCGACGTCGGGGCCGAAGCGCGCTTGCAGGTCGTCGAGCGTGACCGCGGTGTCTTCGACCGCGTCGTGCAACAACGCTCCCGCGAGGGTGATGTCGTCGAGCCCGAGGTCGGAGAGGATCATGGCCACACCGAGCGGGTGGGCGATGTACGGATCGCCGGACCGGCGGACCTGGTCGCGGTGTGCGTCACGCGCGACCTCGTAAGCCGCCTCGATCAGATCGGTCTCGCGCTGGTCGTCGCCGCTGCGTACCGATTCGAGCAGCGGCCGCAGCGCGCCGTCGACGTGCGGATGACCGGAACGCCCTCGCGTCGGGGCGCTAGTCATAGGTGACCAACGCGTGGATCGGATAGGTGCCGAGCTGGGCGCGACCGTGCAGGAATCCGAGCTCCAGGACGAACGCGAAGCCCGCGACAACACCACCCAGGCGCTCGACCAAGCGCGCCGTCGCCGCGGCGGTGCCGCCTGTGGCGATGACGTCGTCGACCACGAGCACCTGCTCCCCCGGCGCGATCGCATCCTTGTGGATCTCGAGGAGGTCGCTGCCGTATTCCAGCTCGTACTCCTCGCGCTCGATCTCCCAGGGCAGCTTCCCGGGTTTGCGGACGGGGACGAACCCGGCATGCAAGCCGTACGCGACCGGAGCCGCGAACACAAAGCCCCGGGCCTCGATCCCGATCACCTTGTCGACGCGCGTCGCCGCGAACGGCTCGGCGAGCGCATCCACGGTGGCCCGGAACGCGTCCGGCGCGCCGAGCAAGGGCGTGATGTCCTTGAAGACGATTCCCGGCTTCGGGTAATCGACCACGTCGCGCACGTGGGCCTTCAAGAAATCCGGATCCATCAGGACCAGGTTAGTGGTGCGGGTGTTCCGCTATTTGCGCTTCTTGCCGCGTTGTTGGCGGGGGCGGGCTTGGATCGTGACGCGCGGGACCGCGGGCGGGCCCGGGACACCCAAGGGAGCGCGCTCGACGAACTCTCCGCCGTCGACGGCGCAGGCGTCCGCCGCAAGCCGTGCCGGGGCGGGCGTGCCCGGGGCGCGTCGGCGGCGCTCGGCGAGGGACCGGTACTGCGGCTCCCGTTCTTTCCACCACGCGAGCAACGGTGCGGCGACGAAGATCGAGGAGTACGAACCGATGAAGAGACCGGCGGCGAGCGCGAGCGCGAAGTCCTCGAGCGCGGTGGCGCCGAGGATGACACTGCCGACGACGAGCAGCGAGACGACCGGCAGCAACGCCACGAGCGACGTCGACACCGAGCGCATCAACACCGCGTTGAGCGACTTGTTGACCATCTCGGAGTACGTCGAACGCCCGGTCGCGGTGAGCGTGCGCTGGAACTCGGTGACCTTGTCGAACACGACGACCGTGTCGTACAAGGAGAAACCGAGGATCGTCAGGAACGCGGTGACGGTCGCGGGTGAGACCGGGAAGTGGAACAGCGCGTAGACGCCGACCGTGAAGATGATGTCGTGGATCACCGCGATGATCGCGGCGGCCGACATCTTCCACTCGAACCGCAGCGCGAGGTACGCGGCGAGGACGAAGAAGAAGATGATCAGCGCCTTCAACGCCTTCTGGCTCACCTCGTGGCCCCACGTGGGGCCCACAGTGGTGATGCTGACGTCGTTGACGCTCTTGGCGCCCGAGTAGGCCTGCAGCACGGCGGCCACCGACTGCACCGGGCTCGCGGGCAGCTTCGCGACCGTGACGGTGACCGTGCGGCCGGTGATCTTCACCTGCGGATTCGTGAGCCGGGTGCCGATGGCGCTCTTGACCCCGGTCACGGTGGGCGTGATACCGGCCTTCGCGCTGAACGTGAACGAGCCACCCGCACCGCTCGGAACCTGCACGTCGGCGTCGGTGACACCGCCGTACTTGGCGAGGACGGACTGCACGGTCGCGATCGGATCGTTGACGACGCGGGCCTCGACGCGGACCGTGTCGGCACCGCCGCCCGGGGGCGTCAGCACACTTACCTTGGCGTCGCGGAACCCGACCTTGTCGAGTTGCGTGCGGACGTCGGCGACCTTCGCGCTCTTGCCGCCCTGCATCTGGACCACCCAGGCGGTGCCACCCTCGAAGTCGATGCCGAGGTTGAGCCCGCGCACACCCAACAGCACCAGGCTCATCACGACGAGCGTGCTGGAGATGATCAACCAGCGGCGACTGTGCTTGATGAACTGGAAGTTCGTCCGCTCGTGGTAGAGGTCGGAGAGCTTGTGGCGGCGGGTGACACCGGGAATGTCTTCGAAATCGCCCGCGGGCGGCGCGATCACGGTCACGACTGCACCTCCGGAACGTCGAGACCCGCACCGATCCCGACGCCGGCCATCCGCACGAGCGCGGGCCGGCGCGCGAGCACCGTGACAAACGGCCACATGAAGCAGTACGCCAGGATCAGGTCGAGCGCGGTCGAGAGCCCGAGGAAGTACGCGAACCCGCGCACCGACGACGTGGCGAACAGGTAGAGCACGACCGCGCCGATCATCGACACGAGGTCGGCCGCGACGATCGTCCGGAACGCCCGCCGGAACCCGGTGTCGAGCGACGACCGCACCGTCTTGCCCGTGCGGACCTCGTCTTTCAGTCGCTCGAAGTAGACGACATAGCTGTCGACGGTCACGCCGACCGAGACGATGATGCCCGTCACTCCGGCAAGCGTCAGCGTGAGCCCTTGATGGGACGAGAGCCACGACACGAGCGCGAAGAACGTCAGGGCCGTGAGGCCGATGCCCGTCCAGACGACGAGCCCGAGCAGCCGGTAGAGGAAGATCATGTAGAGCGCGACGAGGACGAGCCCGATCAGGCCCGACACGATGCCCGCCTTCAGCTGATCCTTACCGAGCGTCGGCGACACCGTCTGCGCGGTCTGCGGAACGAGCTGGATCGGCAACGATCCGTAGCGCAGGACGAGCGCGAGGTTGTGCGCTTCCTTGCTCGTGAACGATCCGCTGATCGTGACGTCGCGGCCGGTGATGCCGGCGTTGATCGTCGGCGCGGATTGAACGACGCCGTCGAGCTCGATCGCGACCTGCTTACCGACGTAGGGAGTCGCCACCAGCTTGACGAAGTCGTCGTTCTTGAAGTGGACGCTGACCTCCCATGCCGCGGTAGTGGAGTTCACCAGCGCGCTCGCGGTGCCCACGTTGCGGCCGGTCATGATCGTCGGTCCGAGCAGGAAGCAGGTGGCCTTCTTGGCGTCGGGCAGGATGACCTGCTTGGTGGCGACGTCCGGGGTGACGAGCTTGCCGTCCTGACACGTTCCGGCGCCGGCCGGCGGGGTGGTGGTCGTCGTAGTCGCGCCTTTGACCGTGGTCGTCGGCGCGGCTTTCGCGGTGGTCGTGGTGACGGCCGCCGCGGGCCGGACGGACGCGATCGGCACGGTGTCAATCGTCCCGATCCGGGCGCTCGCATGACCCTTCACCGTGGTCGTCGTCGCACCTTTGACCGTGGTGCTCGTCGCACCTTTGACCGTCGTGCTCGTCGCCCGCTTGACGGTGGTGGTCGTCGCACCTTTGACGGTGGTGGTCGTCGCAGCTCGGACGGCCGAACTCGAGTACGCGATTTGGTTCAGCACCGGGCGGAACCGCAGCTCCGCGGTCTTGCCGACGAGCTGGTCGGCCTCGGCCGCGTTCTTGACGCCCGGCAAGTCGATCACGATGTTGTTGCCCTGGCGGCTGACGTTGGGCTCCGCGATCCCGAGCGCGTCGACTCGATTGCGGATGATCGCGACAGCGGTGTCGAGGGTCGAGAGGTCGGAGCCCTTGACCGGCGCGAGCACGATCGAGGTGCCGCCCTGCAGGTCGAGACCGAGCACCGGACGGCTCGAGCCGGTGATTGTGGCGATGAACGAACCGAGGATCACGAAAATCGTGATCACGAGCAAGATGACTTTCCGGCGCACGGGTCAGTCCGCCCCTGTGTCTCCGTCGTGCGGCTCGCCGGTTCGAGGCGCGGGTTCGGGACTGATGCGCTGGCCGATCGCACCGCGCGCGACGTGGATCACGGTGCCGGGCGCGATCTCGAGGTCGGCATCAGCTTCACCGAGCTTCCTGATCGTTCCGTAAATTCCGCTGGTGGTCAGCACTTCGTCGCCCTCTTGGAGTTGACCTTGTAGCTGGCGCACAGCTGCGATCCTCCGTTGTTGAGGGCGCCACAAGAGAAGGTAGATGGCGCCCACCATGAGAACGGGGAAGATCGCCACCTGCACGGATGCCCTTACGCCGGAGAAACGGGAACCGACGCTACCACCGTGGTTTGCGGAGGCCGGTTCACGATCCGGCGACGTCGAACGACCGGCCCCGGTCGGCGGCGATCGCCTCGGCGAGGCGGGCCAGGCGCTCGCCCCGACACATCCGGACCTGGCCGCGATACGCGGCGCGGGAGAACGCGGCCCACCGCTGTGCCTCGGCCGCGGCCGCGTCGGCCAACGACTCGGGCGGCGCCACCGAGTCGAAGAATCCGGCATCGACTGCGCCGTCGGGGTCGTAGATCCGGGCGCCAACCGTCGCGTCCTGGACGTGACGCTTCGAGAGTCGCTCCTGGGCCAGCTCGACCGCCCACCGTGGGAGCACCATGCCGAGTTGGGTCTCGATGAGGCCGATGCGGAACTCGCCGCGCGCGCCGATGCGGGCGTCCGCGCCGAGCAGCAACAATGCCCCGGCCGCGATCGCGTGTCCGGTGCACGCGACCACCACGGGCAGCGGCGACGCGTACATGCGCGCGAAGAGCTCACCGCCGTCGGTCACGAGGCGGCCCGCCGCTTCGCCGCCGGCGCGCATCACCTGCAGGTCGAAGCCCCCCGAGAACATGCCCGGCGTCCCCGAGATCAGCAGCGCGCCGACCTCGCCTTCGCCCGCGTCCTCCGCGCGCGACAGCGCGTCGCCAATACCACCGAGCACCTCGAACGACAACGCATTCGCCTTGCCGTTCGCGATCGTCACGTGCGCGATGCGATCGCGGACTTCGTACTGAACGAGCTCTGTCACCGCCACTCGCGACCCCCTGGACATTTCGCCCCTGGACAGTTCGCCCTAGAACAGCTCGGGAGCCTCGCCCGGCGGCGCGGGCGAGTGCAAACCCGGAACTTGCAGTCCGATGTGCGCGAAGCCCGCCGGGGTGGCGATCCGGCCCCTGGGCGTCCGCTCGATGAGGCCGCACAAGAGGAGGAACGGCTCGTACACGTCCTCCACCGTCTCGGGCGCCTCGCTCACCGCGATCGCGAGCGTGCTGAGTCCCACCGCTCGGCCCACGAAGGTGCGACACAGGGCGTCGAGGATGGCACGGTCGACCTTGTCGAGGCCGAGCTCGTCGACCTCGAAGAGCGCGAGCGCGTCGCGGGCGACGTCGACGGTGACGCGGCCGTCGGCGCGGACCTCGGCGTAGTCGCGCACGCGCTTCAACAACCGGTTGGCGATCCGGGGCGTTCCGCGCGAGCGGCTCGCGATCTCGTCGGCGCCGTCGGCCGCGAGCTCGACACCGAGGATCGTCGCGACCCGCCGGAGGATCGCGGCCAGCTCGTCGTGCGCGTAGTAGTCGAGGCGGGCGACGAAACCGAAGCGGTCGCGCAGTGGTCCGCTGATGAGTCCGGTGCGGGTGGTCGCGGCGACCAGCGTGAACCGGGGCAGGTCGAGGCGAATCGTCCGCGCGCTCGGGCCCTTGCCGATCACGACGTCGAAGCGGAAGTCCTCCATCGCGGGATAGAGGCTCTCCTCGACGACACGCGGAAGCCGGTGCACCTCGTCGATGAACAGCACGTCGCCGTCGTCGAGATTCGTGAGGATGGCAGCGAGGTCGCCCGCTCGTTCGAGCGCGGGGCCGCTGGTGGGATTGAGACGCGCGCCCATCTCGTTGGCGATGATGCCGGCGAGGCTCGTCTTGCCGAGTCCGGGCGGACCGGCGAGGAGTACGTGGTCGACGGCCTGCCCGCGCTGTTTCGCCGCGGTCAGCATGATCTCGAGGTGCTCGCGCAGGCGCGGCTGACCGACGAACTCCTCGAGATGGCGCGGCCGCAACGTGGTCTCTTCGGCGACCTCCGCCTCGTCGGCCTCGGGGCTGAGCAGCTCTTCTCTCACGCGCGGCCGGCCAGCATCCGGAGCGCCTCGCGGAGCAGCTCTTCGACGGTGCCCTCCTCGCCGAGCTGGCCGAACACCTCGCGTACCTCGTCGTTGCCGTACCCGAGACCGACCAGCGCGTCGCGGACTTCGGCGCGCGGGTTCGGCGACGACGATCCCGGGACCGCGGTGAGGTCGAGGTCGGGCATCTGGAGCCGCGCCTTCAGGTCGACCAGGAGGCGTTGCGCAGTGCGCTTCCCCACCCCGGGAACCGAGACCAGCGAGTCGATGTCGTCCTCGGCGAGACACCGACGGAGGTTCGCGGGCGAGTGCACCGACAAGATCGCGAGCGCGAGCTTGGGCCCGACTCCGCTCGCGGTGATCAATGCTTCGAATGTGTCGCGCTCGTCGCGGCTCGGGAAGCCAAACAGCACCAGCGCGTCGTCGCGGACGTGCTGGTGCGTGAAGAGGAACACTCCCGCGCCCGGTTCGAGCCCGCCGATCGCGCCCACGGGTACGAGGACGCGGTAACCGACCCCGGCCACCTCGATCAGCACCTCGCCGCTCAACGTGCGTTCGAGCACGGAACCGCGCAGCGAGCCGATCACGAGGGGATCCGATCGAGCATGCGCACCCTTCCGTGGTGACAACACGCGAGCGCCAGCGCGTCGGCGGCGTCGGCGGGTTTGGGGATCTCGCGCAACGCGAGCAGGCGGGTGACCATGGTCTGCACCGCGAGCTTGTCGGCGCGACCGTCGCCCGTCACCGCGAGCTTGACCTCGTTGGGGCTGTACTGCGTCACGGGAATGCCGGCGCGGGACGCGATGACGAGCGCGAGCCCGCTGGCTTGCCCGACCGACATCGCGGTGCGGACGTTGGCCTGGAACAACACCCGCTCGACCGCCATGGCCGACGGCCGCAGCTGGGCGACGAGCGCCTCGAGCTCGTCGTCGAGGGCGCGCAGCCGTTCGGGCAACGGGTCGTCGGGCGACGTGCGAATGACGCCGCACGCAGTGGCGCGGAGCCGGCCGCGATCGCGGGTGACGGCTCCGTAGCCGCAGCGCGAGACGCCGGGGTCGATGCCCAAGACGGGCCCCGCAGGGTCGAACACAGGTTCGATCCTAGGGTGTGCCAGGCCGAGCCCGGAGGATCCTCGTTCAGCCGCCGCGCCGCACCAGGCGCCAGAGAATGAAGAGCACGAGCGCCCCGATACCGATCGGCACGAGCCGCTTGGTGACGGGCGCGCCCGCGATGCCGAGTAGGTCGACCGGCTCCACCTCCGCGGACTCGATCTTGCGCGGCCCGGTCGCGGCAGGAGCCGCAGGAGCCGCGGCGACTGCACCCTCGAGCGCTTGTTCGTACGGACCACCGGCGTGCGAGGTGTCGCCGCCGCCCGCGCTGCTCAACACGTCGCGCTCGACATTCTCGACGAACTGGCCCATCAGCTTGGACGAGACGTCGACCAACACTCCCCGCCCGAACTGCGCGACCTTGCCCGTGATCGACAGGTCGGTGGCGACGTCGACCTTGGTACCCGCACCCTCGGCGGTCATCGTCACGACGATCGTGGCCTTGGCGTTGCCCTGCCCGCGCGTGTCGCGGCC
>DASYJT010000162.1:0-1567 GCA_035996165.1 Acidimicrobiia bacterium
CACCGAACCGGGGTACGACCCGGCGTCGACAGTGGTGGCCGCGGTCGACGACCTCGAGGCGCGGGGCGTGCGCGTGGGAGCCGTGCAGCTCGACTCGTGGTGGTATCCGCACGAGGTTCTGCGCCCGTTCGACACGGATGAATGGGTCGTCCCGCCGACCGGAATGGTCCGCTGGGAGCCGCGTCCCGACGTGTTGCCCGACGGTATCGGTGCGTTGCACGAGCGGCTCGGCCGCCGACCGTTGGTGACGCACTGCCGTCACCTGTCGTCGCAGGCACCGTACGTCGACGCGTTCCCGATGTGGATCGACGGTGATCGCGCGCACCCGCAGGACGACGCGTTGTACGAACGCCTGCTGGACCAAGCGGTCGCGTGGGGCGTCGAGGTGTTCGAGCACGACTGGCTGATCGAGTGTTTTCTCGGCGTGCGCGGCCTCCGCGCGCCCGGGCGCGCCGCGGCGTGGCAGGAAGGGATCGACGCCGGACTCACCGCGCGCGGTCTGCACGCCCAATGGTGCATGGCGTCGCCGGCCGACTTCGCGCAGACGAGCCGATTGCACAACATCACGTCGATCCGCACGAGCGGCGACCACGGGTACTTGGTGGGTCCCGAGGTGCTGTGGGCGTGGTTCCTGCACACGAACGTGATGGCGCGCGCGCTCGGACTATGGCCGTACAAGGACGTGTTCCACTCGGCGCCGGGCTCCGCGACGCGCGAAGTCGAGGCGTTGCTCGCCGCGCTCTCGGCCGGACCGGTCGGCGTGGGCGACCGGATCGGCGAGGCCGATGTCGAGCTCATCCGGCGCACGTGTCGCGCCGACGGCGTGCTCGTGCGCCCCGACGTCCCGGTCGCCGCGGTCGACCGCGCCATGTTCAGTGCGCCGGTGTGGTCGGGTGAGCTGCTCGTCGGGTCGGCGCACACGCAGCACGCCGCGGGCCGTTGGGGCTACGTGGTCACGTGCAACGTCGGATCCGCGCAACAGTCGCACGAGGCACGCGTTGCACTGAGTGCGCTCGGCGACGATCGGCCGGAAACCGACACGGTCGCGGTGTTCGACTGGCGGCGCGGCCGCGTCGACGTGCTCGCGCGGGCCGGTGCGTACGACGTGGCGCTCGAACCGGCCGGCTGGGACTACCGGATCGTCGCGCCGGTGCTCCCCGGCGACATCGCGGTGATCGGCGATCCCGCCCTGTACGCGTCGGCGGGCGACGCCCGCATCGCGGAGGTGGCGGTCGTTGCCGGTGGCGTGTCGTTCACGGTGCTCGGCGCCGACGAGCGAGTGCGCATCGTCGGTTGGGCCCGGACTCCGGTCGCGGCTCGAGGCTGGTCGCCGGCCGACGGAACATTTGCTGTCGCATCGACGTACGCCGCGGCAACCGGCACCTGGACCGTCGAGCTCGATATCGGGAGCGCGGGTTGGACCAAAGTCGAGCTCCGCTCGGAGTGACCCCGGCCGAAGCCGCGCGTCACGGCCCGCGCTGCTCCGGGACCAGCGCCGGGATCCGCATCGCGGCGATCGCGGTGAACAGGGCGACACCGGCACAGAGGGCGAACGCGACGGTGAGTG
>DASYJT010000163.1:0-33049 GCA_035996165.1 Acidimicrobiia bacterium
AACCGAGGTCGGGGCGGCGTCGAGACGTTCGAGGAAGTCGACCATCTTCGAGTACGGCTTGGAGTAGCGCCCGGGGTTTTCGTGGTCGATGAGCACGGCGTGACTCACACCGAGGCCGAGCAGGAAGCGGCGCTGCCACTCCTCGCTCCATGCCGCGCGCTGCGCGGCGACGTCGGCCGGTTCGTGCATCCAGATGTTGAGGATGCCGGTCGCAACGACGGTCTTCGGCGTCGCGCGCAAGAGGAGCTCGACCGATCCCAGGACGTCACCCCCGACGTCGGGGATCCAGATCGCGCGGTATCCGAGACTGTCGAGCTCGGCGGCGACTTCGGCGATCTCGCCCGCGTCGCCGTAGCGGAGATGCCCTGACCACACGCCCGTACCCGTGAGTTGCATCTGTACTCCGCTCTGCCGTTGGTCGCGTCACGCTAGAGCGTCCCCGGCCGGATCGGCTAAGACACACGAGTGGCCGACGACTCCATTGCACCGGTAGAGCCCCTCGCCGCGCGCGGCGTAGCCCGCTTCGACGACGAGGCGGACGTCGTGGTCGTCGGCCTCGGTTGTGCCGGCGCGTCCGCGGCGATCGCCGCGTCCGAGCGCGGCCTCGATGTCTTGGTGCTCGAACGCCAGGGCGCGCCCGGCGGCACGAGCGCGATGTCGGGCGGCCTGATCTATCTGGGCGGTGGCACGCCGGTGCAACAGGAGTGTGGGTTCGCCGACGACGCCGACAACATGCACGCATTCTTGCTCGCGGCACTGGCGCCGCACGGCGCGTCCGACGCGAAGGATCGACCCGATCTCGAGCGGTTGCGCGTGTATTGCGACGAGTCGGTCGCGCACTTCCACTGGTTGCGCGATCACGGCGTACCGTTCCGCGCCGCCTTCTGCGACGAACCGAATCGTGAGTCGGCCGACGACAGCGGTCTCGTGTTCTCCGGCGGCGAGGACAGCCGGCCCTTCTGCGATCTGGCGCGTCCCGTTCCGCGCGGTCACAAACCGCAGTACACCGACAGCGCCGGCAACTTCTTGATGCAGCGGCTCGCGAGCGCGGTCGAGGGAACGAACGCGCGGGTCGAGGTCGACTCCCGCGCCGAGCAGCTGATCGTCGACGACGACGGCGTCGTCGTCGGTGTCACGGTGCGGCGCGACAACTCGACCCGCGCGGTGCGCGCCCGCCGCGGCGTTGTGCTCGCGACGGGAGGGTTCGCGTACAACGAGGCGATGCTCGGCGCGTACTGTCCCGCGGCGCTGCGCCCGGACGCGGCCTGGCGGATCGGTACCGACGCCGACGACGGCCGGGGGATCCGGCTCGGGCTCGGCGCGGGCGGCGCGCCACTACGGCTCGACGTGTTCGAGTGCGCGCTTCCGCTCGGGCCACCGCATCGCCTGTGCCGCGCGATCCTCGTCGACCGCGAGGGCAAGCGGTTCGTCAACGAGGACACGTACACCGGGCGTATCGGTTGGAAGGCGCTCATGGAACACGACGGCGACGTGTTCATGATCCTCGACGAGACGATCTACGAACGGAACCTGCTCCGCCTTCGGTTCTCCTACGCGGCGGAGACGGCCGAGGAGCTCGCGCGCGACATCGGTCTGCCCGTAGCCGCGTTCGCGGCGACCGTCGCGCGCTACAACGAGCACGCGGCGCGCGGCGAGGATCCCGAGTTCGGCAAGCTTCCGCCATTCGTGCAACCGCTCGGCGCCCCGCTCGGCGCGATCGACCTCGGTATGGCGCGCGGCGCGATCTACGCGACCTTCACGCTCGGCGGCTTGCTTGCCGATGTCGACGGCCGCGTCCTCGACGCCGCCGGAGGCGCGGTACCCGGCCTGTTCGCGGTCGGGCGCGCGAGTGCCAGCCTGGCCGCGGGTGGATACGTCAGCGGGATCAGCCTCGGTGACGGAACGTTCTTCGGCCGCCGCGCCGGCGCCGCGATCTGATGAGGTTCAAAGCGACCCGGTTCCTGTAAGTCGGGACAATTGCCCGGCGGCGCGCGGCCATCGGTCCCGTAGTCTCTCGGCGCCGGTCGTTCTCGGCTCGGCGTCCTCCTTCTTCCCCCCGGCGCCTCGCGCGCCGCTCGCACTCGGCGACCTCGTGTCTCCCAGCGCCGTCTCGCAAGACGTGTACGGAGGGATGGTCGATGTCGACCACGAGGACGAGAACTCGCGCGCGCCTGTTGTGTGTCGCGACGGCGACACTGAGCTTCGGGTTCGTGCCGCAGGCCGCATCAGCTCAATTCGCACCTGTACTGCCGGTCGCCCGCGCCGAACCGAAGAATGCACCTACGTGCACCGCCGCGCAGAGCCGGTCGTTGCAGGCCGCCGACGCCGGCACGCCATCCGCCGCGGCGAAGAGCCGCCCGGCGGAGTGGTTCGCCGCGAACGAGTGTGCGCCGCCGACGGTCACGCAGATCGCGCGTGCACCCGACGAGATCCGGACACTCGGGCGCGTCGTCGGACCGGGTGACACGTCGTTCCAGGTCCGGCGCACGAGTCACATGATCTGGAACGGCATCCCGGGTCGGGTCGCGCTCACCCCGGCCCAGCAACGGCAGTACACGCAGGCCGCGCTGACCGCCCCGACCCGAGTGGCGGCATGCTGCAGCACGATCCAGGGCCCGTTGTACCGCGACGCGAGATGGCATTGCTCGGCGTGGAGGTTCCGGAACGACTACTACAGCCTTCCGGCCGACCGGCTCTCGTGGACCATCTACTCGTACCTCGCGTACTGCACGATCGCGTCGTCGATCTTCGGCGGCGTCGTCCAGGGCAACCTCGGCGGCCGGCCCTACGACCGGCCACCTGCCAGCTGGGCGTTGTGCTCTCCCCACAACGGCACGATCGGTTCGGGCGACCCGGATCGCCGTGGATGCTGGGCGTCGATGACGCGGATCAGCTTCTACCGGCGTTGGTTCTCAGGTGACCGCAGCGACACCAGCTCGCGGAGCGGATTCTGGATCTCCCACGCGCAGGTGGTCACCGACGTGTACAACCCGTTCCTTCCCGACCAGTGCTTCCTCGGTCGGATCACTGCGGAATTCCATATCCACGCGAACCACGTCCTGAGTTGGGACGCGGATCTTGCCAACGACCCCCCGGGCATCCAATGGTGCCCGTGGCACAGGAGGAGCGCGTCATGAACCGTCGCAAAGTCGCAGGCGCGCTCGTTGCGGTCTCGATGCTCGTCGTTGCCGGATGCGGAAGCGATGCGAAGCCGGGCGACTCGTCGCCTTCGTCATCGTCGTCGTCGGTGCCCGGCTCATGCCGGCCGGGAGACACGCCCGTGACGAGCAATCCCTTGTTGGGTGGCCGTGGCTGTGAGCACAGCACGGTCGAGCCCGCCGATCCACCGTCCGCGAAACCGTGAGGTCAGAGCGAGTCGCGCACCGTCGAGAGGAACGTGACGACCGCATCGTTGAAGACGTCGTTGCGGTCGCCGGCGACCATGTGGCCCGCGCCCGCAACGTCGACCATCTGCGCGTGCGGCACCAGTTCGAGCAGCTCGCGGGCGCCCTCCTCGCTGAGGAGATCGCTCACGCGACCGCGCACGAGCAGCGTCGGTACGTGCAGTGCGCGGGCGGCTTCACGCAGTCGCGCCGGATCGATCAGCGACGACCGTGTCTCGTCGGTGCCGCCCAGCGAACCGCCGATGAATTTCGGGTCCCAGTGCCAGTACCAGCGACCGTTCGGCCGTTGCCGGAGGTTCTTCGCCAGGCCACCGAGATCCGACGGGCGCGGCCGGTGCGGGTTGTAGCCCTGGATCGCGTCGGCGACCTCGTCGAGGGTCGCGAAGCCGTCGTCCATGTGCTCGGCCATGAACGCACCGATGCGCATGCGCCCCTTCTCCTCCATCCGCGGCGCGACGTCGACGAGCACGAGGGCGCGGGCGACGCGCTCGTCGGTGTGCTCACCGATCGCGGCGAGTGACGCGACCCCGCCGAGCGACGCGCCCACGAGCGCGGGTGCCTCTCCGACCGCGCGCGCGACCGCCAGCACGTCTCCGGCGAACGCGTCGAGGGTGTAGTCGCCGTCGGCGACCCAATCACTGTCGCCGTGGCCGCGCAGGTCGACCGCGTACGCGCGCCAACCCTTGTCGGCCAGCGCGCCGAGGGTGGTACCCCAGGAATGGCGGGTCTGACCTCCGCCGTGCAACAGGATCGCGGGCGGATCGGCGGGGTCGCCGGCGACGTCGGCCGCGAGTTTGTTGCCGTCGCGCCCGGCGAGTTCGATCACCGTCGCACACTAGGCAGACCAGCCGCGATCTCCGCACATGTCGATCGACGTTGCCCGGCAGCTCGGCCAACGGCGGACGTCGCGTAGTGTTCGGCCCACATTTGGGGTGGGAAGGAACATTGCAATGAGCGATCAGCCGGCTTCGAGCTGGGGTGCCCCCGCGGGTCCGGCCGACCCCAAGCGTTGGATCGCACTGGTGATCCTGTCGAGCACGCTGTTCATCATCGTGCTCGACAACACGATCCTGAACGTCGCGGTGCCGACGATCATCCGCCAGTTCCACACGCAGGTCTCGTCGTTGCAATGGGTGATCTCGGGCTACTCGCTCGTGTTCGCATCACTTCTGATCAGCTTCGGTCGCCTCGGCGACATCGTCGGGCGCCGGAAGATGTTCTTCATCGGCGCGTCGCTGTTCGCCGTCGGCTCGCTCATCGCGTCGCTCTCGCAGTCGGTCGTGCAGTTGTTCATCGGCGAGTCGCTCATCGAGGGCATCGGCGCCGCGATGATGTTGCCGGCGACGTTGTCGATCCTGTCCGCGACCTTCCGCGGCCGCGAGCGGGCGGTGGCCTTCGCGGTGTGGGGCTCGGTCGCCGGCGGCGCGGGCGCGCTCGGCCCGTGGATCGGCGGCATTCTCACCACCGACTATTCGTGGCGCTGGGCGTTCCGAGTGAACGTCTTCATCGCGCCGCTCGCGGTGTTGGCCGGCATCTTCTACGTGCACGAGTCGAAGGACGAACGGGCGAAGGGTCTCGACCTGGCCGGCGTCGTCACGGTGACCCTCGGGCTGCTCGCGCTCGTGTTCGGCATCATCGAAGCCGGCCGCTACGGCTGGTGGAAGCCCGTGGGCGAGCAGTCGATCGCCGGCTGGGACTGGCCGTTGCACACGGTCTCGGTCGTCCCCGTGTCGTTGGCGATCGCGGTCGTGGTGTTGGCGTACTTCGTGCGCCTCGAACTGAGACGCGTCGCGGCGAACAAGCCGGTTGTCTTCGACTTCACCGACCTGGTCCATCGCGGCTTTCGTTACGGCCTGATCAACACCACCGTTCTCGCCATGGGCGAGTTCGGCGCGTTCTTCGTGTTGCCGATCTTCCTGCAGGCCGGGCTGCATCTGTCGGCGATCCGCAGCGGCACGTGGCTCCTGCCGGCCGGCGTGATGGCGTTCGTCGGCGGTGGCATCGGCGGCCAGATCAGCCGGCGCTACGGACCCAAGTACGTCATCACCGTCGGCTTGACCTTGGAAGCGCTCGGGATCTGGCTCTATGTCGCGGCGTTCTCGCAGTCGACGACGTTTTGGTCGCTGCTCCCCGCGCTGATGCTGCACGGCATCGGCATCGGGTTCGCCACCAGTCAGCTGACCAACGTCGTGTTGAGCGACATCCCGCCGCAGAAGGCCGGTTCCGCGAGCGGCGCCGCGGGCATGGTGCGCCAGGTCGGCACTGCACTGGGCATCGCGCTCATCGGCGCGATCTTCGTGTCGCAGGCGACGAGCCACGTGCGCCACGACATGGCGAACGCAACCGACATTCCGGCCGCCGTACGCGTGCAGGTCGTGAACAGTGTCGGTGACGGCATCGGCGGCGGCGCGCCGGTCGGCGCGTCCGACACGCCGACCGGCCGGCGCGTACAGACGATCGTGTCGAGGGCGGTGTCGGAGGCGGCCAAGCCCGCGGTCGCGTTCGCGGGAGGGGTGGTGACGCTCGGCGCGTTGATCTCGCTCCTCGTTCCCAACATCCCGGCCGAACACGAGCCGGCGCCCGGCGGCGCGGTCCCGCCGGCGACGGACCCGCCGGTGGCGGACCCACCCGTGGCCGACTCCGATCCTGACACCGAGGTGGAACGATCGCCCGCGTGATCCGGCCGAGCCGTCGGCGGTCAGCCGTCGATCGGCCGGCTTCAGTCGATCGTCACGTCGCCAACGATCGGAGCGCGTCGGCGATGGGCTCGAGCACGGTCGGCGTGTGCGGGACCGGGAGGTACACGATGCCGATGTCGGCGCCCGCTTCCGCGAACGCGGCGGCGGAATCGGCGATGGCGCTCGTCCCGGCGGACGCGTCGTAGCGAAGGTTGACCGAATATTCGATCGTCGCCGGATCGCGACCAATCTCCGCGCACCGCTTCTCCAACGTTTCCTTGCTCGCAGGCCAATGCTCGATTCCGGACGTGGAATTCCACTGTTGCGCGAAGCGGGCGACGGTGCGCAAGGTGCGGGTCGGTCCGTTGCCCCCGATCGTGATCGGCGGATGCGGGCGTTGCACCGGCTTCGGTTCGCACCGCGCGTCGCGGAGTTGCACGTACTTCCCGTCGAGATTGCTCGTCTCTTGCGAGAGCAGAAGCACCAGCGCCTCGACCCCCTCGTCGAACCGGTCGAAGCGCTCCTTCAGCGGAGGCAACGTGATGCCGTACGCGTCGCACTCCTGCTGGTTCCATCCCGCGCCCACACCGACGTCGAGCCGGCCACCGGAGATGATGTCGACGGTCGCCGCCATGTTCGCGAGCACCGCGGGATGGCGATAGATCATTCCCGTCACCTGGCAGCCGATGCGGACGCGCCGGGTCGCCTGGGCCATCGCCGCGAGCATCGTCCACGCCTCGAGGCAGGGCCCGTCGGAGTCGGAGAAGATCGGATAGAAGTGGTCGAAGTTCCAGGCCGACTCGAACACGTCGATGTCGTCGGCCGCCCGCCAGACGTCGAGCATGGCGGGCCAGGTGGTGTGTTGCGGTGCGGTCTTGATGCCAAAGCGCATGCCGCGCACGCTATTACCCGTCGACTGGTTCACCAATCTCGCGCAGTGCGTTGGCCAGCGCGGTGCGCAATCGCCGAACCGTCGCGGGGTTCAGGTGCCCGACGAACCCGGTGCCCTTTTGGCCCGCTTCCTCGACCGTCAACTCGACGCGCGGGTCTTCGCACTCGTCACAGTCGTCGAGCACCGCGACGATCCACGCGATCTGGGCCCGCTCGCGGTCATCGGCCGGATGGTCGTCGGTGCCGTACTCGATGAGTTTCTTCATGCGCCGAGTCAACCATGCTCGACCGGCAGCGCGTCGGCCTTCCAGGCTTGGAAGCCGCCGATGAGATCCGTCGCCCGGTGCACACCGAGCTGCTGCAATGACACCGCCGCGAGGCTCGACGCGTAGCCCTCGTCGCAGAAGAGGATGACGAGCTGGTCGTGCGAGGTCACTTCGGGGAGTCGATGGTCGCCGAGCGGATCGAGCCGCCATTCGAGCTGGTTGCGATCGACGATCAGCGCGCCCGGGATGATGCCGTCGCGCGCACGGAGCTCCGAGGGCCGGATGTCGACGATCAGCGCGCCTTCGGCGGCAGCTCGTTGGGCTGCGCGCGGAGTAACGCGTTGGAGCGACGCGCGCGCCTCGTCGAGGAGCTCGTCAACGCGGCGCGGCTTGCTCATCGGCTCCCAACGTACCGACGCGGACGACCTCTTGGCGTATCACCTGCAGGTGGGATGCGCCCGTCAACTCGTAGTGCTGCATCGCCGTGAGCGGAGGCGAATACACGTGGATGCTGGCCGAGGTAGTGGTCGACTCGTTGGCGATCTCGTGCACGTGTGATGGCGGCATCGCGTGATGATCGAGCTCGCGTAGGTCGCGGCGAATCGGGCGGCCGACGCCGGTGGGATGCGGCCGGTGCTCGACGAGTTGGCCCGTCACCACGAAGAGCGCGCCGGCCGAGCCGCCGTGATCATGCAACTCGGTGCGGCTCCCGGCGCCCCAACGGATGAGCCAGATGTCGTGCGTGCTCCCGAGGTGCACGCGCACCGAGTTGCGCTCGCCCGGCGCGGGATCGGCCACCACACCGAAGTCGGCCGTGAACGAGTGGTCGATCGCGAGCGCGGCCAGCAGCCGCGGCGGCAGCGGGGAAGTTGTCTCGACGATCTGCACGTTGGCTCCCTCTCGAAAACTTCGGCAACGAGTGAACCGAACGAACAGCAGGATCGCCAACGGGGGGAAGGAGAATCCTGCTGTTCGCCGGTTCGTCGACGGCCGATCGCGCAGGCAACGAGTTCATCCGAGCGGAGGTTCCCGGGGGAGAGACAGACACACCGACTCGGGGAGAGGTCGCCGCGGTTCAGCCGCAGACGTTCACGCGCTCGTACAGAGCTCGTCGAAACCGAGTCGCGTCGACTCGCCCCACGCGTCGTTCATCGAACGGCGCGGAAGCTGTGAGCATCGGCGCGGGAGCGGCATGTACACAGCATAAGAATGAATCCCGACCTGTCAAGTCATATTTCGACGCGGGCGCCGGCTCCGGCGTTTTCCGGACTCTCGATCCGGGTAGACGTGCGCCCATGACGCTTGTTCACCGGGTGCTGTATCCGACCACGATCGAGACCTTGGAGGAGTACCTGAAGGCCCGCGGCGGGAAGGGTCTCGAAGCGGCGCGGCGGTTGAGCAGCGAGGAGATCATCGTCGAGCTCGAGAGCTCCGGCTTGCGCGGGCGAGGCGGCGCGGGTTTTCCGACCGGGCGCAAGTGGCGCACCGTGCGCGACTACTGCTCCAGGTTCGAACGCACCACGGTCGTCGTCAACGCGGCCGAAGGCGAGCCCGGGACGTTCAAGGACCGCACGATTATTCGCAACGACCCGTTTCAGGTGTTGGAAGGCGCGCTGATCGCCGCCCACACGATGAAGGCCGACGAGATCATCGTCGCGACCAAGCGCTCGTTCTCCGTCGAGGTCGACCGGCTCCGGGCCGCCATCGACGAGGTCAAGGGCGCGGGCTGGTCGGACGGCGTCGAGATCACGGTCTTCGAGGGTCCCAACGAGTACCTCTACGGAGAAGAGACCGCGCTGTTGGAAACGATCGACGGTCGTTATCCGCTCCCGCGTATCGCACCGCCGTACCGGCGGGGGGTTACCGAGGTCGTGGAGACTCCCGCCGACCTCGGTACGGGAAGTGGTTTGTCGGCGCACGTCGAGATGGCCGGCCCCGATTCCGCCGCCGAGGCGCCCCCGGCGTTGGTCGACAACGTCGAGACGCTCGCCAACGTGGCGCACATCCTCGCCCGCGGTGCGGAGTGGTTCCGCACCGAAGGCACGGCGGAGTCGCCGGGCACGATCGTGTGCACGGTGACCGGTTCGACCGTGCGCGCCGGGGTGGGCGAAGTGCTCATGGGAACGCCGCTGCGCGACGTGATCGAAACCATCGGCGGCGGTGCGCGGCCCGGCCACCAGATCCGCGCCGTCCTTCCCGGTGTCTCGAGCGGCTTCATCGCGGGCGCGGCACTTGACACGCCGGTGAGCTACGAGGCGCTCGCGGCAATCGGCAGCGGTCTCGGATCTGCGGGCTTCGTCGTGTTCGACGACAGCGACGATCTCGTCGCGGTCGCGGCCGGCGCGTCGCGCTTCCTCGCGGTCGAGTCGTGCGGGCAATGCACGCCGTGCAAGCTCGACGGGCTGCACATCGCCGAGCTCCTCGCCATGACGACGCGCGGCGAGGCCACGAAGCGCAACGTCGACGAGCTGCGCGCGTGCATCTCGACCGTCGCCGACGGCGCGCGCTGCTCACTCGCGACGCAACAGCAGGTCGTTGCCGACGGATTGCTCGAGCACTTTCCCGCCGACGTCGACGCGCACATCGACAAGCGCCTGCACTCCGACGCGCCCCACGTGTTCGCGGAGCTGGTCGACATCGTCGACGGCGTCGCGCGGATCGACGAGCGGCACGCGGCCAAAAACCCCGACTGGACCTACGATTCCATCGACTCCGGGAAGACTCCGGCCGAGCGGCTCGGCGAGCACCGCGAACCCGAGGCGCTCACGTGAGCCGGTAGCCGAAGCCCGTGAACGCTCCGCGCAGGCGCTCTTCACCGCGCGGTTCGTAGCCGATGCGATCCATGAGCAGATACCCGAAGTGCCGTCGGCGGCCCACCATCGCGATCGCGCCGACCATCTCTATTCGCACGGTGAGCGCGCTCCTCGGCAGGAAGAGTTGCCGGCCGAACGGGAACGTCAGCGCCAGGCCGTCCGCGCGGACCGCGAACTGCCACGGCAGCCAACGACCGTGCACGTACGCGACGAGCGCGAGCAGCGATGCGAACTGGATCGCGTGGTTCGTGCCCACCAAGAGGATCAACACCGCGAGCCCGAGGAGAAACTTGGGCCACCAGCGCAAGAACCGGTTCCGACCGAGATAGCCGGCCTCGTCGGCCATTCGCCCAGAGTAACGACTCCGGGCGCGACGACGCCCCCGGCGGCTATGGCAATGCGTGAACCGGAGGCGTCGTGGCGGACGACCGCGCGTAGAGGGGTTCGCAGGCGTCGTTCACATTGTCGGCTCCGGGCCCGGATCTCTGTAGCGCCTCGGTCCGTTCCATCATGTCCGCCGCTTCTGCGCCGACGACTGAGAGGTGAATCTGACCCAGTGCCCCTACGACGGCGCCAAGGTGGAGGTCGAAGCCTCCTCCAGTGGCACATTGCTCCTGACCTGTGTCGCCTGCGACGCGGTGTGGGAACGGCACGGGGCCTGGACGGGACGGGTGCGCGAGCCCGATCGGGACAAGCTCCTCGTGGCCCGGATGCACGGCGTGCCGGTCATCGCGGGCGAGCTCCTGCCGATGGTGCACCCTCTCTGAGAATCCCCAGATTCTCCGCCGGTGTCCGTTTGTGCCAACGGCACGGTTTATGCGCTTCTTCCCTTCTGCGGCGCGTCGTTTACGGTGTTGCCAGTCGACCGAGCCGAAGGGGTTATTTCAATGCCGCGTTACCGAGTTACTTTGAGGCGTTCGTCAGTTGAGATAGTCGAAGCGAGCAACCAGTACCAAGCCGCGATCGTCGCCCGCGATCTCTTCGGAGACAGCGTGGAAGTTGCCGACGTCTCCCCGGCAGTGGGCCGCCCGGCGGTCACGCCCGGGGGTCGCAACGTAATTGGGTCGAAGGTGAAGAAGGTCGCCAAGAAGCGGCGCCCGCTCTCGCCCGAAGCGCGCGCCAAGCTCGCGCAGAACCTCGTGAAGGCCCGGGCCGCCCGCGCCGCCAAGGCGAAGGCGACCAAGCGCGCGGCAGGCACGACGAAGACCGCGAAGAAGGCGACCAAGCGCGTGGCCAAGAAGCGCTGACCGACTTCGCCGCGTTTGGGCACGTATTGCGGCGAACTATGACAACGGCCACTCTGGTCGACGCGCGTCTCATCGGGTTGTAGTCAGGATCCGATCTAGTTGGTTCGTGCTGGAGTTCCGTATCACCGCTGATGCCAAGCGGATCGCCTCGATGTGCGACGCGATCCGACGCGAGTGTGAGGGCGCGCGAGTCGGCAATGAACACGCGGATGCAGTCGTCCGGATCGTGGAGCAACTCGTGGCGCAAGACGAAGCGGAGCCCGGCCGCACCGGTGGCGGGCGGCGCCGCCGACCGGTCGAGGCTCTCGTGATCGTGACGGTGCAGTCGGACGCGACCATGGTGATGGTGCGTGAACCACGACCCGCGCAGACCGCGCTGGGCGAACGGCGCCGGCGGTTGCTCGACGAGAGCACTGTGCGCTGGTCGACGATCTCGGGCCGCGACGGCCGGACCACGTGGGCCGAGATCGTCCGCCCGCAACCCGTGCGGGCCGACGCGCGTCGTTACGAGATGACCGCCGGATCACCCGTGCGCGCGGTACCGCCGGTGGTGACCAGCGCGTAGACGCCGACACACGAGCTCGGTCCGAGTCCCGGAATGTCGAACCGGTTGTGCCGGGCGACGGCCTGCAGTACGCCCGGATCGCGGGGGAGGTCGGCCTGCGCCAGTGTGGTCATCACACAGCGCGGAGCCGACAGGAACACCGACGCTTGTACGTCGTCACCGAGCGTCAGCGTGCGGCCGACCCACTCGTTCTCGACGAAGCCCGCCCGGTCGGTGTCGACGACGACGTTCGGCCGGAAGCGCGGTGCGGGAAAGGTGCTGGCGGGACTCAACTCGCGTAATCGAGCGAGCGACGAGGTCGTGACGACGTGCAGCGGCGCCGCGTCGAAGAAGGTGCCGGGCGCCACCACCGCGATCGCGTCGTCGGTGACCGTCTCGTCCTTCGCGTCGTCGAAGCCTTCGAGGTGCGGCCGGTACTGCTCGATCACCGGATCGTCGGGCGGCTGTGCTTCCAGGTGCACCGCGCGCCCGACGATGCGCGACAACGACTCGTCGACGCCGGGATCGTCGCTGCGGAGGATCGCGCCGTCGGGTCCGACGATCTCGACGGGCGGGAGCGCCGCATCGACGCGCGGTTCTTCGAGGAACCGCGCATGACACTCGAGCAACATCCCCCAGCGGCGCGGATTCTTCGCGCTCGCGACCTTTCCGGTCTCCCGGTCGACCAACGCGTACGCGCGGTCGCCGAGGAGGCCACGGTCTCCGACGAACGTCACCGCGACAGCTTCGCCGAGCATCGACTTGACCGGATAGCGATAGAGCCCGGCGACCTGAGCCGTCGGTGAGGTGGTCTCGCTCATCGGGGCGGACGCTACCCGCGCCTCGTGCGAAGATGCGGTGGTGTCGGACCCGGTCGAGTTCCCTCCCGGCTTCTTCGGTCGGGGCGACGAGACGGACGATGCCGCCTTCTACTCGTTTCCCCGTTACGTCACGCACATCGACGACGGGGCCATCGCCGCGGTCGGCGCGTTGTACGACGAGCTCGGCGTGCGCGGCACGGTGCTCGATCTCATGAGCTCGTGGGTCTCGCACTTCCGGCACGCGCCCGACTCGCTCACCGTGCTCGGGATGAACGCCGACGAGCTCGCGGCGAACCCGCAGGCGGCCGCGTGGGTGGTGCACGACCTGAACGCCGACCCGGTGCTTCCGTTCGCCGCCGACTCCTTCGACCACGCCGTCTGTTGCGTGTCGGTCGATTACCTCGCGCGTCCCGTCGAAGTCTTCCGCGACGTCGCGCGCGTCGTTCGCCCGGGCGGGCTGTTCGTGTGCACGTTCTCGAACCGGTTGTTCCCGACGAAGGCGATTCGGGGCTGGCTCTCGTCGGAGAGCGCAACGCACCGGCGCATCGTCACGGAGTATTTCGTCGCCTCGGGCGCCTATGACCCTGCGCTCGCCCGTCAGTGCGCGACGCCACCGGGTGGCGACCCTCTCTTCGGCGTCTGGGCGAAGGTCGCATAGGAGCGGCCGCGCCGCGTCAGATTTCCGGCAGCGACTCGATATCGCCGTTTCATCGACGGGACACGTCGACGATCACGACGTCGGTCAAGGTGGTCGAGGTGGGCGATCTCCTGGATGCGTATGCACCGATCGACGCGTGGGACGAGATGTTCGACGCGGACGGCGACACCCGCCTCGACTATCGCTCGTTGTACGAGCACGTGCAGACGCTCTCGAAGCAGGATTTCGACGAGCGGTGCGCTACCCGCGACCGGGTGTTCCGTGACCAGGGCATCACGTACGCGCATTCCGGGGAGGAGCGCCCCTTCCCGCTCGACCTCGTTCCCCGCGTCATCTCCGCGTCGGAGTGGTCGCTGGTCGAACGCGGGGTCGCGCAGCGGGTCCGGGCGCTCGAACGCTTCCTCGACGACGTCTACGGACCCGGCGAGATCATGCGCGCGGGCGTGGTGCCGCGCCGGCTCGTCGTCACGTCGTCGAACTTCCATCGGGCCGCGTGCGGCGGTATCTCACCGCCCGGAGGTGTGCGCGTGCACGTCGCCGGCATCGATCTCGTGCGTGACGCGGCCGGAAAGATGTGCGTACTCGAGGACAACCTGCGCATCCCGTCGGGCATCTCGTACGTGGTGGAGAACCGGCGCGCCATGACGCACGTGTTCCCCGAGATGTTCGCCGCGCACCGCGTGCAACCGGTATCGGATTACCCGTCGCGCCTCCTGCAGACGCTGGTCGCCACCGCGCCGCTCGGCATCAACGACCCGCGCGTCGTCCTGCTCACACCGGGCGTCCACAACGCCGCATACTTCGAGCACTCGTTCCTCGCCCGCCAGATGGGGGTCGAGCTCGTCGAGGGGCGCGACCTCGTGTGCCGCGACAACGTGCTCTACATGCTGACGACGAGCGGTGAAGAACGGGTCGACGTGGTGTACCGACGCGTCGACGACGAGTTCCTCGATCCGCTCCACTTCCAGCCCGGCTCGATGCTCGGCTGCGCCGGCATCGTGAACGCGGCGCGCGCCGGCAACGTGACGATCGCGAACTTTCTCGGCAACGGCGTCGCCGACGACAAAGCCGTGTATCCGTACGTCCCCGCGATGATCGACTTCTATCTCGGCGAACGCCCGATCCTCTCCAACGTCGAGACCTTCATGCTCGACGACGCCGAGGTGCGCAGGTGGGCGCTCGATCGGCTCGATCAGCTCGTGTGGAAGCCGGCCGACGGTTCGGGGGGCAAGGGCATTGTCATCGGTCCGCGCGCCGAGGCCGAGGCGTTGGAAGCGGTCCGTGTCGCGGTCGAGGCCGCGCCGCGGTCGTGGATCGCCCAACAACCGGTGGCGCTCTCTACCGCCCCTACCTACGTGGAGTCGGGGATGCGCCCTCGCCACCTCGACCTGCGCCCGTTCGCGCTGAACGACGGCGAGAACGTGTGGGTCGTTCCCGGCGGGCTCACTCGGGTGGCGCTGGGTGAGGGGAGTTTGGTCGTGAACTCCAGCCAGGGCGGCGGATCGAAGGACACGTGGGTCCTGGCGCCCGACGGTGCGGACGTCGAGCACGAAGCCACCAGCACGGCTGAGGGCGTGGGCTGCGAACCGCTCGCGCGCCAGCCGTTCGACATGGTGCCGACCGCGCACGAACAAGCCGCCCAGCAGCAATGAGTCGCCCGTGCTGAGTCGAATCGCGGAGTCGTTGTATTGGCTCGGGCGGTATACCGAGCGCGCCGAGGCGACCGCGCGCATTCTCGACGTCTACTCCCACGCGCTGCTCGAGGATCGCGTCGGGGCCGAGGAGTCGGCGTGTCGCCGCTTGGTCGAAGCGATGGGCGCCACCGAGCCGGCGGCGCTCGTCGAGGTAGGTACGAACGTGGAGTCGCTCGTCGGGTTCTTCGTCGACGATCCGCGCTTCGAGGGATCCGTCGTCCGCTCCCTCGAGGCGATGTGGGAGAACGCACGCGGCGCGCGCGAAGCGATGTCGTCGGAGATGTGGGGAAGCATCAATGCCACCCACAGCGCGCTCGACGGTCGGCGCGGTCGATCGGTGTACGCGCAGCACGGCTTCCTCGCGTGGGTGCGCGACCGCGCCGCAATCGTCTCGGGCCTGGCCGACGCGACGATGAGCCACGACGACACGTGGCGTTTCATCGTTCTCGGCCGCTCGCTCGAACGCGTCGACCTCACGGTGCGCCTGCTGTCGACCCGGCTCGGCGATGCGTGGGGGAGCGCGGGTTGGGTCGCGACGCTGCGCTGCTGCGCGGCGTACGAGTCGTATCTCCGCACCTACCGCCGCGGGGTCGACGGTTCGAAGGCGCTCGAGTTCCTGCTCCTCGACCGTCTCTTTCCCCGATCGGTGTTCCACGCGCTGGGCGCGGCGGAGACCGCGCTGTTCGATCTCGACCCCACGTCCGATCGCCACGGCGCCGGCAGCGAGCCGCGCCGGGTCGTGGGTCGGGCGTGCGCCGACCTCGAGTTCGTGCGCGTCGCGGAGCTCGAACGGTCGCTTCCCGAGCATCTCGCGCGTCTCGAACGAGCGTGCGCGCAGGCGCACGACGTCGTCGCGAAGCGGTTCTTCAACGCCGCGCTGGCTATCCGGTGGAGCGCCTGATGGCTTGGCGGCTTTCGATCGAGCACGTCACCACTTACGAGTACGAAGGGGAGGTCCTGGCCTCGTACAACGAGGCGCGTATGAGCCCGGCGCGTGACGCGACACAGATGGTGCTCGACCATCGCGTCGACGTTCGTCCGAGCGTTCCGGTCATGCACTACGTCGACTACTGGGGTACCGAAGTGAGCGCGTTCGACGTGCACGAGCCGCATGCGCGGCTCATCGTCGCCGCCCGCTCGCTGGTCGAAACCGTCGCAGCCATTCCCGATGTCACCGATACCGACTGGGAGGTCCTGTCCGATGCGCACGTACGTGACCGCTTCTGCGAATACCTTCACTCGTCGCCCCATGTCCCGATCGACGAGCTCTTCGTGGAGGTCGCGGCCGAGATCAGCCGCGGCCGTACACCGCGCGCGACGGTCGAGGCCGTCAGCACGTGGGTCCGCGAGAGCCTTGCGTACGAGCCCGGCGCGACCGACGTCTCGACGAACGCGCGGGCCGCCCTCGAACTGGGTCGCGGCGTCTGTCAGGACTTCGTCCATGTCGCGCTGGCGGTGCTGCGCGCCGCGGGGATACCGGCCCGGTATGCCTCGGGCTACCTGCATCCCGATGTCGATGCCGCGGTCGACGCGGCGGTGACAGGACAGAGCCACGCCTGGCTCGAAGCGTGGACGGGGGCCTGGCAGCGCCTCGACCCGACCAACGGAGCGCCCGTCGCCGAAGAGCACGTGCTCGTCGCGCGCGGGCGCGACTACAGCGATGTCACGCCGCTCAAAGGTGTGTACAACGGCCCGCCGTCGCGTTCGACCGACGTGCGGGTGACGATTCGCCGCGTCGCCTGACGCGGGTCACACCTTGTTCTTGGCCGCCTCGGCGAGGATCGTCGCGCGGTCGGCGGGCAGGAGGTAGCCGCTCGCGATCGCCTTGTCGGTCGCGGCGCGGAACTTCGCCAGGTACGACGCCTTGGTCGGGTACAAACGGGCGAGCGTCGCGGCGTCGAACGGTTGTGTGCTCCCGAACAACGAGCACAACGTCTTGGTACCCGTGGGCGCGTCGCCCGACAGCGCGGCGACGGGAACGTCGTTCGCGCCGGTACGCACTCCGCCGATCGCGATTCCCTGCGCGTCGCGTTGTACCCGAGGCGCGCCCTTGACGAGCGCGACCTGCATGCGAGGCGCGGACGGTGGCGGTGTGCCGGTGCGCACCCACCGGTCGAGATGATCGAGGGCGGCGGCGACGAGATAGTGCGTCGGAGCGGTGTTGACCGAGCCCGTGCAACCGAGGACGTTCGACAGGACACTCGGATCGTTCCCGACGATGTACGCGTCGGCGTGCGCCGCACCGGCTACGTCCCACAGGCGTAGGTTCGGCGAGTCGGGTTGCCGCGCGGTGA
The DNA here is from genome assembly GCA_035996165.1 of Acidimicrobiia bacterium. Taxonomy (GTDB): domain Bacteria; phylum Actinomycetota; class Acidimicrobiia; order IMCC26256; family PALSA-610; genus PALSA-610. The sequence goes on from DASYJT010000163.1 coordinate 17,311, forward strand.
AGTACTGCAGTCCCGCTTCGTCGGTCTCGGTCTCGAACAGGAACACGGGAACGTCGTTGTCGTCGCGGATCCGGATGCCACCTGAGATCCCGTTCTGGATCTTGCCGCCGCTGATCGGGGTCGCGCCGCCGCCGCGGCTGTACACGAAGAAACCGTCGAAGATCCGCGCAGTGGGTTGGATCGCATTGATGTAGGTGGTGAGCTCGAAGGCGGATTGCGATTCGCCGAGTGCGAGGACGCGCTTTGGCGCCAACCCGTGCAACGGAGCGGCCGCGCCCGGCGCCCGCAACGCGCGGGCGACCTGCGAGAAGATGTCGAGCGAGTACTGATCGCCCGGGTGGCGGAGGCTGCCGTAGCGCGCCGGGTCGCTACCGACGAGGCCGCTGTTGCTGAGCCCGGCAATCGGGAGGACGGCGTCGCCGCCCGACACGCCGATCTTTTGTACCGACACGCCGACCCACGCGTACCCGCGGCGGACGATTTCGTTCCCCGCGTACATGAAGGCGGGGTCCGTATCGGAGCCGGCGGTCACGTTCATCCACTCGACGAGCAGCGTGCCGTTGAAGTGCTTGGCGGGCGGGACCCGCACGATGATGCGCGTGCGATAGGGCGCGGTCTTGATCGGTGCGACCGACCAGTGGCCGTCCTTGCCCTGCGCGCCGACGGATTTGTACGACGTCGCGATGCCCGCGGCGACGTACTCCTTACTGGTGTAGCCGTACTTCGCGAGTGGGATCGGCACGGATTCGGTCAGGACGATGTTGCCGAGACCGCCCGTGATCGGTCCGCTCAACCGCGCCGCCGGTCCCGCAGGCGCGGGCGGCCGGGTCGTCGGCGGGGCGACCGTGTTGGCGGTCGTTCCCGGCTTCGACGACGACGAGCATCCGGCGAACGCCGCCGCGGCGACGACGGCGGCGAGTATGACTGGGTTCCTGCGGCGCATCCGGGGGAGTCTGGCACGTCGGGCCGTCCGGGCGATCGTCGTCGTGGGTTGGCGCGCACGGCGCCGGATGTCCCACCCCCTACTCTGCTCCCGGTGAGTGAGTACGGCGACCCCGATCTCGAGACGATCGCGCCCCTCGCGCCGGTTCCGGAGGCCACGCCGGCTGCGCCGCCGGCGCCCCGTCGAACGTTGGCGGGCGGTGTCGCCGCCGTCGCCACCGGGTTGGTGGTCCTTTCGCTCGTCGTCGGCTTCGGCACCGCGTCGCTCGTCCTGAACGCGCGCGACAAGGGATCGAGTACGAGCGCGACGTCGCCCGCACCACCGACGACGGTTCCCGCGCCCACCGATCCCGACGCCGCGGTGCTCGGCGGGCTCATCTTGAACCAGAGCGACGTCGTACCCCCGAACATGGTGCAGCTGATCGACCACGGCGCCGACCTCACCAGCGCGACCCTCGACCTCTGCAACGGCACGTTCGCGAGCGAGTCCCAGCGCACCGCGCGCCGCCAGGTCGCGCTCTCCAACGCGCAGCAGTCCTTGTTCCTCATGAGCACCGAGGCGATCCTGTATCGCCACGCCGCGGTCGGCGCCCAGGCATTCGGCGAACTGCGATCGGTCGCATCGCATTGCCCGTCGACGCCGGTGAAGAGCCCGGTCGGCGAAGGCACGGCCACGACCACGTTCCGCACCGCACCCGATCGCACCTGGGCGCGCACACCGACCGTCGACCGGCTGGCGTACGACTTCGTGTCGGTCAGCGCCGCCAACGGCTCGCCGTCTCACTCCATCGCGGTGTATCTCCGCCGCGGCCGGGTACTCATGGGCCTGTACTTCCGCCAGCCCGACGCTCCGCAGGCCGCGGTCGACGGGCGTACCACCGTCGCCGGCATCGTCTCCGTCTTCGAAGCTCGTGTCGCGAGGGTCGCGAGCCGCGTCGCCAACGGCTGACTTTCGGGCCGCGCGGTCACGGATTGACGTCCCGGCGTGCGACGATGGGCCGTGCCGTCAACACCTGCCCGCGCGCTGTGGCAGTGCATCGAGCCGTACCACGCGGTCACGTACTTCACCGACGAGGCGCGCGCCGCGTTCGAGGCCGTTGGGTTGCGGGGTTTCTGGCGGGGCTACTTCGCGGGCCGCGCCGCTCCGCTCGGCGCGGTCGGACCCGGTGCGGTGGTCGCGACCTTCTACGGCTTCCACCCCGACTTCGTGGGTCGCGCGATCCCCGAGGTGTGGAGCATCGTGCCCCCGGCGGACGCGATCGCGGCGCGCGAGCTCGGCGCCGGGCGCGCGCTCGCGCGTTGCTTCGACATGGAAGACCCCGCGATCGCGCGGGCGGCGCGACTCGTGCTCCAGGCAACCGACGGCTGCGATCCGTTCGCCCGCACCTTGTTCGCGGCGAATCACGACCTCGCGTGGCCGCGCGAGCCACAGGTCGCGCTCTGGCACGGGTGCACGTTGCTGCGTGAGCATCGCGGCGACGGGCACGTCACCGCGCTGTACGCGGCCGATGTTGATCCGTGCGAGGCGCACGTGCTGCGGCTCGCGGTGACCGGAGTCGATCGCGCGTCGATCGCTCCGTACCGCGGTTGGGACGACGACGACTGGGCCGCGGCGGCCGACCGGCTCGCGGAGCGGGGCTGGCTCGACGACGATCGGGTCGTTACGTCGGCCGGTGTCGACGCGCACCGGGCGATCGAGGCCGACACCGACCGCATGGCGGAGGGACCGGTGCGGGCGCTCGGCGAAGACGGCCTCGCCGAGCTGTTGGGCATCATGCGCCCGTTGGCGATCGAGTTGGGCTCGTCGGGCACGATCCCGTTTCCCAATCCCATCGGCGTCCCGCCCACGACCGACTGACCCGACCCGATTGATCCGCGGGTCGCCCCGAACGTCGACAGTCGGGACAACAGATGGGATCATGCCGCCATGACGACTCCGTACGCGCGCGCCGCCCGGTGAGGCTCTCCGGCGCGCGGGTGGTGGTGACGGGCGCGTCGCGCGGGATTGGCGCCGCACTCGCTACCGAGCTCTCGGCGCGCGGCGCCCGCCTCGTGCTGGTCGCGCGCTCGGCCGAACCGCTCGAGAAGCTCGCCGCCGAGCTCGGGGGAGAAGCGTTCGCCGCCGACCTCACGGACGGGGCGGCGATCGAGCCACTCGTACGCCGGATCGAGGCCGACGGCCCGATCGACGTACTGGTCAACAACGCGGGCGTCGACCTGACCGGTGCGCTGGTCGCGTTGCCCACCGTCGACATCGAGCGCCTCCTCTCACTCAACCTCACCGCGCCGATACTCCTGTCGCGCGCGGTGCTCCCGGGGATGTTGCGCTGCGGCCGCGGACACATCCTCAACGTCTCGTCGCTCGCCGGTACCAACGCGGTCCCGGGGCTCGCGCCCTACTCCGCGTCGAAGGCCGGACTCAGTCATTTCACTGCCGGATTACGGGCCGAGCTCAAAGGCACACCGGTGACCACCACGCTCGCCGAGATCGGCGCGGTCGAGAGCACGATGATCGAGTCGGTGCGATCGCACGAGCCGACGCGCCGCGCCTTCCGGCGCCTCGAACGTATGCGCCTGTCGTTCGACCTCGACCAAGGTGTCGTCGTCGCCGCGCTCGCCGACGCGATCGAGCACGACCGGCGCCACGTGCGGTTGCCGCGGCGCTCGGCGCTGTTCCCCTTGATCGTCGAGGTGCCGCGCCGCGTCACCGAGTTCCTTCTGGCGGGAGTGAGATGACGTCCTCCGAGGTGACGATCCCCACGACCATCGAACAGGTCACGCCCGAATGGTTGAGCGACGCGCTCGGTCGTTCGGTCACGAGCATCGTGACCGAACCCGTCGGAGTCGGAGTCGGCCTGGTCGGCCAGTTGTTCCGCGCGCGCATGGAGTGCGGCGGCGAGCCGACGACGATCATCGTCAAGCTGGCCGCGGCGACCGAGGCGGACCGCTTCGTCGCGACGGTGCTCAACATGTACGGCCGCGAGGTCGGCTTCTACACGGAGCTCTCGGAGCGCACCGCGATCTCCCACCCCGCGTGCTACTTCGCCACGCACGACCCCGTTACCCAGGACTCGGTGCTGTTGCTCGAAGACGTCTCGATACGCGGCCGCGCCCGCGACCAGATCGCCGGGCACTCGCTGGCCGATGCCCGACCCGCGATCCGCACGCTCGCGCGACTGCACGCGTGCTTCTGGGACGACCCCGCGCTGGCCGACTCGTCGTTCCTCCGGCGGCTCTGCGCCGACCCGTACCCTGCCGCGGTCGGGATGGCGTACGACTTGGCGTGGCCGCGCGTGCAGGAGCTCTTCGGTGACATGGTCGACGACCGGGTCCGGGAGTTCGGTGACGGGTACTCGAAGCGCATACCCGGGTTGTTCGCGAAGCTGTGCGAAGGGCCCTTGGTGCTCTCGCACTCCGACTGGCGCCTCGACAACCTCTTTTTCACCGACGACGACGACGTGATCGCCATCGATTGGCAGCTGATCGACCGTTCCGTCGGACCGCGTGACCTGTCGTATCACGTGACCCAGAGCGTCAACATCGACGACCCGGCCGGCTACACACACGCGTTCGACACGTACGTCTCCGATCTCGCCGACCTCGGCGTCGACGTCGACCCGGTTTGGGCCTGGGAGGCGTACCGCTACGGGACGATGCTGGGCTTCGTGTACCCGGTCATCGCGAGCGGCGCCATCACCATCGCGAACGACCGTCACGCCGAGCTGTGCCGCGCGCTGTTCCGGCGGAGCCTCGCGGCGTTGGACGCGCTGGACGCGTTCGCCCTCCCCGTATAGCTCCCTTCAGGGTGCCCGTAGTTTGCCGAAGGAGTTGACGTATGCTCCGTGGGCTACGTCGGCGACGTTCGGCGTGGCGTCTGGCGACCCTCCTGGACCTCGAGGCTGGTCGGAGCACGACTTTTCTCACCATTTCCAGAGAGCCGGGACGCCGATGACAACCTTGCTTGACCTGCCCGCCCCCTCCCCGCGCGCACCCGAGGCCCCCCCGAGCCGGGCGAGCGTGCGCGCCGGACGGTTGGTCACCGGCGTCCTCATGGTCACGCCGCCCATCGCCCTCGCCATCGCGGTGCCGATGCTCTGGGGGCATGCGGTGAGCCTGCTCGACCTGGTGCTCGCCGCGGTGTTCTACGTCGTCACCGGTTTGGGGATCGCGGTCGGCTATCACCGCCTCTTCACGCACCGGAGCTTCACTTCCGTGCGCTGGCTCAAGATCCTCCTCGCGTCGACGGGTTCGATGGCGGTCGAAGGTTCCGTGGTCGGCTGGGTCGCGATCCATCGTCGCCACCACGTCTTCAGCGACAAGCCCGGCGACCCGCACTCGCCCCACGAATACGGCCCGGGCCCGGCCGCGCAAATGCGCGGCTTCGCGCACGCGCACGTCGGCTGGCTGTTCAAGGTCGACCCGACCTCGGCCGAGCGCTACGCCCCGGACCTCCTCGCCGACGCCGACACGGTGATCATCAGCCGGCTGTTCCCGATCTTCGCGATCGCTTCGCTGACGGCGCCGTTCTTCCTCGGGTGGACGATCAGCGGCGCGCTGAGCGGCGCGCTCACCGCGTTCCTGTGGGCCGGGCTCGCCCGCATGATGCTGCTGCACCACGTCACGTGGAGCGTCAACTCGATCTGTCACATGTTCGGGACCAAGCCCGCGACCCAGAAGGACGCGAGCACCAACTTCGCGCCGCTCGGCATCATCTCGTTCGGCGAGGCCTGGCACAACTTCCACCACGCCTACCCGCGCTCGGCGCGCCATGGCGCGCTGCCGGGGCAGATCGACCCGGGGGCGGCGGTGATCCGGCTCTTCGAACGCGCCGGTTGGGCCACCGACGTGCGGTGGCCGACCGAGGCGCAGCTCGCGGCCTGTAGTTCGGGCTAGCCGGAATGTGCTTCTCCCCCGACGCCGACGCGGTCGTGGGGGGAATCGTCGTCGTCATCGGGGTCGACGCGTTGCGGCACGTCCGTGAGCCGAAGCAGATACTGATCGCCTCCCTCCCGCTGCTCTTCGGTCTGCACCAGATCGACGAGGCGTTCGTCTGGTGGGGTCTGCAAGGGCACGTCTCGGAGTCGGTCGAGCGGGTCGGCGTCTGGGTCTACATGCTGTTCGCATTGGCCGCGTTGCCCGCGCTGGTTCCGGTCGCCGTGTTCGCGATCGAGCCCTCGGCCGGGCGCCGCCGAGTCGTCGCGTCGTTCGCGGCGTTGGGTATCGCCGTCGGTGTCGCGTTGGCATCGTCGTTGTTCCGCGGTTCCGTCGACGCCGCAATCGACGGCCGTCACATCGCGTACAACGTGAGCGCGCTGAGTCAAGGCCGAGATCTCACCGCGCTGTATGTCGTAGCCGCGTGCGGCGCGCTCGCCGCGTGCAGCTATCGCGACATCGCCGCGCTCGGTTTGTTGAACCTTGTCGCAGTACCTCTGTTGATGTGGTTGACCGTGAGCGGCTTCATCTCGATCTGGTGCTTCTGGGCCGCGATCGTCAGTGTTGTCGTCGACTTGCACTTGCGAAGGTCACGCGGCCGCGTGTCGTTGAACGTAACGTGAACGCATGCGCGTTCTGGTGGTCGGAGCCGGAGGGGTCGGTGCGGCGATCGCACGCGCGACTGCGGAATCCGAAGTTCTCGACCACCTCGTGGTCGCCGACGTCGATCTGACGCGGGCGTCGGCGGCGGTCGAACGGTGCGCCGATGCGAGATTCGTCGCGCGCGAGCTCGACGCGACGAACACCGCTGCGATCACGGAGCTCGCCACGCTCGAGCGAGCCGGCGTTGTGGTCAATGCGTGCGATCCGCGGCTCAATCCTTCGATATTCGCAGCCGCGTTCGACGCGGGGTGTCACTACATCGACATGGCGATGAACCTGTCGGAGCCCGATCCCGAACGCCCCTTCGAAGTGCCGGGGGTGATGCTGGGTGCCGCCCAGTTCGAGGCATCCGACCGCTGGCGCGAACGAGGGCTCCTCGCCTTGGTGGGGATGGGCGTGGAGCCGGGCCTCTCCGACGTCTTCGCCCGGTACGCGGCCGACCACCTGTTCGCCGAGGTCGACGAGATCGGCGTACGCGACGGATCCGACCTCGTGATCGACGGCTACGACTTCGCGCCGACCTTCTCGGTCTGGACGACGATCGAGGAGTGCTTGAACCCGCCGCTCGTGTGGGAGCGGGACCGTGGTTGGTACACGACGCTCCCGTTCTCCGAGCCGGAGACCTTCGTGTTCCCGGAGGGTATCGGCGCGCTCGAATGCGTGAACGTGGAACACGAGGAGGTGCTGCTCGTCCCGCGTGAGATCACGTGTCGTCGAGTCACCTTCAAGTACGGGCTGGGCGACGAGTTCATCGAGGTCCTACGCGTGTTGGCGAAGACCGGCCTCTCGTCGACGAAGCCGGTGCGCGTGCGCGGCGTCGACATCTCCCCGCGCGACCTGGTTGCCGCGGTGCTGCCCGATCCCGCGTCGCTCGGAGAGCGCATGCACGGCCGTACGTGTGCGGGAACGTGGGTGACCGGCACGGGTGTCGACGGCGGTCCGCGCGAGGTCTACCTGTACCACGTGGCCGACAACGCCGAAACGATGGCGCGCCACCACGCACAAGCCGTCGTGTGGCAGACCGCTATCAATCCCGTCGTCGCGCTGGAGCTGATCGCGGCGAACGTGTGGCAGGGCGAGGGTGTGCTCGGACCCGAAGCGTTCGACGCGGTCCCGTTCCTCGACCGCCTACGCGAGCGCGGCGAAGAATGGCACGTCGAGGAACGCTAGAGCGCCGACTCCCGGAGCACCCCGATTTCGGCGTCCCGAATCAGGCCGTTGGCGTCCTCGATGGGCCGGTCGGGGACGTTTTGACTCGGCCGTCCGTGGATACGATTTCTGGGTCGGGCTTGAGCCAACAGGCGCCGGCGTGTGGTTGGAGCCCGGGGAGCTTGTCATGCGCCAGAGCATCAACGTCCTTCCTTCGGCGACCCGAACTGCGGAGCAGTTCACCGAGCCGGACGGCCGGCGCCGGGTCGAGTGTGCGTGCGGAACGCACCTTCGTACCTACGCGTTGCCGTTCGGCGACGATCGCGGCACGTTCCGTGCCGTCTGTCGGGACTGCGGCACGCAGTGGATCGTCCCCCTGCAGGTGGTGTTGGCCGACGCCGACCCCGCTCTCGCGACGATCATCCGGCTCGACTCGTAGGAGTTCGGCGCGCCGCGTAGGAGTCCGCCGCGGACAAGGTCGCCGCGTCAGATGCGCGTCCACGCCTCCGTGAGCACGGTGCGCAGCACCTGCTCGATGTAGTCGAACTCGGGCTGGCCGATGATCAGCGGCGGCGCGAGCTGGATGACGGGATCGCCGCGGTCGTCGGCCCGACAGATCAGTCCGGCGTCGTACAGCGCGCGCGACAGGAAGCCGCGCAGCAGACGTTCGCTCTCTTCGGCATCGAACGACGCCTTGGTGGCCTTGTCCTTCACGAGCTCGATCCCGTAGAAGTAACCCGCGCCCCGCACGTCGCCCACGATCGGGAGATCGCGCAGCTTGTCGAGCGTGGCACGGAACGCGTCTTCGTTCGCGCGCACGTGCTCGAGGAGTCCTTCGCGTTCCATGAGATCGATGTTCGCGAGCGCGACCGCGCAGCTCACGGGGTGACCGGCGAACGTGATGCCGTGCAGGAACGTCTTGCGATCGCGGAGAAACGGCTCGACCAGGTGCGGGCGAACGATCATGCCGCCGATCGGGGAGTAGCCCGAAGTCATGCCCTTGGCCATCGTGATGATGTCGGGCTGGTAGTCGTAGCGCTGCGACCCGAACCAGTGGCCGAGGCGCCCGAACGCGCAGATCACTTCATCCGAGACGAGCAGCACGCCCGTCTCGTCGCAGATCTCGCGCACGCGCTGGAAGTAGCCGTCGGTGGGAGGGAAACACCCACCCGAGTTCTGCACGGGCTCGAGGAACACGGCCGCGACCGACTCGGGGCCTTCCATCTCGATCGCGAGCGCGATCGCCTCCGCGGGATCGATCGGTGCGGGCCGGTACTGATTCGTGTTGACCACGCGGATCGCGCCGGGAACCAGCGGCTCGAACGGCTCCTTGATCGCGGGAACGCCGGTGATCGACAGCGCGCCCATCGTCGTGCCGTGGTACGCGATGTGCCGACCGATGACCTTGTAGCGGTGCGGTTGACCGATGGCTTGGAAGTACTGGCGCGCGAGCTTCCACGCCGACTCCACCGCCTCGCCGCCGCCGGTGGTGAAGAACACCCGCTCGAGATCGCCGGGCGCGAGGTCGGCGAGCCGTTCGGCCAGCGCGATCGCGCCGGGGTGCGCGTAGCTCCACACCGGGAAGTACGCGAGCTTGCGGGCCTGCTCCGCGGCGGCGTCGGCGAGCTCGTTGCGACCATGACCGACCTGCGACACGAACAGTCCGGCGAGACCGTCGAGGTATCGCTTGCCGTGCTGGTCGTAGACCCAGGCGCCCTCGCCGCGGACGATGACGGGAACCTCCGCCGCCGGGTCGGAGGTCATTGGCGTGAAGTGCATCCAGAGATAGCGCTGCGCGGCGGCCGTGAGTGAGTCGGAGGAGGTTGTTGTCATCACGTTCCCCAGGAGTAGGTCTGCTTCTCGAGTCGCAAGTACACGAACGTCTCCGTGGAACGGATTCCCGGGATCGAACGGATCTGCGTGTTGATCACTTCGAGCAGGTGCTCGTCGTCGCGCGCCGTCAGCTCGACGAGCAGGTCGTAGGTTCCCGAGCAGATGACCACGTAGTCGATCTCCGCGTTGGCGGTGAGCTTGGCGGCCAGGTCGCGGACATCGCCGTCGACCTTGATGCCGACCATGGCCTGGCGGTGGAATCCGACCCGCAGGGGATCGGTGACGGCGACGATCTGCATGACGCCCGCATCGAGCAGTCGCTGCACCCGCTGGCGTACGGCGGCCTCCGACAGTCCGATCGTCTTTGCAATCGACGTGTACGGGCGGCGACCATCGCGTTGGAGCTCCCGAATGATCTGCATCGACACTTCGTCGAGCAGGGGTGCGGGAGTGCGAACGTCAGGGGTTCGAATATCGTCGTCAGATATCTGTGCCACAACGATCTACTTGCATTGATACCGGCTGATCTGCGAATACTAGCGATATCGTCGAGAGCCCGCGCGGAGGAGAGAGCCTGATGGAAGTCGTGCAGAACTTCGTGAACGGCAAGCCCGTCGACGCCCGGGACGGTCGCACCACCCCGCTCGTCGACCCGTCGACCGGCGAGACCTACGGATCGGCCGCCCGCTCGAGCGCGGCCGACGTCGACGACGCGGTCGAGGCCGCGGCCGCGGCGTTCGACGCGTGGCGTTCGAGCACTCCGTCGGAGCGCGGCCTGGCGCTGTTGCGGATCGCGGACGCGCTCGAGAAGGACGCCGAACGCTTCGTCGACGCCGAGTGCCGCGCCACGGGGAAGCCCAAGGCGTTGATGGCCGCCGACGAGATCCCGCCCGCGGTCGACCAACTGCGGTTCTTCGCGGGCGCGGCGCGGATGCTCGAGGGCCGCGCGGCCGCCGAGTACATGGCGGGGCTCACGTCGTACGTGCGGCGCGAGCCGATCGGCGTGGTCGCACAGGTCTCGCCGTGGAACTACCCGTTGATGATGGCGATCTGGAAGATCGCGCCCGCGCTCGCGGCCGGCAACACCGTCGTGTTGAAGCCGGCCGAGTCGACCCCCCAGACCACGGTGATGTTGGCCGAGCTCGCGGCCGAGTTCCTCCCCGCGGGCGTGTTCAACGTGGTGTGCGGCGACCGCGACAGCGGGCGCGCGTTGGTGTCGCACCCGGTACCGGGACTGGTGTCGATCACGGGCAGTGTGCGCGCGGGTATGGAGGTCGCGGCCGCGGCCGCCACCGACCTCAAGCGCGTGCATCTCGAGCTCGGCGGCAACGCCCCGGTCATCGTGTGCGCCGACGCCGACCTCCAGGCGGCGGCCGAGGGAATCGCCGGGGCCGGCTTCTACAACGCGGGCCAGGACTGCACGGCCGCGACGCGCGTGATCGTCGACGCCTCGGTGCACGACCGGTTCGTCGATCTGCTCGTTGCCGAGGCGAAGGGCAAGAAGGTCGGCGGTCTCGACGTGGAAGACGCCGATGTCGGGCCGGTGAACAACCCTCAGCAGCTCGAGCGCATCGCGGGTTTCATCGGCCGGCTGCCGTCGCATGCGCGCGTGCTCACCGGTGGGGAGCGCATCGGCGACTCCGGGTACTTCTTCGCGCCCACGGTCGTCGCCGGCTTGAAGCAGGACGACGAGATCGTGCAGCAAGAGGTGTTCGGACCGGTGATCACGGTGCAGAGCTTCGCCGACGTCGCCGAAGCGGTGCGCGACGCGAACGGCACCGACTACGGACTGTCGTCGAGCGTGTGGACCCGCGATCACGGCAACGCGATGCGGTTGTCGGCGGCGCTCGACTTCGGCTGTGTGTGGATCAACACGCACATCCCCCTGGTCGCGGAGATGCCGCACGGTGGTTTCAAGCACTCCGGCTACGGCAAGGACCTCTCGATGTACGCGCTCGACGACTACACGCGCGTCAAGCACGTCATGAGCTCGCTCGACTGACTGCTGCGACGGTCAGCCGCGGACGGCGACCTCGAGCGCGTCGAGGCCGGCGTCGAGGAGGCCTTCGTCGAGCACGAGCGGCGGCAGAAGCCGGACGACGTTGCCGAGGGTTCCCGCGGTGAGAACGATCACGCCCTGTTGGTGACACGACGCGCAGATGCGCTTGGCGCGGTCGGCGTCGGGCGAGCCGTCGTCGTTCACGAGCTCGATCGCCACCATCGCGCCCCGGCCCCGTACGTCGCCGATACCGGTGGTGTCGCGTTGCAGCGCGGTGAGGCGCGTGAGCATCCGGTCGCCGAGCTTCTGCGCGCGGCCGACGAGGCCTTCGCGTTCGATCACGTCGATCGCGGCGAGGGCCGCCGCGCACGACACGGGGTTGCCCCCGAACGTGCTGCCGAGGCCGCCGACGTGGACGGCGTCCATGATCTCGGCGCGGCCGGTCACCGCCGCGATCGGCATGCCGCCGCCGAGTCCCTTGGCGGTAACGACCAGGTCGGGAACGACTCCCTCGTGCTCACTGGCGAACCACGCCCCGGTGCGTCCGAACCCGGTCTGCACCTCGTCGGCGACGAAGACCACGCCGTTGTCGTTGCACCACTGCGCGATGCCGGCGAACCAGCCCGGCTCGGGCACGACGAAGCCACCCTCGCCCGCGATCGGCTCCACCACCACGCACGCGACCTGCGACGCGTCGACGCTCGCCTCGATCCACGGGATCGTCTCCGCGAGACCGCCGGTGCCGCGGTACGGGTACGAGTACGGCGCGCGGTAGACCTCGGGCGCGTACGGACCGAACGACTTCTTGTACGGCACGACCTTGGCCGTGAGCGACAGCGCGAGGAGCGTGCGGCCGTGGAACGCCTGGTCGAACGCGATCACGGCGGGCCGCCCGGTTGCGGCCCGCGCGATCTTCACCGCGTTCTCGACCGCTTCGGCGCCCGAGTTCACGAGCATCGACCGCTTCTCGTGGTCGCCTGGAGTGCGCCGCGCGAGCTGTTCGCAAACCGCGACGTAGCCCTCGTAGGGCGTGACCTGGAAGCACGTGTGGATGAAGCGGGCGGCCTGCTCGGCGATCGCGGTGGCGACCGCCGGATGCGCGTGGCCGACGTTCACGACCGCGATCCCCGCGCCCATGTCGATGAGGCGGTTGCCGTCGACGTCTTGGACGATGCCCCCCTGCGCACGATCCACGAAGATCGGCAACGTGGTGCCTACTCCCGCGGGCACGGCTCGCTCGCGTCGAGCCCACAGCTCACGCGACTTGGGCCCCGGGATCTCGGTGACGATCTTGCGGCGCTGCTTCATTGGTTTTATCAACTCCCGGTTCCGGCGCTGACAGGTCCGGCGCCGATAGTTCCGGGCGCAGGTATTCGAACGCCCGTCGGATCGATGCCGCCGACGCCGCGCTTGGCGGCGCGTGCGCTGAACACCCCGCCGATTCCGAGCAGCACGAGCGAGAACAGGAGCACGAAGCTCGACAGTGCGTTGATCGAGGGCGACACCCCGAACTTCAGCTGCCCGAAGATGTACAGCGGCAGGGTCGTGGAGCCCGGGCCCGACGTGAAGAACGTGATCACGACGTCGTCGAGCGAGATCGTGAACGCGAGCATCGCCCCGGCCGCGATGCCGGGCGAGGCGAGGGGCAGGACGACCCGCAGGAACGTCTGCACCGGCGTCGCCCCGAGATCGGCCGCTGCTTCCACGAGGCTGTTGTCGAAGGCCGCCAGGCGGGCCTTCACCACGACGACGACGAACGCGATGCAGAACGTGATGTGCGACAGGATCACCGTGGTGAGCCCGAGGCGCATATGGGCGACGTTGACGTAAAACACGAGCAGCGAGATGCCCATCACGACTTCGGGCACTACGAGCGAGACGAAGACCAGGGTCGAGTAACCGGCGCGCCCCGCGAATCGAAAGCGCGTGAGCGCGAACGCGGCGAGTGTTCCGATGATGGTGGCGACGAATGTGGCCGCGATCGCGACTTTCAGCGTGTTGCGAAACGCCTTGAGCACGTCGGAGTTGTGCAGCAAATCGTTGTACCAATGTGTCGAGAAGCCGGTGAAGTCTGTCCCGCTCTTGGCGTGGTTGAAGCTGAAGACGACGAGCACGACGATCGGCGCGAACAAGAACGCGAAGACGAAGGCGGCGTGGATCTTCAGGTATCGCGGTCGCAACGCGCTCTTGTTGCTCACAGCGCGTCCTCGCCGACGCGCCAGAGATATACGAACACGCCTAACAGGATGAACGCCATCAACAACACCGACATGGCGGACCCCAGCGGCCAGTTCTGGCTGCCGCCGAACTGGTCGGCGACGGTGTTGCCGAACATCTGGGTCTTGACGCCTCCGAGTAGCTCAGGAGTGACGAAGTCGCCGACGGCGGGAATGAAGACCAACAAGATGCCGGCGACGAGCCCGGGCGAAACTGTGGGCACGATGACCCGAAAGAACGTCGACGTCTTTCCGTGCCCGAGGTCGTAGCTGGCTTCGACCAACGACTTGTCCATGCGTTCGATCGACGCGTACAACGGAAGGACCATGAACGGCAGGAAGCCGTACGTCAGGCCGAGGATTACGGCGAACGGCGTGTTGAGGAATGTATGGCTGTCGCCCAAGCCGAGCGTGCCGAGCAGGGAATTGAGCAGGCCATTGCGTTGCAGGATGAACTGCCACGCGTACATCCGGATGAGGTAGCTCGTGAGGAAGGGGATGATCACCAGCACGAGGTACACGTTGCGGAACCGGCCCCCGAACTTGGCGATCCAATACGCAAGCGGGAAGCCGAGGAGTACGCACAAGAAGGTGGAGATCGCGGCGTATTCGATCGACCGGACGAAGATCGGGAGTCGATCGGGATCGAGCGCGTCGGCGTAGTTCGAGTAGTGGAGGCTGTTCCACGAGAACCTGACCGGAACGATGACGCCGCGTTTGCCCAGGCTGTACTCGACGATGATCAGCAACGGGATCACCAACAAGAAGATGAACCAGATGCTCGTGGGGAGCAGCAGCAGGTTGCCCTTTACCCAATCGGGCAGACGTCTCCGTTGGCGCGTCTCGCTCAAGCCGTCAGCACCTTGTCCCAGCGATCGGAGTACTTGATCTCGTCCTCGCCCAGGTCCTTTTGGAACGGAAGTTTCGCGAGGACATCCGCGGGCGGGTAGATCAACGGGTTGTCGAGGATGTCCTTGTTGATGAACGGCTGCGCGGCCTTGTTCGGACTGCCGTAGTTCACGACGTTCGTGAGCGCGGCGCCGACCTTCGGTTCGAGGATGTAGTTCATGAACGCCTCGGCGTTCTTCGGGTGCGGAGCGCCCTTCGGCATCGCCATCGAGTCGACCCACGACAGGGCCCCCGAAGTCGGGATCACGTACTCGAGGTTCTTGTTGTCGGTCTGCGCGGAGAACACGTCGCCCGAATACGCCTGGCAGAGGATCAGTTCACCGCTCTTGAGCGGGTCCTGGTAGTCGGAGGTGATCGACTTCACGTTCTTCTTCAGATCGATGAGGTACTGCTGAGCGGCGTCGAGGTCGGCGTCGTTGAGCGTGTTGGGATCCTTTTTCAGCGCGAACAGGGCCATGGCAAAGGCGTCGCGGGCCTCCTTCAGAAACGAGGACTTGCCTTTCGCCGAAGGCAGTTTCAACGCGTCCCAGTCGGTGACCGTGCCGGTGACCTTCGTCTTGTCGTACCCGATGCCGGTCGTGCCCCATTGCCACGGAATCGAGTACTGGTTGCCGGGGTCGTACTCGGCGGTGCGAAACCGCGGGTCGAGGTTGACGATATTCGGGATCAGCGAGAGATCCAACGGCTGCAGCAGGCTTGCGTGTTTCATCTTCACCAACGTGGCGTCGGTCGGGACGATGATGTCGAAGCCGGTACCGCCCGTTCGGATCTTGGCAAGGAGGTCGTCGTTGGAGCTGTAATTGTCGTAGGTGACCTTGATCCCGGTGTTCTTTTGGAAGTTGGGGATCGTGTCCTTGGCTATGTAGTCGGTCCAGTTGTAGAAGTTGAGGACCTTGGCTTCCGGCTTGCTCGAGAACGTGGGCGATGTCGTCGACGCGCTGCTCCCCGTACCGGTCTTGGCGCTGCTCGCGCACGCGGCCGCGAAGCCGGCCGCGGACGCGAACGCCATGGTGCGCATGAACGTGCGCCGGCTGAAGTGCGGCGACGTGGTGTCCCAGATGAAGGCCAGATTCACGCGGTCCGGATCGCTCATTGC
>DASYJT010000164.1:0-2117 GCA_035996165.1 Acidimicrobiia bacterium
ATCAGGGCCAGGATCTCGCGCCGGATCGGCGAGCCGAGGGCGGCGAGGATCTTCTGCATGTCACGCGCCTCGGACACGGCCCGAATCTCCTGTCGATTTCACCTTGTTTCGTTCGTCGTCTAATTTAGCGAACGCCAAAACAAGGGAGATTGCGATGCCCGACCTGATGCCGATGGTCCACGCCGAGCGAGCGTCGCTCAGCGAATTCCTCGACACGCTGAGCCCCGAGCAGTGGAACGCCCCGACGTGGTGCGACAAGTGGAACGTGCAGGAGCTCGTCGCGCACCTCACCGCGGCCGGCAACATCACCGCAGCCCACTTCTTTGCCGGTTTCGTCAAGGCCGGTTTCAGCTTCGACAAGACGGTCGACGCCGATCTGCGGAACTACTCGGGCGGGACGCCGGCCGACGTGAAGGCGCGCTACGACGCGATCATCACGAGCAGTCGCAAGCCGCCCGGGCCCGCGTACGTCGCGCTCGGCGAGATCATGTGTCACGGTGAGGACATCCGGCGCGCGCTCGGCGCCCGCGGTGAGCATCCGGAAGAACACCTGGTGACGTTGGCCGAGCTCTACAAGACGACGGGCACCCCGTTGCGCGCCAAGAAGCGCGTCGTCGGCCTGAAGCTGAAAGCTACGGACGCCGACTGGACCACCGGTGACGGTCCCGAGGTAAGCGGGCCGTGCATGTCGTTGATCCTCGGGATGGTGGGTCGGACCGGAGCGCTCGCCGACTGCGAAGGTCCCGGCGTGGAGACGCTGCGCGCCCGCGCGGTTGTCTAGCGGTAATCCGGGTAGCCGGTCGCCCAATCGCGCAGGGTGGTCACGGTCCTCCAATTGCGGGTCGTTGCCTTCGTCGCCAGTTTGCGTTCGAAGAACATGTTGTTGATCTTGGTCTTCCCGTAGCCGTTCGGACAGCGCACGAACACCTCGCGGCCGCTGACCACGAACACGTCGGGTGCGAACGGAGAGGCATCGATCGCCTTGGCCTTCTTCGCGTCCGCCGGGGCATCGAGGAACGTGACGTACGCGTCTTCCCCGTAGGGATTCCGCTTCACGACCGACGTGAGCTCGGCAGCAGTACGCAGGAGGACGGTGACCTCGAAGCCGAATTCCTTCGCCAGCGCCGCCTCGATCGCGCTCCGGACCCGGGCGGGTGTTCCCGCCTTCGCAGTGAACGCGACGTTGCCGCTCTGGATATAGGTGCGTACGTCGGCGTGTCCGAGCGTCTCGAAGAGCGCGCGCAGATCACTCATCGGAACCTTGCGATTCGCACCGACGTTGATGCCTCGCAGCAGCGCGATGTAACCGGCCACGTGCTCCCCTCGGCTTCCGGGGTTACGCCCTCGGCAGGCTCTGGTGCTTGTCGAGCATGTCTTCCATCACCGCGCGGATGAACTCGTCGGCTTCGTCGGTCATGCCGCCCTCGACGCCGCCGTACACCGCTGCGCTCATCGGCTTCTCGCCCTTGTGCTCGTGCCCGTAGGCGACGGCGTCGGCGAGATCCGTGGCGAACGCGTCGGCCAGTCCCGGCTGGGTCTGCGGCCGCGTCACGGCCATGTGGATCGCGTTGGGGTACTGCTGGCCGTTGAAGCGCCAACCCCTCGTCCGCATGAAGTCGTTGACGTGGTAGATGTCGAACTCGTCACTCGTGAAACTGAAGCAGAACGTGGGCGTGCCGAGGATCCGCAGCTCGGGGTGCGAGCGCACTGCATCCTGCATCTTGAACGCGGTGTCGAAGATCGCCTTGGCGTACTTCATATAGCCGTCGCGACCCATGCTGACGAGCGAGGCCCACGTCGACGCGAGGATGCCGCCGGAACGCGATCCTTCGATGCCGGGCGACGCGTACTTGCCGCCGCTCCAGTCGGTCAGCAGGAAGTACTGGCTGTTGCGCAACGCCTTGTCGCGGAACGCGAGGACCGACGCGCCTTTGAGTCCGTAACCGTATTTGTGCGTGTCGGCGGAGATGCTCGTGACACCGGGAATGCGGAAGTCGAACACGGGGATGTTCGGGTAGCCGAGCTCTTGACCCCACGGGAGGATGAAGCCTCCGAGGCAGCCGTCGACGTGCAGGCCGACGCCCCGCTCGAGCGCGAGCGTCGAGAGCTCGGCGATC
>DASYJT010000165.1:0-12929 GCA_035996165.1 Acidimicrobiia bacterium
CGGGTCGCCGCGGCGGCCGACTTCGGCAGCGGCGTCTCGAATCCCGTGCGCCTGACGAACGCGAACGCGATCAATCCGGAGCTGAGCGTCCACGTGCACCGCCATCCGGTCGGGGAGTGGGTCTGCCTCGAGTCGGGTGCCTGGGCGCAGCCGAACGGGGTCGGGATGGCGGAGACCCGGTTGCACGACGAGGACGGCGTGATCGGGCGCGGGGTGCAGTCGCTGCTGGTCGAGCCGGCGGCGAATCTCCCGATGCGCCTTTAGTCGTCGCTATTCGCTAGTCGTCGTCGGACTTTCGTTCGACGTCGGTCGCCCACAGCTCGAACTCGCCATTGCGGTAGACGAGCGCGGCGGGCCGGCTCGCGAGCGGCGGACGGAGATCGCCCCGGCTCCGGTCGACGCGGACCGAGATCGTCCGGCGGCCGGAGGCGGTGAGCATCGTGACCCGGTCGGTGCCGCCCCACTTGAACGCGGAGGCGGGCATGGCGAGGCCCTGGTACTGCGAGAACTTCTGCTGCTTTCCGGCGCGGCGGCGCAGCGACTCCTCGACCCGATCGGCGATCGGCCGTACCAGCAGGTCGGGCAGCTTGGCTTTCTCCACCTCGGACTTCACGATGTCGCGCAGCGCTGCGCCGTCGAACACGTTGCTCTGGAGCGCGGCGGCCCGGGCCGCGTTGCTCGTGCGGTTGGCGCGCTCCAGCGTTGCGACCAGCAGCTTGTGCTGGTCGGCGTCGGGCAGAAGCTCTACTTCGTCGATCGTGGTCATGACGCCGAGCATCGTACCGACGCCGACGAATTCGCCGTCGCGAAGATTCTTCCGACGAATCGCCGGGACGGCGCGCGACGAATCGCCCGGGCGGGGATAGATACTCGGATAGGTAGTATCCGGGTTATGAGGCTGTCGGACGGGGTCGAGTGGGGCGTCCACGTTTGCGTGTTGTTGGCGTCGCTCCCCGACGACGCCGCGCTCCCCGCCGCCAAGCTCGCCGAATACCACGGCGTCCCCTCGGCCTATCTCGCCAAGCACCTCCAGGCCCTCGCCGGCGCCGGCGTGCTCCGCACCGTCAAGGGCGCTCGCGGCGGCTACCGCCTGGCGCGCCCGCCCGCGGAGATCACCGTGCTCGACGTCGTGGAAGCGATCGACGGCGACGAGTCGGCGTTCCGTTGCACCGAGATCCGCCGCCGCGGGCCGTTGGCGATGCCGGCCCGCGAGTACACGAACATGTGCGGCATCCATCGGGCGTTCACCCGCGCCGACGAGGCTTGGCGCGCCGAGTTGGCGCAGACCACCGTCGCCGACCTCTTCATCGGACTACTCGCCGACGTGCCTCGGGCGACGCTCGAAAAAGGCGCCCGCTGGCTCCAGGAGAGTGCGCGCTAGCGACCGGCGCGCGGGCGCTTGCCGTGATTCGCCTTGTTGCGGCGGGCCTTCAGGCGGCGCTTCTTGGTCTTCTTCGACATAAGGGAGGGAGGCTACTGGATCGGTAGCCTGCGCCCCGATGGAGAACCTTGGTCTCGTGGGTTTCACCGGCGCGGGTGCGAACCGCCTGTTCAGCGCCCTCACCGGTCTGGCGGTGCCCAGCGAGTACGAGGCGGCCGTCGGCGTGGCGAGCCTTCCCGACGAACGGCTGCTCCGCCTCACCGAGATGTCGAAGTCGAAAAAGACGGTGGCGGCGGGCTTCGAGCTGGTCCATCTCGCACTGCCGCCCGGTGCGAAACCGGGCGAGGGACTCGGCGCCAAGGTCCTCGGGACTCTCCGCAACTGCGACGCCATCCTGATCGTCCTGCGGGCGTTCGCCGACGGTGGAGTCGTCCCCGACCCAGAGGGCGACCTCGAAGCGCTCGAGCTCGAGCTCGTCCTGGCCGACATCGCGAGCGTCGAGCAGCGCATCACGCGCCAGCGCCGTGCCGCCAAGAGCGGCGACAAGGACATCCTCGCGGAGGTCGAAGCGCTCGACAAGGCACACGTCCTTCTCTCCGACGGCACTCCGATCCGCCGCGGCTCACTCTCCGCCGACGAGATCACGCGTCTCGCGCCGGTCTTCCTCCTCACCACCAAGCCGTTGCTGATCGTGGTGAACACGGGCGAGGAGCTCACGACCGAGGCGAAGCTGCCCACCGGCCCCGAAGTGCTCGCGGTTCCGATCGACATCGAAGCCGAGATCGCGGCGTGCGCCCCCGACGACCGGGCCGAGATGCGCGAGTCGTACGGGCTCGGAGAGTCCGCGCTCGACGCGGTCGCCCAGGCGGCGTATCTCCTGCTCGGCCGGCGCACGTTCTTCACCACCGGCGAGGACGAGTCGCGCGCGTGGACGTTCCGCACCGGCGCCAAGGCGCCCGAGTGCGCGGGCGTCATTCACAGTGACCTGCAGCGCGGATTCATCCGCGCCGAAGTGATCGATTGGCTCGAGCTGCTCGAGATCGGTTCCTGGGCCAAGGCGCGCGAGCTCAAGAAGATCCGGGTGGAGGGCAAGGACTACGAGGTCCGAGACGGTGACGTGCTCGAGATCCGCTTCAACGTGTAGGACGCGGGCATGACCTGGTTGGTGCGCGACGACGACGTGCTGGCGGTGGCGGAGATCGCCGGCTCGCGCAGTCAGCGCACTCGCGGGCTCATGGGTCGTGACGACTTCGAAGGTGCGCTCGTCCTGCGGCCGTGCCGTCAGGTCCATACCTTCGGGATGCGCTTCCCGATCGATGTCGCGTTCTGCGACCGCGCCGGGGTCGTGTTGCACCTGAGCTGCCTGGCGCCGCGCCGCATGTCACGTGTCGTGTGGCGCTCCGCGTTCGTCATCGAGGCACGCAGCGGCAGCTTCGAACGCTGGAAACTGCAACTCGGCGATCTGGTCGAGATCAAAGGCTGAACGGGGCGATCGGCGGGTCGGGCAGAATAAGAGTCCTCATGGCTCGCTTCTACGTCACCACACCCATCTATTACGTCAACGACGTGCCGCACATCGGCCACGCGTATACGACGGTCGCGGGCGACGTGCTCACCCGCTGGCGCCGGCTGTTCGGCGACGAGGTCTTCTACCTGACCGGCACCGATGAACACGGCCTCAAGGTGCAGCGCGCCGCGGAAGCCAAGGGCGTGTCACCCCAAGAATTGGTCGACGAGACCGCCGGGCACTTCCGTGCCACCTGGGACAGCCTCGACATCGAATACGACGACTTCATCCGCACCACGGAGCCTCGCCATTACGCGGCCGTGCAGGCCTTCCTGCAGAAGATCTACGACGCCGGCGACATCGAGCTCGGCACCTACGAGGGCCTCTACTGCGTCTCGTGCGAGGCGTACTACTCCGAGGACGAGCTGGTCGACGGCAACTGCCCGATCCACCTGCGACCGGTCGAGCACGTCGTCGAGCAGAACTACTTCTTCAAGTTGTCGCGGTTCACCGATCGGCTGCTCGAGTACTACGCCGCGCATCCCGACGCCGTGCAGCCGGAGTCGCGGATGAACGAGGTGCTCGGCTTCATCCGCGGTGGCCTTCAGGACTTCTCGATGAGCCGCACGTCGATCGACTGGGGCGTGCCGCTCCCGTGGGATACCACGCATGTCGCCTACGTCTGGGCCGACGCGTTGTTCAACTACTGCACGGCCGTCGGCTACGCGACCGACCAGGAACGGTTCGAGAAGTGGTGGCCCGTCGACTACCACCTCGTTGGCAAGGACATCCTGCGTTTCCACGCGGTGTACTGGCCGGCGATGCTGATGTCGGCCGGACTCGAGCTGCCGCGCTGTGTCTTCGCGCACGGCTGGCTGCTCGTCGGTGGCGAGAAGATGAGCAAGACCCGGACCAACCAGATCGCGCCCGCCGATCTCGTCGCCGACTTCGGTGTCGACGGCTTCCGCTACCACTTCATGGCCGACCAGCGCTTCGGCCCCGACGGCGACTTCTCGTACGAAGCGATGGTGCAGCGATACAACTCCGATCTCGCGAACAACTTCGGCAACCTCGCGAACCGCGTACTGAACATGGCGATGAACTACTGCGGCGGCGTCGTTCCCGACGCGCGCGCCGACGGTCCATTGCGCGACGCGGCGGCCAACGCGTTCTCGGGTCTCTCCGAAGCGATGACCCGACTCGACTTCGCGAGCGGATTCGCGTCGGTGTGGGAGCTCATCCGTTCGACCAACGGGTATATCGAGGACTCGAAGCCGTGGGAGCTCAACAAGCAGGGTGACGCGGCTGCGGTCGCGAAGGTGTTGGGCGACTGTCTCGAGTCGTTGCGGATCGTCGCGTTGCTCGCGTCGCCGGTGATCCCCAACGCCTCGGCGGAGTTGTGGCGCCGCCTCGGCCTCCCGGGCCGGCCGGAGGAGCAGCGGTTGCCCGCCGCGGCGGCGTGGGGGCAGCTGCCGGCCGGCGCGACGCTCGAGAAGGGCGAACCGCTGTTCCCGCGCAAGGACACGTGATGCCGAACGACGCGCCCGACGCGCCCGACGCGCGTTGGGTCGATTCCCATTGCCATCTCCAGCTGGCCGGCGGCGACGAACACGTCGTGCGGGCGCACGCAGCAGGCGTGGAGTGGATGGTGTGCGTCGGCACCGATCTCGAGACGTCGCAGGCCGCGCTGACCCTCGCCGACCGCCATCCCGGCGTGTACGCCGCCG
Organism: Acidimicrobiia bacterium; assembly: GCA_035996165.1. GTDB lineage: Bacteria > Actinomycetota > Acidimicrobiia > IMCC26256 > PALSA-610 > PALSA-610. The sequence continues at coordinate 4,616 of DASYJT010000165.1, forward strand.
TCGGGCTGCACCCGCACGATGCGTCCAAGCTCGGCGTCGAGTGGAGCCTGCTCGAGCCGCTCGCGGTCTCGGACGCGTGCCTCGCGATCGGCGAGTGCGGCTTCGACCTCTACTACGAGCATTCGCCGCGCGACGAGCAAGAGACCGCGTTCCGGTTCCAGATCCGGCTCGCCAAGCACACGGGCAAGCCGCTCGTGATCCACTCGCGCGACGCGTGGGACGACACGTTCCGCGTACTCGACGACGAAGGCGTTCCCGAGCGCACGATCTTCCACTGCTTCACCGGTGGTCCGACCGAAGCGTCGGCTGCGCTCGAACGCGATTGCTACCTGTCGTTCAGCGGCATTGTCTCGTTCAAGAACGCGGATGATCTGCGCGAAGCCGCGCGCATCACGCCCGCCGACCGCGTGCTGGTCGAGACCGACGCGCCGTTCCTCACTCCGGAGCCGTATCGCGGCAAGCCCAACGAGCCCGCGCTCGTCGTCGCGGTCGGGGCGGCGCTGGCGCGGGCGCGGGGCGTCGAGCCCGACGAGGTCGCCGAGATCACCCGCTCGAACGCGATTGCTACCTGTCGTTCAGCGGCATCGTCTCGTTCAAGAACGCGGACGATCTGCGCGAAGCAGCGCGCATCACGCCCGCCGACCGAGTGCTGGTCGAGACCGACGCGCCGTTCCTCACCCCGGAGCCGTATCGCGGAAAGCCCAACGAGCCCGCGCTCGTCGTCGCGGTCGGGGCGGCGCTGGCGCGGGCGCGCGGCGTCGAGCCCGACGAGGTCGCCGAGATCACGCGCGCGAACGCGGCGCGCGCCTTCGGCGTCGAACGGTGACCCCGAGCGAGATCCAGCAGCTGTTGGCCCGGTACGGCATCCGGCCGTCGAAGGCGTTGGGTCAGAACTTCCTCGCCGATCCCAACACCGCCCGCCGGATCGTGCGGCTCGCGGAGTTACAGCCCGGCGAGTCGGTGGTCGAGGTCGGTCCCGGAATCGGATCGCTGACGGTCGCGCTGTCCGACACGGGCGCGCACGTCTGCGCGATCGAGCTCGATCGCCATCTCGTACCGATCCTCGAAGAGGTGGTCGCGGGCCGCGATGTCGACGTCGTCAACGACGACGCGCTGCGCGTCGACTGGAACGCGCGACTCGACGCGAGGCGCGCGTGGGTGATGGTCGCGAACCTTCCGTACAACGTGGCGACCTCGCTTGTGGTCCAGGCGCTCGAGACGGCGCCGATGGTCAAGCGCCTCCTGGTGATGGTGCAACGGGAGGTCGGGGAACGCATGGCGGCGAGCGCCGGTGACGACGCGTACGGCGCGGTGTCGGTGAAGATCGCGTACTACGCGGCGGCGAAGGTCGTGGGAACCGTGTCGCCGAACGTCTTCATCCCGAAGCCCAAGGTCGAGAGCGCGTTGGTGCAACTGATCCGTCATGACCGCCCGCCGGTCGAGGTCCCCGATGTCGACGCGATGTTCGACCTGGTGCGCGCCGGGTTCGCGACGCGCCGCAAGACGCTGCGCAACACCCTCGGCGACCGCGTGAACAGCGAGCAGTTCGCGCGCGCACACGTCGATCCGCAGGCGCGCGCAGAGACCCTCTCGCTCGACGACTGGGCGAGGCTCGCCCATGCGTGAGGTCCGCGTCGACGCGTTCGCGAAGCTCACCCTGTCACTTCACATCACGGGCACGCGCGCCGACGGCTATCACGAGCTCGACGCGACGATGCTCTCGATCACCGAGCCCCACGACTCGCTCGTCATCCGCGCGGCTTCCGAGACGACAATGAGGGTGACCGGTCCGTTCGCCGCCGGCGTGCCGGCGGACGCGTCGAACCTCGCGTGGCGGGCGGCCGAGGCGTGCGGCGCGACCGTCGAGATCGAGCTGTTCAAGGGCATTCCCCCGGGCGCCGGGCTCGGAGGTGGTTCCGCCGACGCGGCGGCCGTGCTGACCGCGCTCGGCGGCGGCATTGCCGGCGCCGCGCAGCTCGGGGCCGACGTGCCGTTCTGCATGCGGGGCGGGTTCGCGCTCGTACGCGGTATCGGTGACCGCTTGGAGCGGGGGGAAACCCCCGCGCTCTCGATCGTCGTCGCGACCCCGCCCTTCTCCTGCTCGACCGCCGACGTCTACCGGGCCTGGGACGATCTCGGCGGCCCGCACGACGACAACAACGATCTGCGGGTCGCCGCCGAGCACGTCGAGCCGCGTCTCGTCGAGTTCAGACGGGAGGTCGAGGCCGCGGCCGGCGCGCCTGCGATCCTCGCCGGGAGCGGCTCGTCGTACGCGGTCGTGTTCGAGCACGCGGGCGAGGCCGAGCGGGCCCGCACCCGCGTCGCGGCCGTGACCGGCTCGGTGTGGCTCGCATCGACCAGTCCGGTCGGTGTCCGGGTGCACCCCTGAGAACCCGGGAACGCGAAACGGCCGCCCCATTGGGGCGGCCGCTGCCTACTTACCCTGCTGACGACGTTGCCAGCGAGTCTTCTTCAGCAGCTTCTTGTGCTTCTTCTTGCGCATGCGCTTGCGGCGCTTCTTGATCAACGATCCCATGGCGAAGTGCGACGCTACCAGAAGGCTCGCGACGCCCTCCGAGCGGAGGACCGCCGCGGCCCGGGATTGCACCCGGATCGTTGGGCCGGCCTCGGTAGATTGGTCGTGTTTTCGGGGGTGGTGTAACGGCAGCACAGGGGCCTTTGAAGCCCTTAGCGAAGGTTCGAAACCTTCCCCCCGAGCCATATGAGGAGGGAACTCGCATGAGGCAGTACCGACCCCTGAGCGCAGTGGTTCTCGCCGCCGGCGAAGGAACGCGCATGCGTTCGGGCACGCCGAAGGTGCTGCATCCGCTGTGTGGGCGGCCGATGGTGTTGCACGTCATCGACGCGCTGGCCGAACTGCCCCTCGAGCGCATCGTCGTGGTGGTCGGCCACGCGGCCGAGAGCGTGACGAAGACCCTGCACGACCAACTGGTCACCGAGGTCCCGGTCGAGTTCGTCGAGCAACGCGTGCAGCGCGGTACCGGCGACGCCGTGAGCGTCGCGCTCACGGTCTTCGACGACCTCGACGCCGAGGACGACATCCTCGTCCTCCCGAGTGACGCCCCCCTGGTGCGGGCCGAGACGATCGCGCGGCTCGCGACCGAGCACCGCGTCCTCGACGCCGCCGCGTCGATCCTCACGGCAACGGTCGCCGACCCCACCGGGCTCGGCCGCGTCGTGCGCGGGAAGGACGGGCGGGTCGCGCGCGTCGTCGAGCACGCCGACGCCACCGACGAGGAGCGGGAGATCACCGAGATCAACACGTCGATCTACTGCTTCCGGCGGGGGCTGCTCGCTCCCGCTCTGCGCCGTCTGGGCCCGGAGAACGCGCAGGGCGAGTACTACCTCACCGATGCGATCGCGGTGTTGCGCGACGCCGGCCACAACGTGGTCGCGCTGGAGGCCGAGGATCCCGGCGAGGCGATCATGGTCAACGACCGCGTGCAGCTCGCCGAGGCCGAATCGGAACTGCGCCGCCGCATCAACCGTGTCTGGATGCGAGCGGGCGTGACGATGGTCGACCCGGCCCGCACCTACATCGACGCGTCGGTCGAGCTCGAGTCCGACGTTCGGCTCCTGCCCGGCACGATCCTCGAAGGTCGCACGGTCGTCGGCGCCGGATCCGTGATCGGACCTGACTGCCGCCTGACGGACGTCGTCGTCGGTGAGGGCGTGCGCATGTCGAACACGGTCGGCCGTGAATGCGAGATCGGCGACAACTGCGAGGTCGGTCCCTACGCGTTCGTCCGGCCCGGTACGCGGCTGGCTGCGGGCGTGAAGGTGGGCACGTACGTCGAGATCAAGAACTCCGAGATCGGAGAAGGAACGAAGGTCCCGCACCTTTCGTACATCGGCGACGCCGACGTGGGGTCGGGCGTGAATCTGGGCGCGAGCACGATCACCGCGAACTACGACGGCGAGAAGAAGCACCGCACGAAGGTCGGCGACGGCGCCCACACCGGGGTTCACACTTCGCTCGTCGCTCCGGTCGAGATCGGTGACGATGCCGACACGGGCGCGGGGTCGGTCGTGACCCACGATGTCGCTCCCGGAAGGCACGTGCGCGGAGTTCCGGCGCGCGACACGCGGCCGACGCGCGAGGATGACGACTGATGGAAGTACTCACGAAGAAGCGGCTGGTCCTCGTCGCGGGCCGGGGCCACTCGGAATTGTCGAACGAGGTGGCCGCGCACCTGAACGTGCCGCTCGGTGAGTGTGTGCTGTCGACGTTCGCGAACGGCGAGATCTATTGCCGCTACGGCGAGAACATCCGCAGCGCCGACGTGTTCGTGTTCCAGACCCATGGAGGCTCGATCAACGACCTCCTGATGGAACAGCTGATCATGATCGACGCCGCGAAGCGCGCGTCGGCGAAGCGCATCACCGCGGTCTGCCCCTTCTACGGATACGCGCGCCAGGACCGCAAGGCCGAGGGCCGCGAACCGATCACCGCGCGCCTCGTCGCCGACATGCTCACGGCGGCCGGCGCGGACCGTGTGGTCACCGTCGACCTGCACACCGGCCAGATCCAAGGTTTCTTCGACTACCCGGTCGACCACCTCACCGCGGTCCCCGTCATCGCCGAGTATCTCGCGCACAACGTCGAAGGCGACGCGGTCATCGTCGCCCCCGACGCGGGTGGCGGAAAGCTGGCCCGCCGTTTCGCCGACCGCCTGAGCGCCGACATCGCGTTCATCGACAAGCGGCGGCCGAAGGGCACGCACAACGTGGCGGTCGCCACCGAGGTCGTCGGCGACATCGACGGTCGCACCTGCATCATCGTCGACGACATGATCGACACCGCCGGAACCGTCGTGAGCGCGGCGAACCTGCTCATCGACCGTGGCGCGGTCGAGGTCTACATCGCGGCCACACACGGTCTGCTCTCGGGCCCCGCCGTCGACCGGTTGAAGAACGGTCCCATTCGCGAGGTCGTCGTCACCAACACCGTGCCTATCTCCGACGAGAAACGGTTCGACACGCTACGCGTGCTCTCGATCGCACCGCTCCTGGCCGAGGCGATCGACGCCGTGTTCGAAGACGGCTCGGTAAGCGAGCTCTTCGGCGGCGACAACATGTAATGGCGGTTTGCCGAAGCGTTCCCATCTTGGTGGCGCTCGCGCTGATGCTCGCGGCGTGCGGCGCGTCGTCGAAGAGCGTCGTGCCCGCGCCCGCGTCGAGCGCGGCTACCTGGCCCGCGCCGGCCGACCCGATGGCACGGGCGCGCGCGGCCGGCCTCGTGCCCGAGACCGCCGAACGACTTCAGTACCACGTGCACGCGCATCTCGACGTGTTCCTCGACGGCGCGAAGGTCGTCGTGCCGGCGGGTATCGGTATCGCCATCAAGGATCCTGCCGTGCACAGCGCGGTGGTCGACGGCAACGAGGAGTACGGCGGGATCAATCCGGCGTGCGAGCAGCCGTGCATCTCCCCGCTGCACACGCACGCCGTCAACGGCGTCCTGCACACCGAATCGGCGACGCGCAAGAACAACACCCTCGGTCAGTTCTTCACGGAGTGGGGTGTGCGCCTCGACGCGAAGTGCGTCCAGAGCTACTGCAAGCCCGCAAAGGCCATCGCCGTGTACGTGAACGGAAAAGCGTTCTCCGGGGATCCCCGGACGATTTCCCTGAGCGACCAGAAGGAGATCGTCATCGCGATCGGCACCCCGCCCGGACAGATCCCCGATTCCTTCCCGGGCTGACCCAAATCAGGGGATTCCCCCGTACCCGGTGGAATGCGCGACAATCTCCTGTTCACCATTCCGTCTCCAGAGGATTGACGCGCCATGGCTGATGCCACGCTCATCGCACAACGCCGACCCGCGGCCGGCAAGGGTCCGGCGGGCCGGATCCGCCAGGAGGGCCTCGTTCCCGCCGTCGTGTACGGACTCGGCAGCGACAACGTCTCGGTCGCGGTCTCGCAGCGGGAGCTGGTGCACATCCTCTCGGGCGGCAGCGGCATGAACACGCTGATCACCCTGAACATCGAAGGCACCGAGGAGCTCGCGATCGCACGGGAGCTCCAGCGCCACCCGGTGAAGGGCACCGTGATCCACGTCGACTTCGTGCGCGTGCGCGCCGACCAGACGATCCAGGCCGAGATCCCCGTGCATCTCGTCGGCGAAGCCGAGGGAGCGGTGCGCGGCGGCGTGCTCGAGCAGCTCGTACACACGCTCACCGTCGAGGCCAAGCCGGCCGACTTCCCGCCGTCGATCGAGCACGACGTCAGCGCGCTCGAGATCGGTGGCCAGATCTACGTACGCGATCTCAACGTGCCCAATGGAGTCACCGTGCTCCAGAGCGGTGACGACCTGGTCGCGCAGATCTCCGCACCTCGCGTCGCGGAAGTGGCCGAGGGTGCCGAAGGCGAAGCCGCCGAAGGTGCCACGCCGGGCGAGGCGGGTGCCGCGTCGGCCGAGGCTCCGTCCGGCGAGTAACGGCTCGTGCCCGTCGACCTCTTGGTGGTCGGGCTCGGCAACCCCGGTGACGAGTACGCGCGCACGCGTCACAACGTCGGCGCCGAGGTGGTCGAGCTCCTGGCGCGTCGCCACGGCGGAAAGTTGCACGGTTCGAAGGGCCGGGCCCGCAGCGACGAAGTGCGCATCGGCGACAAGCGCGTCGCGCTCGCGATCCCGCTCACCTACATGAACGACTCGGGCGAAGCGGTGGCGGGTCTGATGCGCAGGCTCGGCGTCGAGCCCGCGCAGATCGTGATCGTGCACGACGAGCTCGACCTCCCGCCCGCGGTCCTGCGGGTGAAGGTCGGCGGTGGCCTCGCCGGCCACAACGGCCTGCGCTCGATCAAGCAGCACCTGCACACCGACGAGTTCATGCGCGTGCGCCTCGGGGTGGGCAAGCCGCCGTCGAAGGAGCGCGGCGCCGACCACGTGCTGTCGCGCGTCTCCAAGCGCGAGCGCGAGGCGATGGACGTGACGGTGGAGGAGGCGGCCGACGCCGTGGAGCTCATCGTCCGCGAGGGCGTCGACGCGGCGATGAACCGCTACAACACGCGCTCGGTCGACCCCGAGTAGCGCCCGAGCGGGGCCTTCGGAAGCCGGGCGACCGTCTACTCTGGCGAGGTCCACCCGGGGGCGCGTCCGCGCTCTCGGGTCGAACGCGCGCTCATGCCTCCCACCCTTGCCGGTCTCACCACCCTGTTCGCCGACGACCCGGTCGTCGCCGCGGCAACCGGTGGTCTGGCGCGCGCGGTCGCGGTCCCGGAGCCGGCACGCGCACTGTTCGCGGCGACCCTCGCCCGGGTCACCGCCCGCCGCCCGATCGTCGTCGCGGTACCGACCGGCGTGGAGGCGGAACGGATCACCGCCGATCTGCGCGAGTACCTCGGCGACGACGCGGTGGAGCTGTTCCCGGCATGGGAGACCCTGCCCTTCGAGCGGGTCTCACCCGCGACCGAGACGATGGGGCGCCGGCTACGAGTCATCTGGCGGCTGCGGGCCGGCGGCGATCACCTTCCGCGCGCGATCGTCGCGCCGGTGCGCGCGCTCGTCCAGCGCCTCGGCCCGCACGTCGAAGACGTCGAGCCGGTCGTCGTCGCCAAGGGTGCGCGGATCGACCGCGACGAGCTCGTCGCGCGCCTCGTCACGATGGGCTACCGGCGCGAGTACCAGGTCGAGGCGCGCGGTGAGGTCGCAGTGCGCGGTTCGATCGTCGACGTGTATCCGGCGACCGCCGATCACCCGGTCCGCATCGATCTGTGGGGCGACGAGGTCGATCGCCTGTCGCAGTTCTCGGTCGCCGATCAGCGCTCGTCGATCGAGGTCGCGGAGTCGTGGATCTTCCCGGTGCGCGAGCTTCTGCCGACCGAGGAGGTCCGGGCGCGCGCACGCGAGCTGCTGCAGACGCAGCCTTGGGGCCGCGAGCAGTGGGAACGGCTCGCGGAGGGCAACACGTTCGACGGCATGGAGTCGTGGCTGCCGTGGCTCACCTCCGAAGAACATCTGCTGCCCGACCTCCTGCCCGCGTCCGCGCTCGTCGCGATCATCGAACCCCGCCGGCTCCGCGACCGCGCCCAGGAGCTGCTCGACGAAGAGGCCGCGCTCGCGCAGGCACTCGCGATCACGTGGGGGAAGCCGGTCGACGAGGCTGACACGCCCCGCCTGTCGCTCCCCTTCGAGCGGCTCCTTGCGCACACGAAGGCGCAACCGGTGCCGGTGCTCGCAGTTCCCGATTCGCCCGACACGCCGGTGCTCGCGGCCGGCGCGTTCGATCCCGTCGTCGGCGACGCCGACGCGCTGGCGCAACGACTCAACGGACTCAAACGCGACGGTTTC
>DASYJT010000166.1:0-14443 GCA_035996165.1 Acidimicrobiia bacterium
CTGCGACTCCGGATCGTCGAGCGCGCGCGCCATCGCGAGCGCGAGCGCGGTCGCGTCGTCGGGAGGTGCGAGAACCGCAGCATCGCTGTCGCCGAGCACCTCGCGTACGGCGGGGATGCCGGTCGCGACGATCGGCGCCTCGAGCGCCATGGCCTCGATCACGCTGCCCGGAGAACCCTCCCACCGCGATGCCGACACGAAGAGGTCGGCGCCGCAGAACAGCTCGGGAACATCCGACCGGAAGCCGAGAAACTCGACCGCGTCGCCGAGCCCGGCGGCCTGCACCGCGGCGCGGAGTTGCGGAGACACGCTGCCGTCGCGTCCCGCGATGAAGAGCCGGGCGCCCGCTCGATCCCGCCGTAACTGTTCAAACGCCGCGATCAGGACGTCGAAGCCCTTTTGGTACTCGTGGCGCCCGAGCGCGAGGACGACCTCGTCCGTGTCGCCCGCACCCAACGCCGCCCGGATGCTCTTGCGGCGCGTGGCGTCCCGCCGGCCGAGCTCCTCGGGATCGCGTCCGCGTCGGATCACGTCGATCCGGTCCGGCCGTACGTGCAGTCGCCGAGCCGAGACCGTCGCGACGTTCGTCGACACCGCATGAAAGCGCGTGACGCGCCGGGCGGTCGCGGCGTCTGCCAGCTGCGCGGCCCGAAGCTTCCATGCCCTGACATTCGGGTTGCGGAGTTGTTCACCGCCGTACGACTCGTTCACGAGACTCGTCACGACCGGAACCCGCGTGAACAACGCCGCGCTGCGGCCGACCAGGTCGGCGTCGAACAGGGTCGTGTGCAGCAGGTCGGGACGGCGGGCGGCGATCAGCTTCCGCGTGCGCCGGACCGCGCCCGGCATACCCCCGCTGCCCGCGACCGAGAACACGCCCGCCCCCGCCGCTTCGAGCGCGGGGATCCACACGTTGTCGCGTTCGTAGAGGTACGCGACGTCGAGCGCGACGCCGCGCCGCACGTAGTGCGGCGCGAGCACCGCGAGCGATCGCTCGGCGCCCCCGGCGATCAGGCTGTCGATCAGGTAGAGGACGCGCACACGCCCACGATGAGGTCGTCGAGAAGATCGTGCCACTGCTGCGCACTCTTCTCGAGGCTGAACCGATCCTCGCAGCGTCGCCGCGCCGCGGAACCCATCTGCTCGCGGAGCGCCCGGTCGTCGACGAGTCGACGCGTCGCTTCGACCAGCCCGGCCATGTCGTCGACGGCCACGATGAACCCCGTAACCCCGTCCTCGACGACATCCGCCGCCCCCGGAACCGCGGTTGTCACGACGGGAAGCGACGCCAGCCCCGCTTCGATCAACACACCCGGCATCCCCTCACCCGCGGCGACGCTCGTAAAGACGAAAATGTCGCATTCGGTCAAAACGCGCGGCACGTCGTCGACCGCGCCGAGCACCTGGATCCGGAGATCACGCGCCGATGCTTCGACGGCTTCGAGCAGCGGTCCCGCTCCCGCGATGACGCCCTCGACCGCGCGGCCCTCCGAACGCAGCGAGCGGACGACGTCGACGAACCGTTCCGGGCGCTTGGACGCGGTGAGGTGCCCCACGAATCCGAGGCGCACCGGACCTTCCCGCTCCGTCCGGTCTTGTGAGCCGTACCGCTCTACGTCGCGGCCGTTCGGAATCACGCGGAGCCGATCCGACTCCACGCCGAAGGTCCGTAATTCCTCCGCGACGCTCTCCGAGACGGCAGCAACCGCACCCGCCCGTCGGCACAGCGCTCGATGGACCCGGAGACGGGCACCCCGGAGCCGGTCACTTCCGATCCCGATCTTGTAATAGGCGAGGCGCGATCGTGGGATGCCCGCCAGGACGGCGTACTTCAGCGGTTCACCTCCGTGGGCGACGACGACGGCCGGTGCCAGCTCGCGGCACAGCCGGCGCAGCCGAAGGACGCCTCGCAGGTCGGCTCCGACTCGTCGCAATCGACCGTCGGGTACGTCGAGCCGGTAGTCGGCCGCCAGGGTGTCGCCGCCGGATCGGAAGATCGTCACGGTGCGATGCGATGCATTTCGGCCGTCGAGGAGGCGGCGAAGGTCACGCGCGTAGGTCTGTGCCCCGCGCGAGAGGTCGACGGGCAGGACGTGCAGGATCACCGGCGGGACCACAGTCGGAGAGTCTCGCGCGCGGCCCGATACGCGCCCCTCGTGGCCGCGGAGCGCGTTCTTGTCATAAACTGCCTCGAGGGGAGTCCCGCATGGATGGGCAGGAAGAACAACCGAGAAGCGACAGCTCCTCGGAGCGGTCGATTGCGCCGGGCGCGCCGATCCACAGCATCGGCCTGAGTCGTCGCGAGTTTGCGCGGCGGTTCGGCGGAGGTTCGGCCGCCGTCGTCGGCCTTGCGTGGGCCGCCCCCAAGATCACGACGATCAGGTACGCCGCGAAGGCGAAGGCGGGAAGTCCCCCGCCCGGCTCGACCACCACTACGAGCACAACCGTTCCCGTGGGTGAGCTCGGGCATATTTCCGTGTCGGCCAGCTCGCCGTGCGTCGGCGACACGATTCGGGTCACCGCCGACGGGTTCGCACCCAGAACCGCGGTGACACTCGAGATCGACTCGCCCGGACATGTACTCGGTGTCACCACCGCGAACTCGGCCGGCAAGATCGACGTCCGGGTCAAATTGTTCGACCACGGACCCACCGGCAAACACACCCTCAAGGCCATCGGGGTGCAGACCGGCGGGCGCACCCTGACCCTGAGCGCCCCGATCACCATCAAGAACGAGGCGCAGTGCCGAGTCGAGGGTGAAGGCTCCACGACCACTACGGCGCCGGGCACGCCCGACACCACCACCGGCACAACCGCTCCTGGATCCACGACTCCCGTGACCCGGGCCGGCGGAAAGCAAGGAGGCGGCGGCGGTGGCGGCGGCGGGACGCCGCTCGGCGAGGGTTCACTCGCATTCACCGGGACCGACGCGGTCGACCTCGCTCTCATCGGAACCGCCGCCGCGATCGGCGGTCGCGCGCTCTACGGGTTGGCGCGAAGCTCAGACGACGAGGAAGTCGAGGAATAGCCCGGGTTCTCCGGGCCGAACGGTCCGGGAATGTGACGAGTCGCACACTTTCGGCGGCCGCGCGACCTGGTAAATACAGGAAGCGCCCGTTACCATTCGATGTCAGCGGTGAGCCGGTGTTGGGCTCGCCACGGGGCCAAGCTGGGGGAAGGGACGCCTCCCGCGTCTTGAACGACGCGAGGCGAGCATATGGGGATTAGCGAACTTCTCTGGGCAGGCCGGCGGCGCTGGCGATTGATCGTGGCCATGGTCGCGCTCGCGCTGGCCGTCGGTTGGTTGACCACCCCTGCGCACGCGAACACGAGCAAGCAGCCCCAGAAGAACATCAGCTATCACGCGACCGAGATCCTCCTCCCCGCCAGCGGCGTGAGCATGGACCGACTCGCGCTCCTCGCCACCGTCGGCGCAGTGCCGAACCACGTTCGGGCCGTCTTCCACGTCAAGTCGCAGGCGAACCCCGACGCGCAAGTCAGCCCTTCCAGCGGCGTGCGCCGTATGAGCATCGGCAGCACTGCCGTCGCCGTGTCGATCGACCGAGGGGCAAAGGCCTTCCGCATCACCGCGACCGATAAGTCACCGAAACGAGCAGTCGACGTTGCCGCGACACTCGCCGCGTGGTTGACGACCGCGGCCGTCGCCGACGCGCAGGCGCAGTTCAACACCGCATTCCACACGCTCGACGAGTACCGCGTGCAACTCGAGACCGCGGAGAAGACGCTCAACGGCCAACTCAACCTCGCGATCGCGGCCGGCGCGCCCACCGTCGGGCCACTCACGGCGCAACACAACGCGGTCCTCCGACAGTTGTCCGACACCCAGCAACGCCTCCTCAACCTCGAGAACTCGAAGCCGACGACTGCGCCGCTTGCGGAGTTGCAGAAGCCCACGGCTGTTCGCGAGATCGCGAGCAGCGGGCTCGGCCTCTCGGCCCCTCGCAGCGCCCTCGCTCGCCTCCTCTTGGCTGCCATCGTCGGTTTGATTCTCGGGCTCGCGGCCGCAGTCTTGATGAACCGCAAGAGCGAAACCGTCTACGGCGTTCCGTCGGTCGAGGCCGCGACGCTGCTTCCCGTCGTCGCCGAGATCCCGTTCATCAACGTCGTCGGAAAGCGCCGCTACGACGTCTTGACCCAGGCGGTCCCCGCTTCGCGGATCGCCGAGTCGTATCGAGGATTGCGCACGACCGTTTCCATGATGTGGCTCGCGAACACGAAGCAAGACGACGACGCGAACGCGCAACGGTCCGAAATGCCCCGCGTGCTGATGATCGCCTCGCCCGGACCCAGCGAGGGCAAGTCGACAACGTCCGCGAACCTCGCGGCCTGCTTCGCGGAGACCGGTCGCAGCGTCATCGTCATCGACCTCGACCAACGGCGCCAGAAGCTGCACCGATTCGTTGACGCCGCAATGGAACCCCATCTCGACTACGCCGACAGCGAACAGAAGACGACGATCGACTTCGAGTCCTTGCTGCAGGAGACCTCGATCCCCGGGGTCAAGTTCATCAGTAGCCCGGGCCGCGACACTCGGCCCGGCGAAGCCGTCGTGTTGATCCAGCGCGCGATCGCCTGGGCGCGCGAGAACGCCGACATCGTGGTCCTCGACACTCCCCCGCTACTGCTGACGAACGCCGCGTACGACCTGATGAACGCGGCCGACGCCTTGATCGTGCTCGTCCGCGACGGCCAGACCAAGCGATCTGCGGCATCCCGCGCGACACAGATGCTGCGTCGGCTCGACGCTCCCGTTCTCGGCATATGCCTTGTCGGGGCCGTGAGCAGCCGCCGCGGTTACGGCTACGGGTACGGCTATGGCTACGGGTATGGCTACGGATACGGCTATGGCTACGGGTCCGAGGAAGAGCTCGCTCGTCGCGATTCGAAGTCGAAAGAGATCGATCTCCGCCAGCAGGAGCGGGGCGAAAGATCGGCTTTCGAGGATCACTAATGTCGGCCGTCGCCGAGCCAACGACCGTATGGCGACGCAACGACACCGCGTTGACGCGCCTCACGTCGCGCTCGGTCCTGCTGACGACGGCGCAGAGCGACGAAATGCACCGGCTCGAAGGCACGGCCATGTTCGTCTGGCTCGAGCTCGAGACGCCGGCAACCGACGAGCAACTCGTCGGCGGTGTCGCGGCCGGGATAGGGGTCGAGGGCGACGACGTGAGGGGCTTCGTCCTCGCCGCGCGCCGGACGTTGGTCGAGATCGGCGCGATCGTCGAATCCGATGACTGATCGCGGCGACCGCGGCGCGCTCGGAGCGATCGCGGGATCGGCGATCGGTACGACCACCGCGTCCCGTTCGCAAAACGGTGGGCCAAACGGTGGTGATCTCGCGGATGAGCGTGCGCTCGTCGAGGCAATCGGCCGCGAACGCCTCACCGGACTCGCGCTCGCGGCGGTCGAGCGCGGCGATCTCCACCTCTCGACGGCCGGCCACGACGAGCTGTGGATCCGCCACGAAGACCAGTTGATGCTCGACCTGCGGCTGGAACGACTCCTCGTCGAAGCCGCGACGCTGCTCGAGCGCGCCGACATTCCCTACCGCGCCCTCAAGGGACCGGTCCTCGCGCACACCGTGTACGCCGATCCCTCATTGCGATCCTTCGGCGACATCGACCTCCTCGTAGCCGACGACACGTTCGACCGCGCCATAGCGGCGCTGCGCGCGCTCGACTTCGAACGCAGGTTCATCGAGCCCCGGCGCGGGTTCGATGCCCGGTTCTCGAAAGGGGCTTGTCTCGAGCGGGCCGATGATCTCGAGCTCGATCTCCACCGCACCCTCGCGCCGGGCGCATTCGGCCTGCGGTTGGGAAATACCGAGCTCTTCCGGCGCAGCCCGCGATGCTTCGACCTTGCCGGTAAGACGATCACCGGCATCGATCCGGAGCTCGCATTCGTACACGCGTGCTTCCACGCGGCCCTCGGCGACTTCCCGCCGCGTCTCGTTCCGCTGCGGGATGTCGTCGAACTCCACGCAGCCGGATTCGACACCTCCGTCGTCACCGACGTGATCACATCCGTGCGCTGCGAAAGCGTGCTCCAGCGGGCAGTGCACCTCGTCGAAGCCGAGCTGGGCATACATCTCGACGGTGAACTGGTGGATTGGTTGCGCGCGTACCGCTCGACCCGCTTCGACCGATGGGCGCTGCGCGGTTACGACCGAGAAGATCGTTCCTACGCGACCCAGGTCGCCGCATCGCTTTGCGCACTGCCCTCGGTGCGCGACCGCGCGGCCTACGTCGCCGCGCTTGCTTTTCCGCGGCGCGACTACGTACGCGCCCGCGAGCGGAGCTACGCGCGCCGACTGAACCGCGGCGTACAGGTCTTCAACGGATCGCGAACGCGATGACCGACGACCGCGTGCGGCTGCGCACGCCCTGGCTCGACCAGGAATACGCTCGTCGATTCGTTCCCGGTCCGAGTCCCGACCCACGCTTCGGAGACGCGGATCCCCGGGGCGGTTCCGCCCCGCCGGCCAACCGACCGATGCGCAACCAGCCCGCGTGGGTCGGCGTCGTGTACTTCGCGTTCGGTGTGACGGCCGTGATCGTCCTCGGTCTCGCCGCGAGCGGCAACACCGAGGCGCTCGGATTGCTCATCACCGGACCGATCCTCCTCGCAATCACGCTCTACGCCGCGCGGCGCCTCGCCGCGACGGATCAGAACCCCCAAGTCGTTCCGATCGTCATGGGCGGCCTTTGCCTCAAGTTGATCGGTTCGTTCGTCAGGTACCGGGTCGCGGCGAACCTCTACGGCACCGGCGACTTCTTCGACTACGACAAGTGGGGTCGCACGATCGGCGCCGGTCTGCGGCACGGCCACTTCATCACCCCGCCCGGCCGGCTCGCCGGGACGAACTTCATGCGCGTCCTGACCGGGCTGATCTACTTCGTCACCCCGTCGCATTTGCTGTCGGGCTTCGCGGTGTACGGCTGGCTCAGCTTCATCGGGTTGCTCTTCTTCTGGCGGGCCTATCGCGTCGCGATGTCGACGCAGCACGACCTCACGTACCTCAAGTGGCTGGTTCTCGTGCCGTCGTTGGTCTACTGGCCGTCGGCGATCGGCAAGGACGCCTTCATGGTCCTCGCCGCCGGGATTGCCGCCTACGGGGTGGCGTGCCTGCTCGTCAACCGAACGACCGTCGGAGTGGTCGCGATCTCGGCCGGCGTCGGCGGCATGGTCATGGTGCGTCCGCACTTCGCACTCGCGGTCTGCGGAGGCCTCGCGTTCGCCATCGTGGTCCGGCGGCATCGGGGCGACTTCCTCCGCACGATCATCAGCCTCGCGTTCGTCGTCGGTGTCGGGTTCGTCGTCGTCACCGCGGCGTCGAGCTTCTTCGGGATATCCGCGTTCAACCAATCGTCGGTCACGAAGTCGCTCACCGATGCCTCCGCGCAGTCCTCGGAAGGAGGGTCGAAGTTCAACCCGGTTGTCGTGACCTCTCCTGCGAAGTTCCCGCTTGCACTCGTGACGGTGTTGTATCGACCGCTTCCGTACGAGGCTCACTCGCCTCAGGAGATGATCACCGCCGTCGAGGGTATGGCACTCGTCGCGCTCACACTTCGAGCATTGCGGCGCATTCTTCGCGCCATCCGACGCGGGCGGCAACTTCCGTACGTGATGTATTGCCTCGGCGCGTTGCTCGTGTTCATCATCGCGTTCTCGGGATTCTCGAACTTCGGCATCCTTGCTCGAGAGCGATCGGTGATCCAGCCGCTGTTCCTGGTCTTCCTGGCCCTCCCGCGCGACATCGACGAGTTGCTTCCCGACCCGTCACCAGTCGGGAAGCCCGACGCGCCAGGAATCCCACGGCGCGCGCTGACGTGACCGATACGCGTAGGCCGGGCGCCGCGCGACTCAGCGCCGAGTACTCGTCGCTCGGATTACGAATCCGGATCCGGTGTGACGACGCGGAGATATCGCGCGGGCTCGACGACCTGTATGGCGCGTGCCGCCGACCAACGCACGGAACCCCCGACATCGATCTCGAAATTGCGTCGAGCGATCCGAACGGTTTCGAGCTGCGAGCCGACGGTGAACTCGTGCACGGCGACATCCACCGTCACGAAGTCCTGGCGTGGTGCGCGTGGTCGATCAACAACCTTGCGACTGAGCGATCGCCGCACCTCGTGCTCCACGCGGCGGCCGCCGCGCGCGACGGGCGGAGCGTGATCCTCACCGGCCCGTCCGGAAGCGGGAAGTCGACGCTCGTGGGCGCGCTCGTGCTCGCCGGCATGTCGTATCTCACCGACGACAGCGTCGCCGTCGACGGCGACGCGACGCAGATCTATTCGAATCCGAAGCCCATCGCGCTCGATCGCGACTCGTGCCGCGCGTTGTCGCTCACCACCGAACGAGATGGCCGGGCGCATGCCGAAAAGTTGCTCTTCGCGCCCCGCTCGCTCGGCGTCGCGCTCGACGCGGAGTGCCGCTGCACGCCCGCGCTCATCGTGCGCCCGCGCTTCCGCCCGGGCCGGGGTACCGCCGTCGCGCCACTCGCACCCGCCGAAGCGGCCGAACTGCTCGCCGACCAGTCGTTCAACTTTGCCGCCGACGGTTCGGCCGGCCTGCGCGCGGTCGCCGCGCTCGGGCGCTCGTGCGCGGCCATCGTCGTCGAGTACGGCGATGTCGCCGGCGCGGTCGACGCGATCACGAGTGCGCTCGCCGCGCATACTTCGCCGCGGGTTCCGTTGCCGAGCAACGTCGCGATGCTCCGGCCGACGCATCCCGATCTCGACGTCGAGATCCTCGGCGAGGAAGCATTGATCTGGCATCGCGGCGCGCGCGAACTCCATCGGCTCAGTCCCGCGGCAACGGCAATCTGGCTGGCCGCGCAAAGCTCCTCGGCCAACGACGTGCTCGGCAAGGACGCGCTCGCCGACGTCGAGGCGTGCATCGACGAGCTCAAGGCGCGCGGTCTCCTCGGCTCGTGAGCGCGACGACGATTCAGCGGCGCGCGTACTCGCTGTTGCGCCGCCGCGACGACTGAGTCCGGCGGCGACGGCTTCGACGCGTCTTCGGGAACAACTCCGGGGCGCCGAAGATGGCGACCGCAATCATCGGGGCGACGATGAGCAACGCGGAGAGCGCCTTGTCTTCGCGCCCTACGACTCTGCTCGCGTACAGGGCGATGACGAACTGCGCCGTTGCGGCAACGGCCGCGATCGCCAGCCACCCGTCGCGATTCCGGTCGATCGGACCGGTTCGTCGACCGTGCACTTCACGACGCGTTCGCTCCCACAGTCCGCCGACCAGCCGCCGCCCGAGCGGCTCGGCGACGAGAATGCCGATGATGGCGAGCCCGCCGACAACGGAGCCGGGCCGGCCGCGTCCGCCGACCACGACGACCCATGTGAAGAGTCCGGCCAGCGCGGTACTGCCCGCGGAACCGAACGAACACAGTGGCGATGGCACGCTCAGCAAGATGAACGGCACCGCGACGCCCAGCATGACGCGGGCGAGCTCGGTATCCGGCACGGCCAGGTAGACACCACCGGCCGCGACCGCAAAGAGCAGCCACGGCGCCCCGCGCCGACCGTTCACGGCATCGAAATCGCGCATCCCGACGGCGATCCCGATCGTGGCGAGCGCGAGCACGGTACGCGAGATGTTCGTGCCCGCGAGTGGGGTGGCGGTCGCGAGCAGGATCGAGCCGGGTGTGACCGCGAGTGCTGTCGCCACCAATTGATTGCGTTCCACGGCGGCGACGTACTTCGCGAGGAGACTCACGACGACTCCCCCGGCGGCGAGCAGCGCCAGGGCAACCGCGACGGCTTCGCTCGCCAGCCCGGCGCCCCACGCACCCCGCACTGCGAGCCACGCCGCCGCGACGAATGCAACTCCGGCAATGTCGGGAAGCCTGCGGCGGCTGAGCAGTGCAACGGCGGCCGCGGCGAGAAACGCGACACCGCCGAACGCGAGCCCGAGCGCGAACGACCGGGCGTGAATCAGATCGCTCACCGCGTTCAGATGCATCGCCCCTCCCCGCTCGTCATGCTAGCCAGAGACGTGGCCAGTGCACCGCGCTGCGCGCGAAAATGTGTCCGGAACTGGCCTCCTGCCCTTTGAACGGCTGACCAAAACCGCTAACCTTTTCTTACCAGGTTGGGGAAGAAGGTTCGCAACGTTTCTCCCGAATCGGGTGACTTGCGAAGCTCGAAGGGGAGGGCTCCGGTGGCGACGACTTCGGCACGACGGCTGCGCCGTCAGCTTCGGAACGCCATAAGCGTTCGCCGTTGGCCGCTTCGCCAGAAGATTGCCGTCGGAGTCTGGATCCCGGTGGTGCTCGTCGCTCTCGCGCTCTTCACGGGCCCGAACCGCTCCGCGGGCTCGACCGACGTGGCGAGCGCGGCGCCGACCTCGACGACCTTCCTGCCGAAGATGCCCGTGCTCCAGCCGATCGTTCCCGCGGCCCTCTCGGCGGCGCCCAATCTTTCGTTGCACGACCGCATCGTCAAGTGGATCAAGGCCGTCCCACCCAAGCGCACCCGTGCCGAAGCGCTGGCCGTGTTGAAGTACAACGCCGGCCGCCGCAACCCCAAGGCGCGGGCTGCTGCGCCGAAGGTCGTCATCCGCCGTGGGGTGCCGCGGGCGCTCGGCTCGGCCCATCGCTGATGGGCGCATGAGCACGATCGGTCGCGGCCGCGCCGGAGGCAACGGGCACGAGCGGCGCGGTTGGGAACTTCTCACGGTCGACGAGCTGATCAACCGCATCGTCTCGAAGGCACGGTCTCGCGGCGGTCGCTTGTTCCTGACGCTGCTCGGACTCGCGGTCGCGTCGATCATCGTCGTCATTCCGTTGACTCGAAGCGCTCCGGCGTACTCGCCGGCTGCGCAACCGCCCGTCGCCTACTCGGTGCCGGTCATTTCCACGGCCCCGTCACGCACCACGCTCCCGACATTGCCGCTCGGATTGTTCGATTCGCACACCCCGACGTCGGCGACGCTTCCCACGACCACGACCAGTTCGTCTTCAACCTCCACGTCGACCACTTCTTCGACCTCGACGTCGACCACGACGGTCGTGCCCGCAACCGTGCCGCCGAGGACGACCCCGGTCACACAGTCGCCGGGTCCGCCCGATACAGGCGTCGGGGTACCGGTCGGCGGATAAGCAGTAAGGCGTCGAGTAATCCCGCGGGCTCGGTGCGCGCGGCTCGCGGACGGCTACTCAGGCTTCGGGGATATAGACGACGAGCCCGCTCGACGTCTGGAACCGGTTCGCCACCGTCATTCCGTCGGCGGCGGTATCGGCATCGGAACGCCCGCCCGCGCGCGCCTCGGCGACGCTGTAGTCAGACCAGCTGTTCGCGTTGAACGGGTCGAGTGCGTCCAGACATTCGTCGATCGTGTGCGGCGAATCCTCGAGCGAATCGGCGTCCCAGAGCTTTCCGGACGGCCCGGCCTGCGCCCAGAGCGAGCGGCACTCGTCCTGGAAACCGCTGATGTAGGCCTGCTCGATCGAGGGCGGCACGGGAACGGTTGTCGCGGGACCGTGTGGACGCGCCGTCGTCGGCGCGCCCGGCCGCGCGATGGTGTTGGAGCCACCCCCGCCCCCAGGTGTCGAGCCGGCGCGATTCGGAGTGGTCGCCCCCGTGCCCGAGCCGGGCGATCCGTTCGACCCCTTGTTTGCCGAACCAGGCGACCCCTTGCCCGCAGAACCGGGGCTCGAAGCATGCCCGCCGGGCGCGGTCGTGGTGCCCGAACGCCTGACGGTCGATCCGTCGACAGAGCTGCTTGATCCGGAAGGGCCGGACCCGTTCGCCGAGTGCGCCCGATGCGAACCCGAGCTCGCCGCCGCCGCGATCGCGGCCGTCACGAGCAGCGCGGCGACGACGACACCGACAACCACCTGGACGCGTCGACGGGAGCCCGGTCGCGCAGGCGCCGGCGACATATTTGGGTCCGCCGAGGTGTCGTCCATGGGTCTCGATGGTGCCAGATCGACGCGGTCCGCGGATAGTCGCGCAAACACCCGAGTCCAGGAAGTCCGCGCCGGCTGAGCTCGCGTTCTGTGGCCGCGACACCGTGCCCCGCGAGAAGGCGGAGGGCGGTTCGCCGCATCTTCCCCGGCGCCGCGCGCAGGCATTGCTGCTCGCGCAATCGGGGCGTATTGTCCGCTTGCAAAAGCCGGCAAGTTCCCCGGGGGGAAACGTGGATCTGCGCATCCGGAATACTGCTCGTTCGAATTCCGGTCGTCGCCGCCGGCGCTTCGTCTCGCTCGGCGCACTCGTCTCGCTCGTCACCGCGGGTCTGGTAGCCGTGGCGTTCTCGGCCGCGGCCGCGACCACGAACGGCGATCCGGTCACGTGGTCGCAAGTCGAATGCATCGCGCAGGTCGGCAGCGGGACGCTGGGCACGCCCATCGACATCACCGTGGCCGCCGTGGTGCAGAACCAGGTCAGCGCGTCGCAGTCGTACACCAACACGATCCCGGGCGGCACCGCGACGCTGCCCAGCGCGTCGAACGGGTTCACTATCGGCAGCTACAACAACCTCAACCAGACCTACCTCTTCCGGAGTAGCGCCGGTTCGCCGCAGGTAACGAGCGCCACCGCGCCCGCGACCGCCACCAACAACGGCAACAGCGTCCCCTACAACGTCACGTTCACGAACGAGGGAACCAGTGCGGCAATCAGCGCCGCGTCCTGGGTCGACCTCGGCGGCGGAACGATCACGTACACCACGACTGCCGCTCACCCGTTCACCCCCGGCCAGCTCATCGACATCACCGGCAACCTCCCGGCGACGTACAACTTCTCGGGCGTCGTCGTTGCAAGCGTGCCGTCGAGCACGACGTTCACCATCCACGGCAATTCGATCTCGACGTCGAGCGGTACCTGGTCGGCTTCTCCTTCACCGACACTGACCTACACGACCGCGTTCCCGAACGGCGTGAAGGTCGGTGACGTCATCCAGGTCGTCAACGCCACGCCGATCCGTTACACGGGTAAGAAGACGGTGAGCGCGGTGCTGTCGCCGACTTCGTTCCAGGTCCTCGACACGAGTGGTAACCCCGACCCCGGACCGATCACGGTCCAGGGCCAGGTCGACACCATTGCGAACCCCGGAAACCTCTCGGCAACGCATGGCAGCGTGAAGTCCCTCACCACGGTGACGAACTCGACGCCGAGCGCGAACCCCGGAACGCTGACCACGCCCGACACGACCGTCACGATGACGGCTCCGAGCACGAACGCGACCGTCACGTCGTACGGCGCGGTCGTGTTGACGACTGCCAACCTCGTCGGACCGGGTCCCGCGGCGACGAGCTGCAACCTGCCGCACGCAGTCCCGCAGACCGACGGCATCTCCGCGACGTTGACCGGAACCGGCGGACCTACGACTACTGCGACCCCCACCTGTCGTCCCACGGGTTCGGTCTGCACGCCCATCATCTCGAGTGTGAGCCCGAGCTCCGGCCCGACGGCGGGTGGCACATCGGTGACGATCAGCGGCTTCGACTTCACCGGCACGACCGCGGTGAACTTCGGCGCCACCCCGGCAACGACGTTCACCGTGAATAGCTCAACGTCGATCACCGCGACCGCTCCCGCAGGAACCGCGGGGACCGTCGACATCACGGCCACCGACTCGGCTGGTACGAGCTCGACGAGCACAGCCGATCAGTTCACCTACGTCGGCGCACCCACCGTGACCAGTGTGAGCCCGACCAGCGGACCCGCCGCGGGCGGCACGTCGGTGACGATCACCGGCACCGGCTTCACCGGCGCGACCGCCGTCAACTTCGGCGCCACCGCCGCAACGACGTTCACCGTCAACAACGCCACGACGATCACCGCGACCTCCCCCGCCCACAGCGCCGGAGCCGTCGACGTCACCGTCACCACACCCAACGGCACCAGCGCCACTTCGGCCAACGACCAGTTCACCTTCGTCGCGGCACCGACCGTCACGAGTGTGAGCCCGACGAGCGGACCCGCCGCGGGCGGCACGTCGGTGACGATCACCGGCACGGGCTTCACCGGCGCGACCGCCGTCAACTTCGGCGCCGCCGCCGCAACAACGTTCACCGTCAACAACGCCACATCGATCACCGCGACCTCCCCCGCCCACAGCGCCGGCACGGTTGACACCACCGTCACCACGCCGGGAGGGACCAGCGCAACCAGCGCGGCTGACCAGTTCACATTCCTCGCGGCGCCCACCGTGACCAGCGTGAGCCCGACCAGCGGACCGGCCGCGGGCGGAACGTCGGTGACGATCACCGGCACGGGCTTCACGGGCGCGACCGCGGTCAACTTCGGCGCCACCGCCGCAACAACCTTCACCGTGAACAACGCGACGTCGATCACCGCGACGTCCCCGGCCCACAGCACCGGCACGGTTGACATCACCGTCACCACGCCGGGCGGGACCAGCGCCACCAGCGCGAACGACCAGTTCACGTTCG
>DASYJT010000167.1:0-3688 GCA_035996165.1 Acidimicrobiia bacterium
TCGTCGATGTCGGAACCGAGACCGTGTGGGCGCGACTTCGGACCGATCGGGCCTGAGCGGCCCGCGTACGGACGGTGACGCTCGGCGAGGACGCCGGAGCATGGGCCACCAGCAACCCGAGTACGACGCAGGCGGCCGCAACGGATAGGAGCCACCACGGGCGGGGGCGATCCTGCATGCTGGTTCCTGCCATGGAAAGGAAAGCTTTGCACGACGCCCCTCGCCGAGCAAACACCGTGGTCAACGACGGCGCACCTGATGGCGCCGTGCCGGCGCCTCGTCTCTATTTGCCGGAAAGCGTGAGTCGAATACTGCGGCTCGACGAGTCGGCCAGGACGGGCTTGGCGGTGCCGAGAAACTTGTTGTGAGAGATGACCACGTCGCTGGTCGCAAGCAACTCGACCGCGGGCATGGCGCGGTCGGCCGGCACGGTCAGTTGATTGTCGCTGATGGAAACATTCCTCGCGTTCGAGAACACGAATGCTCCGACGGTGCCTTCGTCGGATACCGCGCCCGTGACCTGCAAGACGTTGCCGGTGAAGGTGAACGGCCCCCGCTTGCCTCGCTTCGGTCCGTATACGAACACGAGACCGCCGGTCGGCGCTTGCATCACGTTGTGCGTGACAGTGACGTCGCCGATGTTGATACCGGAGCCCTTGTCGGCGATCCAGAAATTGCGTGCGGCGCCGGTCGTGTTGTTCGCGATGCGGATATTGCGCGCTTCGTCGGAGCCGAGATTGGGTTCGAGGTCGATGAGTGAGCGGGCAACATCACCAATGGTGTTGCCAACGATCTGCACGTCGTTGCCGTTCGTGATCGAGATGCCTTGGCGACCGCTGCGTTCGAAGTGCGAATCGGTGATCGTGATGCGCCGGCTCGGGTGTCCGGTTGCGCCGCCGACATAGACGAAGTCGCCGTACACGTCCGAAGCGGTGACGTGATCGAGCGTGACCCCATCGTCCCTCATCAAGGCGAACGCATGTTGGGCTTCGAGAGCGGGGTGATATGCCGCGGTCGATGTGCCCGCGTCTGGGTTCGCACCGTGGACGTTCAGGTTACGTACCGTCACGTTGCGACTGTTGACGATGTTGACCTGGCTGCGTGCGCGGACCTGCAATCGGCCTCCCGAACCGCGCGTGGTCGCCTTCAGGGTCGCGTCGAGCCCGTCCACCACGAGATCGTGGCGGTCGACGAGTTTGAGTGTGCCTTCGATCCGAAAACAGGCTCGCCGACGCAACATGAGTCGCGCATTGTCAGGAGTCGAATCCAACCACGACTGCAAATCGGCCGTGACGTCGGCCGAGCAGTCCCCCACGATCGACGCCGGCATCACGACGGCCTGTCCGTGCCCGTCAGGCCGTTGCACCACGACCCGATGCTTCTTCTGCCGATGGCCGGCCCGCGTCGAGGAGGGCGACGACCGTCCCGAAGACTTCGAATGGGAGCCGTCCGAACAGCCCGCCAACAACATCGCGACAAGAACAAGACTCGCGGCGGGCGCGCATCCACGGCTCACTCGCGTGACCGTAGCGTGATCTCCGGTTACGGGCCGACGAAGTGACGTTTGAACGCACGGGCGCGGTCGGGCTGATTCGTCACGAGGCCCGACTTGTCGAAGGGAACGCGGCCCAGCGCGAACAAAAGCACGGCTTCGGCCTCGCCCTCGACGCAACACGGGTCGACGCCCGGTTCGCTCCACACCGCGTTGTCCCGCCACGTGAGCGGCAGCTCGAACACCAACGAACGGAGTACATAGGAGGTGTTCGGAGGCGCGCTCGAACCCGGATCGAGGAGGTCGGGAAGTGCATGCGCGATGACCCCGGCCGCTTCCGTCGTCATGTGCCGGTTCTCTCCGAGCGCGTCGGCGAGGTCGAGGCCATGCACCACGACCTCCATGGTCAGCACCTCGATGAGGTGTCTTACGGAGACCGACTCGTTGTCTCCCATGGATACGTCGCGGTCGACGTGGTCGGGCGTAATGCGGGCGAGCGCATCGTTGACTTCGGCCGCGGCGCGGCCGAACGCCTTGATGGTTGCCTCGGGAGTACCGCGAAAATCGGGCGGGGCCTCCGCGGGATGTCCTTCGAGCGCTGCCGTCAATACCCGGCGCGCGAACTGTTGAACGGTTACGAGGTGCGCCGAGACGTCGGCCACGTTCCACCCGGCACAGCGAGTTCGACGTGACCATGCTGTGCGGCTGCACTCAGAGAGCCGAGACGCGATCCAATCCGTCTCGCGCGCGATCAACTGGCGGACTGCCGCGAGGTCGAGCGGAGCGACGTGCGCGACCGGTCCCAACGACGACGGGCTCGCTCTCTCCGCATCGAGCATCGTCGGGAAGAACTCCCGCAAGAGAGGCTCGGTCGTGTCGACCGCACGAGCTGTCTCTTCGTCGTCGATCGGCCGGTCGGCGTCGAGACCCGCCTCGCGGCGCAACCGAAGGCAGGCGGAGGAGCCGACGGCGAAATCGCCACAACACTGCGGTCGGGTCGCGTAGATCGAGCAGCGGTTGGTTGCGGTGAGGTTGGCACATCCGGATTCGAGTTCGAACAGGCCAAAGCCGGCCGGGAGCCGCATCGTGCCCAGTTCCGCCTTTTCGTACGGAACCTCTTGCGGATAGACCCTTGGCTTCACGATGAGCTTGAGGTCCATCGTTCGGCCGTGCGCCTTGTACTCGTCGCTGGTGAGCAGCATGTTGATCGGTGCCTTGCAGCACGCCGCGACGCAGGTCTCGCAGGAGACCTCTGGAGTTGATTCGGACATCGCCTGACGTACCCCGTTCGTAGGAAGCGGCCTCGTTCCCGCGCGCGTCCATGGTCACACGCGCCCTACCTTCTCACAAGGGCCGAACGGCACAGGCATGAGCCCGGGCGTTCCTGCGAACCGGCTGGGTGGCGTGACTACCAACTGCCTTCTACGATTTCGCGCCGTGCCCATGTTCCTGGATCGCCACGACTTGCCGGGAGTGTCGCCGGAGGAGCTGGCGGAGGCGCATCGCGCCGACGTTGCGATGCAGGCGCTGCATGATGTCCGGTACCACACCTACTGGTTCGATCCTGACAGTGGCGCCGTGTTCTGCCTTGCCGAGGGACCGAGCAAGGAAGCAGTCGAGGCAGTGCATCGCGACTCGCACGGCATTCTCGCGAGCAGGGTGCTGGAACTCGACCCGAACGCTCCGCTCAACGTGCTCTTCGGGACCATGCCGGAACATCCGGTCGGTACCGCGTACGCGGAATCAGCCGTGAGGGCAATTGTGTTCACCGACATTTGCGGATCGGTGGCGATGACGCAGCGTCTCGGCGACGAGGGTCATATGGAGATACTCCGCGACCACAATGCCATCGTCCGCAACGAACTGACGGCGACGGGCGGGCGTGAAGTCAAACACACCGGCGATGGCGTCATGGCCGCGTACACGTCGGTCACGGCGGCGGTGACATTTGCCGCCGCCGTTCAGCAAGCGTTACACAAACGCAACCAGGTCGAGAGCGTGCGGCTGGACGTCAGTATCGGAATCAGTGCCGGAGAGCCGGTCACCGACGACAACAACGATTTGTTCGGCGCGGCGGTGCAGCTCGCGGCGCGGCTGTGCGCGGCCGCGGAGGCCGGAGAGGTCGCAGTGTCGGTCGCGGTGCGGGAAATGTGCGTCGGGAAACCGTTCCGGTTCGAGGACCGCGATCCCTTCACG
>DASYJT010000168.1:0-13438 GCA_035996165.1 Acidimicrobiia bacterium
AGGTGATCCCGGTCGCGTCCGGGCTCGAGCATGACGACACGTATCCCGAGGCGATCGTCGAGCAGATGAAGGCGCTGGGCCTGTTCGGGATCGCGATCCCCGAGGCGTACGGCGGGCTCGGGCTCGACCTGCTCACCTACATCGGTGTGGTGGAGGAGCTCGCGTACGGGTGGATGTCGCTGTCGGGCGTCGTCATCACACACACGATCGCCGCGCACCTGATCGTGCACCACGGCACCGAAGAGCAGAAGCAGCGGTGGTTGCCGCGCATGGCGGCGGGCGAGTTGCGCGGATGCCTGTCGCTCTCGGAGGCCGACGCGGGCAGCGACACGCGCAACCTCTCGTGCAAGGCCGAGCGCGATGGCGACGAGTACGTGATCACCGGCACCAAGATGTGGGTGACGAACGGCGAACGGGCGGGGATCGTCGCGCTCGCGGTGCGCACCGACGAGGGCATCTCGTGCCTCATCGTGGAAAAGGATCCCGGTCCTCGGTCCGGCGGCATCACCGTGAGCCGCAACATCGGCAAGCTCGGCTACAAGGGCATCGAGACCGTCGAGATGACGTACGACGGTCACCGGGTTCCCGCCGACGCCTTGCTCGGCGACGCGGGTCGCGGACTCGGCTACATCCTCGGCGCGCTCGAGGTCGGCCGCATCAACATCGCGGCCCGCGCGGTCGGTGTCGCCCGGGCGGCGTTCGACGCCGCGCTCGCATACGCGCAGGAGCGGCGCACGATGGGCAAGCCGATCGCCGAGCACCAGGCGATCCAGATGAAGATCGCCGACATGGCCACCAAGCTCGAGGCCGCGCGGCTGTTGACCCGGAGTGCCGCCGAGCGCAAGCAGGCGGGGGAGCGCGCCGACGTCGAGGCGGGGATGGCGAAGCTCTTCGCGAGCGAGGCCGCGTTCGAGATCGCCACCGAGGCGCTCCGCATCCACGGTGGCGTCGGTTACACGACGGAGCTACCGGTCGAGCGTTACTACCGCGATGCGCCGCTCATGATCATCGGCGAGGGCACGAACGAGATCCAACGGCTCGTGATCGCGCGCGGCCTCCTCGCTCGCGCATCGGGCAAGGCGCCTGGCTAGCCTCGGGCACATGACCGTGTACGAGCGCCCCTTCGGCCGCTACTTCGAGGACTTCGAGCCCGGCGACGTCTACAAGCACTGGCCGGGCAAGACCATCACCGAGTTCGACGACCACCTTTTCTGCATGATGACGATGAACCATCATCCGCTGCACACGGATGCGTGGTTCGCGGAACGCCAGACCCAGTTCGGCAAGAACGTCGTGGTGGGCAACCTCGTGTACTCGCTCGTGCTCGGCATGTCGGTGCCCGACGTGAGCGGCGTGGCGATCGCGAACCTCGAGGTCGAGTCGCTGCAACACAAGAAGCCGACCTTCCATGGCGACACGATCTACGCCGAGACCAAGGTGCTCGACAAGAAGGAATCGAAGAGCAAGACCGATCGTGGGGTCGTGTCGGTCGAGACGCGGGGGTTCAACCAGCGCGGCGAAGAGGTCTGCTACTTCCGCCGCAGCGTGATGATCCCGAAGCGGTCAGCCGCCCAGCCACGCGAACGGCCGTACACCTCGCCGGACTGATTCCGTCCGGAACGGGTCCCTCGATCCACGGAGGAACGCGGTTAGCGTCCCGATCCGTTCCGACCCGGAGGTTGACCCCGTGACCGATCTGCCGCCGCCTCCCCCGCCGTGGAGCCCCCCGCCGGGCCCGCCGCCCGGCACCGGTGCCCCCGACGCGGGCGCGGCCATCTCGTACGGCTGGAAGAAATTCCAGGAGAACGTCGGCCCGATGCTGACCGTCGTGCTCATCCCGGTCGCCGCGCAGATCGTGCTCTCGATCATCGGCCAGACCGCGATCAAATCCCTCGCGGCTCTGTTGCTCTTCCAGATACTCGGGATCGTCGTCAGCGCGATCGCCGGCCTTGGCCTGTACCGCATGGCGCTGATGATCACGGCGGGCGAGACGCCGAGCGTGAGCAAGGCGTTCCAGTACGACCGCATGGGTCCGTGGATCATCTTCTCGGTCGTGTTCGGTCTCCTGACCGGTCTCGGCATCGTCCTGTGCGTGATCCCGGGGTTGCTCTTCCTCGCGTACTTCGGCCTCGCGCCGTTCTTTTTCCTCGACCGCGGGATGAGCCTCGGCGAGTCGTTCAGCGCGAGCCGCGAAGCAGTTTCGAGCAAGGGCCTCGCGTTCCCGGTGCTCCTCTCGATCGTCGTCGGTGTGCTCGGTCTCATCGCGTGCATCATCGGTGTGTTCGTGACCGAGGCGATTGCCTACATCGCCGTCGCATACCTCTACCGCTACGCGACGGGGCAGCCGGTCGCCGCGTAGTCGCGTCGCGCGGCGTGGCCGGCAAGGATTGCCTGTTCTGCCGGATCGTCGCGGGAGAGGCGCCCGCGCACATCGTGCTCGACGAGCCCGACGTCGTCGCGTTCCTCGATATCCGTCCGGTGTTCAAGGGGCATGTGCTCGTCGTCCCGCGCGAACACGTGGTCACGCTTCCGGAGCTGGCGACGCCGTTGCTCACCGCCCTGTTCGTCGCGGTGCAACATTGTGCGAGCGCGGTCGTCGACGGGCTGGGCGCGCAGGGCTCGTGGATCGCGCAGAACAACGTCGTCAGTCAGGCGGTACCGCATGTGCACGTGCATGTCGTGCCGCGCACCAAGGGCGACGGCCTGCGCGGTTTCTTCTGGCCCCGCCAGAAGTACGCGGGCGACGACGAGATGGCGGACTATGCCGCGCGGCTGCGCGCCGCGTTGGCGGGTTAGCCGCAGCGTTACTCGGGCTGGTTGGCGGCCTCGACCGCTTTGCGCACCTCGGAGAGCCGGTATCGGCGGTGGCCGCCGATCGTCTTCATCGCTCGTAGCCGACCGGTCCGCGCCCAACGGGTGACCGTCTTCGGATTGACGCGGAACATCTCGGCGACCTCCGACGGCGTGAGCAATCGGTCGTCGTCAGGACCCTCGACGGGCTCCATGTTTCTGCCTTCCCCCGCACCGATACCGCCCGTATCGGATTTGGTGCTCATACTGGCAGAAGCGGCGAAAACCCCGCCATCGCGGAGTCCACTTTCATCTCGCTTTCAGTCGTGTTTGCTCGCGCGCGACGCGATGAGTACGTTCCGGGTCGAAGAGATGTCCCCCGATTCCCCCGCCAGGGACGGGTCATCTCCTGACGATGCCCCCGCCCCCGCACGGGGGCATCGTCGCGTCACGCTGCCGCGACGGGGCCCTCTCTATTGTCCTCTTGGGACACGGATTGCCCTCCCAGCCCCGCAAGTCCCAGATATGACGATGCCCCCTCGGTCCCCCCCGGTCGGGGGCGTCGTCGCGTTTGGGGTTGGGCGTCTGGGGACCTGCGCTTGCGCTTCGTATCTTGTAATGATGTAATGAAGTCATGACTACAAAGCCCAAGCCCAGTACAACGCTCGAAGGCTGGTTCGCCGGACGGCTGCCCGACGACTGGTTCACCGGTCCGGCAACGGTCACCGCCGATCGCGAGGAGATCCTGGTCGTCGGCACTCTCGCCGAGCCCGACTACCCCGAGGGCGCCGACGACGCGACCCTCGCCGCGGCTCGGATTGCCCGGATACAACGCTTTCGGGAGGACACCCGGGAGCAGCGCATGCGCATCGCCGACGAGGCCGAGGCCAACACCGGCCGGAAGGTGGCGTGGGGCGCGCGTTGCGGCGACGAGGAAAAGACGTTCACCGCGCTCGCCGTGCCGGTGATGACCCGCCTGCGTATGCGGGAGCGTCAGACGCTCGACACCCTCGTCGGCGCCGGCGTGGCGCGCTCACGATCGGACGCGCTGGCCTGGTGCGTGCGCCTCGTGCGGGACCACGAGAGCGAATGGATCGATCAGCTCCGCGATGCGTTGGTAGCTGTCGAAGAGGCCCGCGCCACCGGACCCAAACCGTCGAAGTAGTCCGGGGTGGACGTCGGCTCCCGGGCGCGCTGTCCAAGTTCCACTCCGCGTGACTATTCTCCCGGCCCATGTCCGGGGGGATCCGCGTCGTGTTCAACGGCGTCCGAGGCTCGACACCATGTGCCGGACCCGCGTACGCGCATTTCGGCGGCCATTCCTCGTCGGTCGCGATCGAGACCGACGACGCGCCGCCGATCCTGTTCGACCTCGGGACCGGCGTGCGCCCGTACGCGACCCGCTGTGCCGACGACTTCCACGGAACGGTGTTGCTGACGCACCTGCACTGGGATCACGTGCAGGGCCTGCCGTTCTTCACGCCGTTGCATCGCGAAGGCGCGACGCTCGACGTGTTCGGTCCGCGCCAGGACGAGGGCCCGCTCGGCAAGGTCTTCGCGGAGCTCATGCGGCCGCCGTTCTTCCCGATCGTGCCCGACCAACTGGCCGCCGACGTGCGGTTCCACGACACCGGCGACGACGACTTTCCCGTCGGCGGCGCGAAGGTGCGCTCGCGCTGGGTGCGGCATGTGGGTCCGACGCTCGGCTTCCGCGTCGACGTGCACGGCTTGTCGGTCGCGTACGTTCCCGACCATGGTCCGGGCTGCAATCCCGACCATTCCGACGACCACATTCCGCACGAAGTGCTCGAGCTCTGTGACGGTGTCGACATCTTGATCCACGACGCGCAGCACACGCCTGCGGAGTACGAGCCGAAGCGGCACTGGGGTCACTGCACAGCTGAATACGCGGTGCATGTCGCACGCGAAGCCGGGGCGCGCCGCCTGGCGCTGTTCCACCACGACCCCTCGCACGGCGACGACGACCTCGCCGTCATCGAACGCTCCGCGGCCGACATGTCGGCTCGTATCGGCGGCCCCGAAGTCACGGCCGCATTCGAAGGTCTCCAGATCGAGCTCACTCCCGCGGTGCCGAGATCGGGATGAGCCAGTCGCGCAAGGAGATCCTGGCGCCTGACCCCGCCGCGATTCGTACAGTCCTCGGGCACTTCGCCACCGGCGTCGCGATCATCACCGCGGTCGAAGGCGATGAGCCGGTCGGCATGGCGTGTAACTCGTTCACGTCGGTGTCGCTCGATCCGCAGCTCGTGTTGTTCTGCGCGGCGAAGGCGTCGACGACGTGGCCGCACATCCAGGCCGCGGGGAAATGGGCCGCGAACATCCTCGCCGAAGATGGCGAGCAGATATGCCGGCTGTTCGCGCAAAAGGGCGCCGACCGCTTCGCGCACATCGCCTATTCGAGCGGGCGTTCCGGTGCCCCGATCCTCGACGCGGCGATCGCGTTCGTTGATTGCGAGACGATCGCCGAGCACGACGCGGGCGACCACTTGATCGTGGTCGGCAAGGTGCTCGAGCTCGGGTACGCACCCGAAGGAAAGCCCTTGCTCTTCTACCGCGGCGGCTACGGGCGCTTCGACATCTGATCGCGAGTTTGAGGTGATCGCGGGTTCAGGGCTTACGGAGGAGCTCGACCACGTGCAGCCGCGTCGTGGCTGCGACGATCGCGATCCCGGCTTCGCCCATGACGAGCACCCAACCCACGAACCCGACGCCGAGCAGGAACATCGAGCTCGCGCCGACGAGCGCTCCCGCGGCGAGCGCGTCCTGCGCGCGTGCGACGGGTGCCGCCACCCGACCTTCCGGCACGGCGCCGCCCGGGCGGGGGAGGCGCGGCGCGATCCCGCGCTCGAATACGACGTTCAGGCCATTCGCCCGCGGGCCGGCGAGCGCGGAGATCCCGAGGATGATCGCGAGCAGCGGGACGATCAACGGGACGCGGAACACGAAGGCGGCCAGGAGTGCGACCCCGATGGCTCCTTGGGCCACCCGATCGGTGCGGGCGTCGACCCCTTCGACCGGCTGATTCACCGCGGCAGCCTAAACCGGCGCCTAAACCGGCGGATGTGTCGATCACTCCCGTGATCAATAGTCACGTGCAGAAACACCGGCCTCACGAAACGTAGCTCCCCTTCCCGAAACGCGCTCGTTTCGCTACGCTCAGCGTTCAAGGGGACCGCTTGGGGGGAGTCATCATGGGCCGTCGGCACGAAGAACGGGGCCAGCGGGAGATCGCAGCCAACGCGGCCCATCTGGCCGGAATGGGCGGCGCCGCGGTCTTGTCGGGGACGCTCGACGTCAGCCGGATCCGCGAGTCGACTCGCCGCGCCCGACTGTGGCGCCTGGTCCTGGTGCTCGCACCGATCGCCGCGTACCTGTACTACCGGATCTTCACGCACAACCTGATCCGGTTCGGCATGCCGAAATTCAGCGCGACGCAGGTACAGATCTTCCTGCCGGTCGGGTTGATCGTCGTCCTGTGCATCGTGCTCGTGGTTCCCATGATGGCGATGGGGAAATCGCCACACGTTCGCTACGACTCCAGTGAGATCTCCACGACCCTCGACGACGTCGTCGGTCTCGGTCCGGTGAAGGACGAGGTCGTCAAGACGCTCAACCTGTTCCTCGGCTACCAGACCTTCCGCACGGTGATGGGCGGCAATCCCCGCAAGGGCGTGTTGTTCGAGGGCCCGCCCGGTACGGGCAAGACGTACATGGCCAAGGCGATGGCGCACGAGGCCGGCGTGCCGTTCCTGTTCGTGTCGTCGACGGCGTTCCAGTCGCAGTACTACGGCGCGACGGGCCGCAAGATCCGTAACTACTTCAAGGAGCTGCGCAAGGCCGCGGCCGAAGAGGGCGGCGCGATCGGCTTCATCGAGGAGATCGACGCGATCGCCGGCGCCCGCAGCGGCATGCGGTCGGTGGCGTACGACGCGCAGGGCATCGGTGTGTACGGCGCCGATTCGCACGGCCGCAGCATCGAACGCAACTCGAGCGAAGGTATCTCGGGGGTTGTCAACGAGCTGCTCATCCAGATGCAGTCGTTCGACACGCCGACAGGGAGTCACAAGTTCACGGGCTGGTGGATCGACGGGCTGAACCGCCTCCTCCCCACGCACCGACGGATCCAAAAGCGTGCGCCCAAGCCGTCGAACGTGTTGCTGATCGCGGCGACGAACCGAGCGGCCGACCTCGATCCCGCGCTCTTGCGGCCCGGGCGTTTCGACCGTTCGATCCACTTCGACCTGCCGAGCCGCTCGGGACGGCGCGACATCATCGACTACTACCTCGATCGCAAGGCGCACGTTCCGGAGCTCGACAAGGAAGAGCGGCGCGACGCGCTCGCGGCGATGACCTTCGGTTACACGCCGGTGATGATCGAGCACATCTTCGACGAAGGTCTCGTGTGGGCGCTGCGCGACGGTCAGGTCGCGATGGACTGGTCGCACGTCCAGCAGGCGAAGATGACCGAAGAGATCGGCCTGAAGCAACCGGTCGAGTACACCGACGAAGAGCGCCGAACGATCGCGACGCACGAGTCGGGGCACGCGACGGTCGCGTATCTCGTCGGGCAGAATCGCAAGCTCGAGGTGCTTTCGATCATCAAGCGCCGTGACGCGCTCGGCCTGCTCGCGCACAGCGACGGCGAGGAGCGATTCACTCGTACGCGCTCCGAACTGCTCGGCATGATGAAGATCGCGTTCGGCGGGATGAGCGCGGAGGAGCTGTTCTTCGGCGAGTCGGGAACCGGTCCGTCGGGCGACCTCGTGCACGCCACGCGCATCGCCGCCCAGATGGTCGGTTCGTTCGGCATGGCCGGATCTCTCGTCTCCTACGACGCCATCGAGTCGGGTCCGATCACCCAGGGCATCGTCGGCAAGGTGCTCGGCAACGAGGACGCGCGTGCAGCAGTCGAGAAGCTGCTCGAGCAGGCGAAGGCCGACGTGCAGGTGATGCTCGACAGTCACCGGCATCTCGTGATCGCACTGCGCGACGAGCTGCTCGAACGCTCGGAGCTCGTCGGCGACGAGATCATCGACGTGCTGCGCGAGGCAGAGGCGCGCAAGCGCCTCGATGCGTGACACCGTCGATGGATGATTTGTCCGGGCGGGTGGTGATCATCCCGCAGGCAGATACCGAGGCCGGCGCCGCCGTGGCGCGGGTCATGTGCGAAGCAGGCGCGTCGGCGGTGTTGGTCGGCGAAGGGTTCACGCAACTCGGCGCGGTCGCCGCGCAGATCCACGGCGATACGGGCGCGCCGATCGTGATCTTCGCGGGCGACATCGCGCGCGACGACGAGCGCGCGGTGCTCGCGGAGATGGTGTCGGAGCTGTTCCCGAACTGAGTCGGCGCCGGGGAACCGGTTGGGAAAAACCTGACGGAGGCGTCAGGGACGCGCTGATAGCCTCCGCCGCGGTGGAAGACGAAGCCGAGTCCAAACAGCAAAAAGCGCAGCGGAAAGAAACGGCGAAGCTCGAAGGCGCGCAGACCCGCAAGCACGGCTGGCGTCTCATGAAGGAAACCGTCGGCGCCCACCCGCACCTCATGATCCTCGGCATCGTCGCCGGACTCGTCTGGGCGGCGGCCCGGGTGTCGGTACCACTGCTCGCGGGCGGTGCGATCGACCACGGCATCGCCAAGGGCCGCACCGGTGTCACGCTGAGCCTGACCGCGGCGATCATTGCCGTCGGCGCGGTGCAAGCGGTCGGTACCGGGCTCCGGCGCTACGCGGCGTTCGGACTCGCGTGGCGCGTCGAGACCGACATCCGGATGCGCCTCGTCGCGCACCTGCAGCGGCTGCACTTCGCCTTCCACGACCAGGCCCAGACGGGTCAGCTGATGGCGTACGCGAACACCGACATCCAGCAGATCAACAACGTGATCCTGCTCGTGCCGTTGACGATCGCGAGCATGATCCAGATGGTCGCGGTGGTCGTGATTCTGCTGTTGCGCAGTCCGGGGCTCGCGCTGTTCGCGCTCGGTCTGTTGCCGTTGCTCAATTTCTCCGCCACGCGGTTCAACCACCGCATGTACCCGGTCGGCATGGCGCTCCAAAAAGAGCTCTCCGACGTGTCGGGCGTGGTGGAGGAGAGCGTTACCGGAGTGCGGGTCGTGAAGGGCTTCGGGGTCGAGCGCATGCAACGGGCGCGGCTGTCGGAAGAAGCCGGGAGCGTGTTCGACCGCTCGATGGATCAAGCGCGGCTGCGTGCGAATTTCATGCCGCTGATCGACCTGCTACCCGCCCTCGGTCTGGTCGGCATCCTCTGGTACGGCGGGCACCAGGTGTTGCACCACCACCTGACCGTCGGCGACATCGTGTCGGCGAACCTGTTCGTCGTGATGTTGATCTGGCCGCTGCGCATGATCGGCATGCTCGTCGGGCAGCTGCCGCGTTCGGCCGCGGCCGCGGGGCGCATCGACTCGATCCTGGCGACCGATCCCGCGATCGAAGATCTGCCGAACGCCCGCTCGCTGCCCGACGGTCCGGGCACGGTGCGCTTCGAGCGCGTCACGTTCGGCTACGGCCGCGGCCCGGCCGTGCTCGACGGTCTCGATCTCGTCGTCGAGGGCGGCGAGGCGGTGGCGCTCGTCGGCGCGACGGCGTCGGGCAAGACCACCATCGCCCGGCTCATCCCGCGCTTCTACGACGTGCACGCCGGCCACGTGCGCATCGACGGCGCCGACGTGCGCGACGTGCGGCTGAGCGAGGTCCGGCGTTCGGTCGGCCTGGTGTTCGAGGACACGTTCCTGTTCTCCGACAGCGTGCGCAACAACATCGCGTTCGCCGATCCCGAGGCTCCGAACGAAGCGGTCGTGCGGGCGGCGGGGCTCGCGGGCGCCGACGAGTTCATCCGTGATCTCCCGGAGGGCTACGACTCGATCATCGGAGAGCACGGCTATTCGCTCTCCGGCGGCCAGCGCCAGCGCATCGCGATCGCGCGTGCCGTGCTGGCGGATCCGCGCATCTTGATCCTCGACGACGCGACCTCGTCGGTCGACCCGTCGAAGGAGCACGAGATCCGGGCCGCGCTCGCCGAGGTGATGCGCGGCCGGACGACGATCATCATCGCTCACCGCCCCGCGACGATCGCGTTGGCCGACCGCGTCGTGTTGCTCGACGGCGGCAAGGTCGTCGCCGAAGGCACGCACGAACGACTGTTGGCGACCTCGCCCCGCTATCGCGAGGTCCTGGCCCGCGCGGCGCTCGAGCCGCACGTCGGGGTCGTCGACGACGAAGAGATCCTCGACCTGCCGGTCGACCTTCCGGGAGTCGGTGACTGATGGGCTGGTGGGGCGACAACGTTCCGGAGGAGACGCTCTCGCGCGACGAGGCCACGCGCGTCGTGCGCCGGCTGTTGCGCATGTTGCGCCCGTGGCGCGGGCTGATCATCGTCGCGGTCCTCGTGTTGATGACCCAGGCGGCCACACTGCTCGCCGGACCGCTGTTGGTGAAGCACGGCATCGACGCGGGTCTGCCGCACAAGAACTTCGCCGGCGACGCCGGGGCGCTCGACCTCGCCGTCGTCATCTATCTCGCGGTTGCCTTCGCCGGGCTCGTGCTCGGACGGATCGCGATCGTTCTCGTCGCGCGCGTCGGTGAGGGCTTCCTGCAGGACCTGCGGAACCGCCTCTTCGGTCACATGATGAGCCTCTCGCTTGACTACTTCGAGACCGAGAAGACCGGCAAGATCGTGGCGCGCATGACCTCCGACATCGACGCGATGGAGGAGCTGGTATCGCAGGGTCTCGTGCTGTTCGTGCAGAACACGTTCGTGTTCGTGGGTGCAATCACGATCGTGCTCATCGTCTCGTGGCAGCTCGCGGTCGGCATCCTGGTGATCGTCCCGCCGGTCTATTTGGGGAGCCGGTGGTTCCGGCGCGTGTCGAACAAGGCGTACCTCGAGGTGCGCGACACCATCTCGACGAACCTGAGCACGTTGCAGGAGAGCCTCGAAGGTGTCCGGGTCGTGCAGGCCTTCGGCCGCGAAGATGCGTTCACGCGCAAGTTCCACCGCACCAACGAAGACCAGTACCACGCGAACATGACCACGGTTCGCATCTCGTCGAAGTACTTCCCGATTATCGAGTACGCGGGAGTCGCAGGGACCGCCGTCATCATCGGGTACGGCGGTTGGCTCACGACGAAGGGCATCGTCACCGTCGGTACGGTGGCCGCGTTCGTGTTGTGGTTGAACAGCTTGTTCGAGCCCATCAACCAGCTCAGCCAGCTCTACAACACTGTCCAGTCGTCGGCGGCCGCGCTCGCGAAGATCTTCGGCGTGCTCGACACGCGGCCCACTGTTCGCCAGCGCCAGGCCGCGATCGACCTGCCTCGATCCGGTGAGGTCGAGGTCGACGACGTGACGTTCGCGTACGGAGCGAACGAGCCCGTGCTGCACGACGTGTCGTTGCGGATCGCCGACGGTGAACGGCTGGCGCTCGTCGGTCCGACCGGCGCGGGCAAGTCGACGCTCGCCAAGTTGATCGCCCGTTTCTACGATCCGGTCGCGGGCACGGTGCGCGTCGGCGGCGTCGACCTGCGCGATGCCGAGTTCGTCTCGCTCCGCCGGCGCATCATCGTGGTCCCGCAAGAGGGCTTTCTGTTCGCGGGAACGCTGCGCGACAACGTGCGGGTGGGCCGGCCCGAAGCCACCGACGCCGAGGTCGAAGAGGCGTTGCGGATCCTCGGTCTGCTCGACCGGTTCGCCGCGTTCCCCGAAGGGCTCGATACCGAGGTACGCGAGCGAGGCTCGCGGCTGTCGGCGGGGGAGCGCCAACTCGTGTCGCTCGCCCGGGCCGCGCTCGCCGATCCGTCGGTGCTGATCCTCGACGAGGCGACCTCGAACCTCGATCCCGGGACCGAGCATGCGGTCGAGCGGGCGATGGAGCACCTGATGCACGGCCGGACCGTCGTCGTGGTGGCACACCGCCTTTCGACCGCGGCGCGCGCTGATCGCATCGGCGTCGTGTACGACGGCCGGCTCGCCGAGCTCGGCTCGCACGACGAGCTCGTCGCCCTCGGAGGCCACTACGCCGAGCTCTACCGCGCCTGGGCGACGCACCAAGCGGCGCCGGAAGTGGCGTAGAGCAGGCGGTACGGTTCGCGCATGGTGGCGACTCCGGTGGTCTACGACCCGTACGACTACGCAATCGACGCGAACCCGCACCCCGTGTGGAAGCGCCTGCGCGACGAGGCGCCCGTCTATTACAACGAGCAGCACGACTTCTACGCGCTCAGCCGGTTCGACGACGTGCTGGGCGCGCACCTCGACCCGGCCACCTTCAGTTCTGCGCACACCACGGTGCTCGAGATGATGGGCCCCGAGCCGAGCGAGTTCATGCGGTCGCTGATGATCTTCATGGACCCGCCGCTCCACACGCGCTACCGCAAGCTCGTGAGCCGCGCGTTCACGCCGCGCCACATGTCGGCGCTGGAACCTCGGATCCGAGCGCTCGCGGGGGGCTTCCTCGACGAGTTCGCGGGCGCGGGCAACGGCACCTTCGACTACGTCGACGACTTCGGCGCCCGCCTCCCGGTGATGGTGATCTCCGCGCTGCTCGGCGCTCCCGAGAACGACGAGGTCCAGCTGCGCGAGTGGACCGACGCGATGTTGCACATCGATCCGGGCGAGATCATGGGCGCGCAGGCCGTCGACATCCGCGAGGCCGTGCACGACTATTGGCAGGCGCACATCGACGATCGTCGCCGCCATCCGCGCGACGACATCATGAGCGAGCTGATGACGGCCGACTTCGAAGACGACGACGGCTCGACGCGCTACCTCACCGACAGCGAGATCCACGCGTTCATGGGTCTGTTGTCGGGCGCGGGCAACGAGACCGTCGCCCGCTTCCTCGGGTGGTCGGCCGTCGGTCTCGATCGTTTCCCCGACGAGCGGCGCAAGTTGGCCGCCAACCCCGATCTCATTCCCAACGCCGTCGAGGAGATCCTGCGTTGGGAGGCGCCGTCGCCGATCCAGGGTCGGTGGGTGACGCGCGCCGTCGAGGTCCAGGGCACCGCGTTGGCGGCCGGCTCGAAGGTCGCGCTGCTCACGGGCGCCGCCAACCGCGACGAGCGCATGTTCGCCGATGCCGATCGCATCGACGTGGAGCGCGAGATCCCGCGCCACGTCGCGTTCGGCTACGGGATCCACTTCTGTCTCGGTGCCGCGCTGGCCCGGCTCGAGGGGCGCATCGCGCTCGAGGAGACGTTCCGGCGCTTCCCCACCTGGGAGGTCGACTACGACCGGTGCGAGATGGTGCACACGAGCACCGTCCGCGGCTACGCGAAGGTGCCGATCTGTACCTGAGGCGGTGGCGCGGCCAGAATCACTGCATGACGTATCGCGTGGTTCAGTGGGCAACCGGGTTGCTCGGCAAGGAAGCGGTCAAAGGTGTGCTCGCGCACCCTGAGCTCGAGCTCGTGGGGTGTTGGGTGCACAGCGACGACAAGGTCGGCAAGGACGTCGGCGAGATCTGCGGCATCGGAGCCATCGGGGTGAAGGCGACGAACAGCCTCGACGAGATCTGCGCGCTCGACGCCGATGCGGTCGTGTACTCACCCGTGATGGCGAGCACGCGCGACGTGATCCGGCTGTTGGAGTCGGGCAAGAACGTCGTGACACCCGTC
>DASYJT010000169.1:0-2926 GCA_035996165.1 Acidimicrobiia bacterium
GCGGAGCAACGGCGCCTGACGAACCGCCCCGCGCGGTCAGGCTTCTTCGGCGCGCTCGCGCAGGAGGTCGCGGATCTCCGAGAGCAACTCCTGGTCGACGGTGAGGTCCGACTCGGGCTCGACGTCGGCTTCGCCGCGGCGCCGGATCTTCTGCATTGCTTCGAATGCCTTGACCGCGAGGAACACTGCGAAACCGACGATCACGAAGTTGACGACGCTCGTGATGAACTTGCCGATGAACACTTCGCCCGACGCGATCTTGATCACGACCTCGTTGAAGTTGGGCTTGCCAAAGATCGCGCCGACAAATCCCATCACGACGTCGTTGGCGAACGACTGTACGACCGAGTTGAACGCGGCACCTACGACAACGGCGACCGCGAGGTCGAGCACGTTTCCGCGCAGGATGAACTTCTTGAAGTCGCCGAGAAATGCTCGCACGAGGCTCCTTTCGGGGTCCGGGGCCTTTCGGACTCGTGTATGCCCGGAAACCCTAACGGGGGTATTGCGTCCAGTCTTCGGGGTTGCGCTCGGTGTACTCGCCGAGCACGTGACCGTCGACCGCGTCGAGCTCGACCAGGCCGCGCACGCTCGGCGGCTCGTCGGCGCTGTACACGAGCACGCGCCATGCCGGACGGGAGCGCAGGCCGCGCCACGCGAGCTGGGCCGACGCGTGACCGACCGGGAAACCCACCGTCCGGCTTGCGACCGTGAGCGCTTCGGTCTGGTCGATCTTCAACGGCCAGCCCGCGACGAAGTGGTACACGGCGATCGCCGCGAGAAGGATCGCCCCGAAGAGGAGTCCCTGGTTGTCGCTTGCGAGCCCCGCCCACAACCCGAACGCGCCGAGCACCAGATAGATCGTGCCCGCGATCCGACGCCGCTTGATGTCGGGGAACGCGTACGGCCCTACGTACGCGGTGACGTCGAGATCTTCGGGCAGCTCGTCGAAATGCGCGTCGTCGCCGTCGGGAGTCTCGGGGGGCACGGCGCGGACGCTACCCGGGCCACGCCGCTTTGAGCTTGTCGTAGCCGGTACGCAGGCTCTCGGGAAGGACCCGGGCCTCCCCCACCGACGTCATGAAATTGGTGTCGCCGCTCCAGCGTGGCAACACGTGCACGTGCAGGTGACCCGGCACCCCCGCGCCCGCGGCGCGGCCGAGGTTCGCGCCCGTGTTGAGGCCGTCGGGCCGGTACGCCGCGCGGATCGCTCGGATCGCGCGCACCTGGGCGCGCGCCACTGCGATGTTCTCGTCGTCGGAGAGGTCGTCGAACGCGGGTACATGGCGGACGGGCGCGACCATCACGTGCCCCGAGCCGTACGGATAGAGATTCATGACCGTGATCGTCGCGGGCGTCCGTTCGAGCACCAGCGCTTCGCGGTCGTCGGTCGCGGCGACGAGGTTGCACATCACGCAGCCACCCCGTTCGCGCTCGGGGTCGGAGGCGTCGCCCGACACGTACGCAGACCGCCAGTCGGCCCACAACCGTTCGAGACCCACGCGCGCTACCGGTGCTCGAGCACTTCGGCTGCGAGCCGGGCGACGAAATCGTCGACCCGGACGCCGCGGTCGGGATCGTTGCTCCCCCGCCGGTTCACGCCGACCGTCCCGTTGTCGACGTCGTCGTCACCGACCACGAGTATGTACGGCACCTTCTCGGTCTTCGCCCGCCGGATACGCGAACCGAGCTGGCCGGCCGAACCGTCGACGAGGTCGGCGCGATAGCCCTCCGCCTTCAGCCGGTCGACCACGCGGAACGCGTACGCGTCGTGCCGGTCGCTCACGGGCAGCACGATCACCTGCACGGGCGCGAGCCAGGCCGGGAACGCGCCCGCGTAGTGCTCGACGAGCACGGCGAAGAAGCGCTCGACCGAGCCGAACAGCGCGCGGTGGATCATCACCGGGCGGTGGCGCTCGTTGTCGGCGCCGACGTAGTGCATGTCGAATCGTTGCGGCATCTGGAAGTCGAGCTGGATCGTCGACATCTGCCACGTACGACCGATCGCGTCCTTGACCTGCACGCTGATCTTCGGACCGTAGAACGCGCCGCCGCCCTCGTCGAGGACGAGGTCGAGGCCCTTGCCATCGGCCGCTTCGCGCAGGGCTTGCGTGGCCTCGTCCCATTCCTCGTCGGTCCCCACCGCCTTACCGGGCGGTTTCGTCGACAGCTCGAGGTAGAAGTCGTCGAGGCCGTAGTCGCGCAGCACGTCGAGCACGAAGTCGAGCAGCGACGACAGCTCGCCGGCCATCTGCTCCTTCGTGCAGAAGATGTGCGCGTCGTCCTGAGTGAGGCCGCGCACGCGGGTGAGGCCGTGCACGACTCCGGATTTCTCGTAGCGATACACCGTGCCGAACTCGAAGAAGCGCTGCGGGAGCTCGCGGTACGAACGCGTGCGGTGCTTGAAGATCAAGATGTGGAACGGGCAGTTCATCGGCTTCAGGTAGTACGTGGTGCCCTCGCCGTCGGGACCGCCCTCGTCGAGGTGCATGGGCGGGAACATGCCGTCGGCGAACCAGTCGAGGTGACCCGAGATCTGGAACAGCTTCTCTTTCGTGATGTGGGGCGAGTTGACGAACTCGTAGCCCGCAACCTCGTGGCGCTCGCGCGAGTACTCCTCCATGATGCGCCGAATACGCGCACCCTTGGGATGGAACACGGCGAGACCGGAACCGATCTCTTCGGGGAACGAGAACAAGTCGAGCTCGACTCCGAGCTTGCGGTGGTCGCGGCGTTCGGCTTCCTCGATGCGATGCAGGTACTCGGCGAGCGCGGCCTTCGACTCCCACGCGGTGCCGTAGATGCGTTGCAGCATCGGGCCCTTTTCGTTGCCGCGCCAGTACGCGCCCGCAACCTTCGTGAGCTTGAACACGCCGAGCTTGCCGGTCGACGGGACGTGCGGGCCGCGGCACAGGTCGGTGAACGC
>DASYJT010000170.1:0-3097 GCA_035996165.1 Acidimicrobiia bacterium
CGGAAGGGCCGACCCATCAACCGGTCTGGCACGTACGCTTCGTAGTCGCAAGAAGCGCGGTCGCGGCGGGGCAGGCCCGACGTGTGGTCTGCTATCCATTTCCGCTTCACAAGCTTGGACACGGTTCCTCCTTGTTCAAGGTTACAATATAACCTTGAACAAGGATCCTAGGCATTCAAGGTTCACGGCGAGCGGCGATGTCTGGCGGATACCGAGAAATCCCGCGGACGATGTCGAGAACTCGGAGTCGGCTCCGTCCCAGGGGTGTACCGGCCGAGAGGGCCGCCGTCACACAAGGAGAACTTCATGGCCAAGTACCTGTTGCTCAAGCATTACCGAGGCGCTCCGGCGCCGGTCAACAATGTGCCGATGGACCAGTGGACGCCCGACGAGGTCGAGGCACACATCAAGTTCATGAACGACTTCGCCGGACGGCTGGAGACAGGCGGCGAGTTCATCGACGCTCAGGCGCTGTCACCCGACGGCGCTTGGGTCCGATACGACGGTGAGGGCCGCTCACCTGTGACCGACGGACCGTTCGCCGAGACGAAGGACTTGATCGCCGGCTGGATGGTGATCGACGTCGACAGTTTCGAGCGAGCGGTCGAGCTCGCGGGTGAGCTGTCGGCCGCACCCGGGGCAGGTGGCAAACCGATCCACGAATGGTTGGAGGTCCGACCCTTCATGGGCGCTCCGTCCGCTTTCACACACTGACGGTGGACGACGTCGAGCTGCGCCGGCTCGTCCCCCATGTGTTGAGCGTCCTCGTCCGTCGCGGTGCAGACTTCGCGACGGCCGAGGACGCTGTGCAAGAGGCGCTCATCCGGGCGCTGACGGCGCGGGAGGGCGAGCTGCCCGCCGACCCCACGGGTTGGCTCATCACGGTCGCGTGGAGAGCGTTCCTCGACATGGCGAGGTCCGACGGCACGCGCCGCGCGCGAGAGATCCGATTCGACGCGCAACCGCCGGCCGGCGCAGTCCCGAGCGCCGACGACACCCTGCGCCTCTACTTCCTGTGCGCGCACCCCGACCTGACGTCGTCAGCCGCGGTGGCTTTGACGCTGCGCGCCGTGGGTGGCCTCACGACGCGCCAGATCGCGCAGGCGTACCTCGTGCCCGAGAGCACGATGGCGCAACGCATCAGCCGCGCCAAGCGCACGGTCGGTCGGGCCGGTGTCGATCGTCCCGGCGACGTGCCCACGGTGATGCGGGTGCTGTACCTCGTCTTCAACGAGGGCTATTCGGGCGACGTCGATCTCGCGGCCGAGGCCATCCGACTGACGCGTCAACTGTCGGCTCTGGTCGACGACCCCGAAGTCGACGGTCTGCTCGCACTGATGTTGTTGCACCACGCGCGCCGGCGCAGTCGCACCCGACCGGACGGAAGCCTCGTGCCTCTCGCCGATCAGGACCGGAGCCAGTGGGACACCGATCTCATTGCCGAGGGAGTCGACATCGCGCAGGCTGCGCTCGCGCGCGACCAGCACGGCGAGTACCAGGCGCAGGCGGCGATCGCTGCACTCCATGCCGACGCGCCGCGCGTCGAGGAGACCGACTGGGTCCAGATCGTCGAGTGGTACGACGAACTGCTCCGGTTCGCCGACACTCCGATCGTCCGGCTCAACCGCGCGGTCGCAGTAGGCGAGGCGGACGGTGCGCTCGCAGGTTTGGCGGCGCTGGCCGAGGTCGACGAACACGTCCCG
Organism: Acidimicrobiia bacterium; assembly: GCA_035996165.1. Classification (GTDB taxonomy): domain Bacteria; phylum Actinomycetota; class Acidimicrobiia; order IMCC26256; family PALSA-610; genus PALSA-610. The sequence goes on from DASYJT010000170.1 coordinate 1,704, forward strand.
CGGCGCGACGCGGTCGCCGCGTATCTCCACGAGAAGAACGGTGATCTCGAGCTCGCGGTCCGGCTCTACGCCGACGCGGCTCGCAACGCACCGAACCTCGCAGAACGCGACCATCAGACGCTGCAGGCCGCGCGACTCAACCAGCACCTGCGCCACCCGAGATGACCGCGGCGCGACTGGCTTTGACGCTGACGCTCCTCGCGTTGGTCGGCTGCGGTGGCCGTGGAGCTGAAGCTCCGGCTTCCCGCACCGCGGTGCTCTACGGCGACTCCCTCTCGTGGGAGGCCGGGACCAACAACATGCACTGCCCGCGATACAGCGCGTGTCACACGGAGACTTTTCAGGAGTTCGCGTCGGCGCACGGGAATCTGAGCCTGGTCGTACGCGCCTTCCCCGGAGCCGCGCCGTGCGACTGGTTGAAGCGCCTGCCCGGCGACCTCGTCACCTACAAGCCCGACGTTGTGATGTTGCAGACGGAGGGCGACAACACAACGCCTTGCATGGACGATCCGGCAACGGGTTCGCCGTATCCGATCGCAAGTGCAGGCGTGTACGCCAAGTATCGAAGTGACCTCGACTCATTCTTCGGCGCCGCGACCGCAACCGGGGCAAAGATGATCGTCGTACCGCCGATCGCGACGAACGACCGGAGGTTCAGCGAGCAGGCCGTGGCCCTCGGTCGGATCGTGACGCGCGAAGCCGCCAGGTTTCCGGGAACGACGACGACAACGCAGCCGGGTAGCGCCGTCACGGACAATGGCAGTTTCACCTTTGCGAAGAGGTGTCTCGTCGGTGAAACGGCCGGGAACGGTTGCAGGAACGGATTGATCGCAGTGCGCGAGCCCACGGGTCTGCATTTCTGTCCGGCCGGGTTGAGGTTCCCGTCGGGTTGTCCGGTCTATTCGAGCGGCGCATTCAGATTCGCCAAGAGCACGGTCGACGCGCTGATCTCGGCTTCCAAGGATCCCTAGCGGGAGCTCGCGCTAGCTGCGATCTTCTCGGAGCACTTCGGAGCGAATCGTGTTCAGCGCATGGACTCTCGTGCGGGCCTTTGCCATGGTCGCGTCATGGAAGAGGAGGGTAGGGCCGAGTCCTTCAAGCTTGATCCGGCTACCCGACACCGTCACCACATGCATTCCGTATGGCCGCGTCTCGTCAAGCTCGAAGTGGTCGACATCCGCCCACGGGATATGCCGAACACGGAAATAGTCACGGAGTACGACTCCACGTGCCGTCGCGTCTACTCCGACCCGCCACGCGATGAGCAGCGCGTAGACCAATGTCAACAGTCCGCAGGCCACGGCGACCGTTGCGCCCGCCGTCGCTCCGACTATGGCCACCGCCGGAGCGCAAAAAAGAATTCGGATAGCAGTGATCCGGCCTGACAGCGACCG
>DASYJT010000171.1:0-2002 GCA_035996165.1 Acidimicrobiia bacterium
GTGTGACCGCCCAGGCCCAGGGCAGATAGGTGCACGCCGACGCGATCAGCGCGCCCTCGAGCGCGGCGTCGACCGCGCGGCCGGGTGCACGGCTCGACAGGAGAGCTCCGAGCGCGACGATCGCGAGTAACGCGCAGACCACACCGAGCCAGTCGATCGACGCGGGATACACGGTGGGCAGACCGCCGAACGCGGCGCCGGTCGTCGACACGGTCAGGAGGGCGAGCGCGACTGCCAGCAGGGCCCACGAGATCCGCCACGTCCGACCGCGATCTTGGCGGTGCATTCGCAGTCCCGTCGCGCACGCGCCGAGCGCGACGATGGTGGTCACGGTTGCCGCGGGCGGTCCGGCGGCGGCGGCAACGCGCAGCACGATCGCGAGAACAGCGATCACCACGACCGACAGAAGAGCCTGACGGACGAACCTCGTGGGCACGCGTGATCCTGGCGCGGTCATGGGTCTCTTCGATTGGAGATTCCGGACGATCAAGCTGATTCGGCAGCCTGCGCGACGTACCAGAGGATCTTCGGTACCGCGAGTGACCTAAGTCACAGCTCCGGGCCAGGACGCAGTGTTGGCGCCGTCAGCGCGCGGTGGTCGCGGAGTCGAGCAGCTCGAGCTTCTTCGTGCGGAGCTCGGCGGGGGAGGTGGGCGAGTCGTACGCGACCACGAGCTCGAGATCGGCGAGGTGCTCGACGAACGGACCGGAGTGCTTCGGGCTCGAGAAGTCGAGATACGACCGACCGCTCGGGAGCTTGCGCAGCTTGCCGCCCCGGTGCTTCGGGTCGTACGGCGCCGCGGTCGCGGGCGAGATGCGCAACGTGATCTCCATGGGTTGCGCGCTGCCGTTGATCTTGGTCTGGAAGACGAGGAAACCGGCGGGCGGCTTGCCCTTGTTGGCGATGAAACCGCGTTCGTATTTCATGGCGCCCGGTACCGCGACCGAAGGCAGTCGGTGCGCATCGCTTCCCCACGCCTGGGCCAGCTGGTCGAGGCACGCGTTCGCGGAACTCGTCGGGCAGGTCGTGAAGCGCGCGTCGTCGGGGGCGTTGGGGTCGCCGACGCCCTTCTTCGACTTCGTCACCTGCCCGATCGCGACGACGGCGACGACGAGCACCACGACGGCCACCAGCACCTGCCCATAGGAGAAGCGTCGTCTCACCCCTGTGAGATCGGCCTGATGGGCGGGTCTCTGAGCCGATCCGGCGTCAGGACCCGTCCGTGCCGGGGCACCGGGCGATATCGGCGACGTTGCGGCGGCACAGCTGCGGATTCAGGGGCGCGAACAGGCCCCACACGTTCGCCGCACCGGGCACGACCCACGCGTGGAGCATCCAGATGTCGCTCCCGTTGACATACGTGCCGGCGCAGACGTGCGCGCTGAGCAGGTTCTCGCGTTCGAGGAGTCCGGCCCGGTCGAAGCACATTCCGTAGTGGCGGTGCCAGTGGTCGGCCGATCCGGTGAACCCGGCCGGGCCGTCCGGGCTGCTCGTGCGCACCCAATAGGAGAAGCCGACGAGTTGCGTCGTCCCCAGGCGGGGGCCGTAGAGCAACATCGACGGCCGGATGGGATCGAACGGAGCGTCGACGAGCCCCCAGTTCGTCCAATGCGTTCCCACACCTTCGGTGAAGTTCGACGACAACACGTAGCCGGCACGTTGCGCGTCCTCGGTGGTGCGCAACCGGCATGCGACCTGCGCGGCCGCCGTTATCTCGCGGACGAGAGCCCTACCGGCCGCGCCGGTGACGTCGACCGGAGATTGCGGGCCGGGGGCGCCGTGACCCGAATGCACGACGGAACCGCGAAGAGGTGCGCGCTCCACGGCGCCGAGGCGCGTGAGGGCCGCCCGGGTCGCGGGGGAAGGTGCGGGCGCGCCGTTCGTGGCGCCGCACTTCAGCGCGTCGATGTCGGGAAGCCGGTTCGCGGTCGAGGAGCCGCACGCACCGACGAAAACGAGCGCCAGCGCGGTTACGACGCGGGAACGGTGCCGCCGCGCGTTT
>DASYJT010000172.1:0-7463 GCA_035996165.1 Acidimicrobiia bacterium
AAGATCCCCGGCGCGCCTTCGGCGCTCTCGTGTCCGGTTGCGGGCGCGCCACCGCCCCCACCGCCCCCCAGTGTCTGTACCTCGAACTGCGGCGGACCGGGAACGACGGTTTCGGGACCGGGCGGTCCGGCGGGCGCCGGCGGACCAACCTCTGGACCCAACGCGCAGAATCCGAACGCCAAGAATGCGACGTCCGGGAGCGCCGGATCCGGAAACTGCGCGACAACGACAACGACAACGTCAACGTCAACGTCAACGCGCGCCACGACCACGACGACCGTGTGCGTCCCGACCGCCGGCAGCGGACCGGGTAGCAACGGCGCCCGGTACTTCACTGCTACGACAGCCGTATCGCTGACCGCGCAGCTCGCGAACGCGGCACGCGGCACCGAAGAGTCTCACGGTTCGCCGGCATCGGTGTGGCTCCTGGTCGTGGGCGCGGCGGCGATGTTCGTGATCACGACGGTTTGGAGTCGACGGAGGTCCACGACGTGATGCGACTTCGAGCGCGTCAGCTCCGCACACTTTCCGCGGCGGTTTTCGCCGGCCTCTTGACGATGGCAGTGCTGTCGCCGAGCTCGGGCGCCGCGCCCGCGTCTACGCCGAGCCGGTTCGAAACCGTGAAGGGCGAAGGCGCGTGGAGCGTCTTCGGGCAGCTCGTGCCGTGGCAGAACGAGCTTTCGACGGCGAGCTCGTACGTCGACTTGAACTACACCGCTCGCGGGTCGTTCTTCGGGCGCCAAGACCTGATCAAGTCGCTCGGTACGCCGGAGACCGATCCGAACCATATCGACTACGCGATCTCCGGTCGGCCGTTCACCGCGGAGGAGCTCAGGAACGTGAAGGGCGGGAGCTCGTCGTTCATCGCGGCGCCGGTACAGGCGACGGCCCTTGCGATTTTCGTCAATCCTCCGTTCGGCGGTTTCCGCACGTTGACGACGCGCTGCATAGCCGACCTGCTCGATCCGAACGACCCGAGTACCTGGCCTCCGGGCATCACCGATCCGCAGTCGCAATGCCAGGTCGTCACGCCGCTCACCGGGCCGATTCGCATCCCTTCGCGCAACCTCGCCGCGATGTTCTTCCACCCCGGCGCCGCGCTCCCGGGGCTGAGTACGTGGAACAACCCCGACGAGCTGAAGGCTCTCGGATTGACGTCGACGGATGCAGAGCAGCAGACGGTCGCGCTGTCATTCCACCCCGAAACGGGTTCGCCCGGCTTCGCCGGACGCTCCGACCCCGACGAGACGAACTACTACATGCAGCAGTTCGTCCAGACGGCTGCCAACGATGTCTGGGAAGTGGTCAAGAACACCAAGCCGCTCAAGCCTTGGGAACCGATCACCGAACGCGTGCAGCAGGTTCCCGGTGTCACGCGCGACGGCGCCGAGCAGCAGGTCGACCAACTCGGACTCGGGTGTGGGGTCGACGGCTCGTGCGGAGGTGCCGAGGGCGGACTTGCGCCCGCACCGCCGTCGATACTCCGCGCGTTCCAGTCGACGTACCCGAGCAAGCAGCTCCGCGTCGCGGAGATGCAGAACGCCAACGGCGAGTGGGTGCCGCCGACGGCCGCCTCCATCACCAAGGCGGTCGAGGCGGGGAACAATGCGCCGCTGTTCGCGCTGACGAACAAGGTGGCGGGCGCGTATCCGCTCGTCTGGGTCGACAACCTCTACGCCCCCGCGCACGGTCTCTCGGTGAGCAAGACCGAGAGCATGGCCACACTGATCCGGTACCTCGCGACGACGGGCCAGGACAAGGAGGCGCCGAACGGCGAAGGCCGGTTGTCGGCGCCGCTCGTCGCCCAGGCGCTCGCGGCGGCCAACCAGTTGGTCACCTCGAACTGCGTGGGTTCCGATCGCACGATCGCCTCGAGCAGCGATCCCGGACGGCTCGCGCCGCCGACCGCGGCCGCGATGCGCTCGATCGGGAACATGCTCCACTGCGTCGCCACCGTCCCGCCCTCCACGACGACGGTTGCCCCGTCGTCGACGACGTCCTCGACGACGGTTCCCATCACGTCCGACACGCTCGGCAACACCGCCACGACGTTCCCGGTCGGCGGAGGTTCGTCCGGAACTACGACTAACACCGCAGTGACACCGCCCAACACCGTGGTGACTGGGCCCGGGCCCAACGGGTCGGCATCGGCCATCCCGACGAGGCAGTTGAAGTCGGGCCTGTTGACGGCGGCCAAGCTCCCGCTCCCGACGCCCGCGGGCGGCGGCAGCTCCGATCGGCTCGCGACCTTCTTGCTCGGCGCGCTCCTCTATCTGCTGGTGCGCAAACCGATCGGTCGGATCGGGAAACGGATCGCGCCGTGACGTTGCTCGAGTCGCGCTCGCCCACGCAGGAGCGCCCCGTCGTGCCGAGCAGTCCGACGGAGCCGTCGCCGAAGGCGGCGCGTGCCGCGGCCTTACGCCGCACGTACCGGATCGCGGTGATCGCGCTGGTCGTCGTCGCGGTGGCGGCCGGCATGTTCGCGCTCTTCGACGGTCCGGTCGCCAACGCCTGGTACAACACGCGCCGCCACCAGCTCGCGGCGCAGTGGTCGGCGGCGCGTCCGCACGTGGGCGCGGGCAACACGGTCGCGCTGCTGCAGATCCCGACTTTGCATCTGAACCTGCCGGTCGCCGAGGGCGACGCGCCGCAACAATTGCGCAGCGGCCCCGGTCATCGCGCCTCCACCCCCATGCCCGGGAATGTCGGCAACAGCGTGATCGTCGGCCACGGCTTGGCCTGGGGTGGTCCGCTGGCTCGCATCGGCGAGTTGAAACCCGGAGACCTCATCGCGGTGCAGACGAAGTCGAGCAGTGGCCCGATCGGTGTGTTCAAGGTACTCAGTGTGCGCGCCGTCGCGGGCGACGACCCGGCGCCATTTGCTCGGTCGACCGATCGGCGCCTCACGATCGTCAGCGGCACCGGCGGCCGCTTCTCGAACCGGCGTATCGCGGTCACCGCCGTGTCGGGCGCGGTCGGCCGGGTCGGGGCATCGTCCGACGACCGGGCGACCACCTCAGGCGGTTCGCTCCTGCTGAACGCCCAGATGGCGCTCGTCGTCGGCGCGCTCGCGATCGCCGCGATCGCCGCGTGGCGCCTTCCGCGCCGCTTCCGGAACTCGACGGTCGCGGTCGTCGTCACGCCGTTTCTGGTCCTGGCGCTCCTCGCGCTGCTGTTGAACCTCGACGCCACCCTCCCCGCGCTGCGATGACGCGAACGACCCTTCGAGGCGCGCTCGCGCGGCCGGCCCTCACACTGCTCCTGGTGACGATGCTCGTGGTGACTCTCCTCGCGGGTGTCGCGGGCGCCGCGCCCGCGATCAGCGCGCCCCGCGGAAATCCGTACGTCGTGAAGGTCGACGCCCAGGGTCGCCCGGTGCCGTTCACCGTCAGCGTGACCGGATTCCCGGCGGGTTCGCTCGTGTACGTCGAGCAGTGCGACGGGCGCCCGCCCACGTCGCCTAACTGGTTGCCGACGCGCGACTGCGACCTCGGCTCGTCACCGGCCGCGGCCATCGTCGACGCGCACGGAAACGCGCGCTTTCCCGCGGGCGACCCCAACCACGCTTTCCCGGCGTTCACCGGCCTCGGCCCGGAGGGGCTCTTCCGCTGCCTGTCTCCCGGCGCGGCGCCGGGCCACGATCAACTTCCGGAATACCGGACGTGTCAGGTGCGGGTGTCGTCGAACAACAATGTGACGACGTCCGATCAGGTGTTCCTCCCCATCGCGTTCGGGAGTGCGTCGGCACCGGCGCCGACCACCGGAAGCACATCCGCGAAAGCCGGGTCCGGCGGTTCTTCGTCGAGCTCGAGCGGCACCGTCATCGCCGCGGTGGCGGTGCTCGTCGTCGGGGCCGGTGTGCTGATCGCGTTCGCGCGCAAACGCCGGCGCGCAGCCGGCACGGCCTAATTCCGTCCCCGAGAGCGAACGCTCTGCGGAGCCTCGGTGAACGGAACGCCAACCTCCGTGGAACAGGGCCGTTCCGCGTTGAGAAGCGCGAGCGGGTCGGTCTTGAATCAGGTCGTGAACTTGGTCCGGCTCTCGAACAACTCAGGACCTTCGATCGGTGGCGTCCCCCTGAGATCTCACCGACGGGATTGGCCCCTTGACCAACGCGGCGCAGCCGTGACTTCGCACACAGCTTCAACCAATCGGAGGACGAAGTGAGAAAGCTTTGGAAGTTGGCGGCCGTGACAGGAGTCGCGGTCGCCTTCGGCACGATGACGAGCATCGGCTCGGCATTCGCAACCCCGCCGGCGGGCTACGGGTTCGACAACACCTCCCACGTCATCGTGGGCGGGGGCTCGGACACGACGTACCGGGCGCAGATTGGCCTCTCGGACCTCTGGGCGGAGTCGGGCCTTTCCGGCTGTCCGCACGTGACGGCGAACGGAACCTCGACGAACGCGTGTGCTGCCAACGTGAACCCCGAGACGAGCAACCAGGGGAACTACCAGGGTGACACCATCGCCCAGGCCAACCCGGTCGGCTCGAGCACGGGTATTGGTTCGCTCAACGGAAGCTCCGGCGCGGCATCGACCTACCAGGGCACTGTGAACCCGGTCCCTGCCGGTACCTGCGTCACCGCGACGCCCGGCGTCGCCAACGTCGACTTCGCGCGTTCGTCGCGTGCGCCGAAGACGAGCGGCGGCAAGGCTCCTTGCGGCAACGAGCTCACGGCCGACACCTTCTGGGGCTACGCCCAAGACGGTGTCGAGGTCAACGTGTTCACCGCGGCCCGCGGTGCGCAGGTGCAGGGTGCACCGAGCCCGGCGCTCACCCCCGACGACCTCTTCCACATCTGGAACTGCAGCGGCGGAACCGGAACGGGCGGCCGAGTGCGCTGGAGTGACGTCGTCCCGAGCATCTCGCCCGGAAGCGCCACCGACGCCGACATCGTGCCGTGGCAGATGAACACGGGTTCCGGCACCTTCGGAACCTTCCAGACCTACATCCAGACCAACGCGACCGGAGTTCCGTCGGGTTGGTCGCCCAACGCCCAGTCGTGCGACCGTGCGCTCGCGAGTGGCCAGCCGCCGCTCGAGAACGACATCAAGCCTCTGGTGAACGACCCGGCGGCGTTGGCTACCGGCACGTCGGCCGACAACCCGGGCAACTGGATCTGGTGGGGCAGCTTCGGCGTGTTCTCCGCCTTCCCCTACACCTCCAACTACACCCGCTCGGGCACTCCCACTCAGGCGGTTGCGGCCCCGGTGAACGGCATCCTGCCGAGCACCAGCCGGATCATCGCCAACACGTACCCGATCGGCCGGACGCTCTACAACGTCACCCGCAAGTTCGACGCCGACTGCGCCAAGACGGCCGGTGCGTGTGACTTCCCCGGCAACCCCGGGCCCACGGTCGGGGCGACTACCGACCTGAACGTGACCGGCGGTACCTCGGGTACCTCGGGTGCCGTTCGCGAATACACCCGCTGGCTCTGCCGGGTGAGCACTGCGCAGCACGGTCTCGACCCCTTCACCGGGACGAGCTTCTTCTCCGAGATCACGACTGCGATCAACAACGCCGGCTTCACGGTGGTGCCGAGTGCACTCCGTAGCTCCGGATCCCGTTGCCAGGTGCTGTCGTAGGACGCACTGACATGTAATCGGAAGGGGCCGCCCGTCGGGGCGGCCCCTTTCCGCTCTCCTGGGAGGCCCCTCTCCATGGTTCGCACCCGTTGCCTGGCCGGACTCGTCGTGCTTCTCTCCGTCATAGGGGGCGCCCGCGCGTCCGCGTCCACGATCATGGAACCCGCGCACGCGCCGGTCGTCGTGAGCGTGGCTACATCCGGGCCGCCGGCGGCGGTCACCGTCGTTGCGAGTGGGTTTTCCTCCGGCGCGCTGGTGTACGTCGAGCAGTGCGACGGCGTCGCACCAACCACGCCGCAATGGTCACCGACGGCGGACTGCGACCTCGGCTCGTCCCCGGCGCCGGTGATCGCCGACGGCCGCGGGATCGCCACCTTCGCCGCGAGCGACAAGAACCACGCGTTCCGCCCGTTCGTCGGTGAGAGCCCGCAGTCGATCTTCAACTGCCTGGCGCCCGGGCGGCCCGCGCCCGCCAACGGCTTGGCGAGCTCGACGAAGTGCTCGCTGCGGGTCTCGACCAACAACGCGGCCGCGACCGGCGATCAGGCGTTCCTCGCGGTCGCCTTCACGACCGCCAAGGCGGCGCCGTCCGCATCGGACTCGACGACCACCACGACCGCCGGCCGCGCGTCCACGCGCTCCAAGCCGAGCGCCACCGCGAAAGGAGCGGCGGCTTCCGCCGCGAGAGCAAAGGCCGCGGCCCGCAAGGCGAAGACTTCGGCGCCGTCGGACGCGGTTGCGGTGCTCTCGGCCCCACACACCGCGCAGCACGTCGGCGCGTTCTCTCTGTCGGACGCGAACCTCGCGACGGGTTACGTATTGGTGCTCGGAGGCTTGTTGATGGTCGCCCTGACGATCGCGCTTCTCCGACGCGATGCCGGACGCACGCGAGCACGGTGACCGGCACGCAGACCGTTGGTGAACGATGGGCGAACGAGCGGGGAAGAGCCCCAGCTTGCTTTGGTCCGCGGCGCTCGCGTGCATGAGTCTGGATGACGTCTCGATCATGGGGAAGGAACCCTTCAGATGCTGAGCATGAGAAGCCGAAGCCGGCGAGTGGCTGTCGTCGCGGCGGGTGCCGCCGTCTGCCTCGTGGGCCTGGCCGGGATGGCCTTCGCGTCCACGATCACCCAGCCGTCGGGATCGCCGTTCGTCGTTCCGGGCGATGCGTCGGGTAATCCGACTGCGTTCACGGTCGTCGCGACGGGCTTCGCACCCAACGCGTTGGTCAACGTCGAGCAGTGTGACGGCGTCGACCACACCGTCAGCGGATGGAATCCCACGACTCATTGCGACCTCGGCTCGTCACCCGCTCCGGTGCTCGCCGACGGCGCCGGCACGGCCACCTTCTCCGCGAGCGACAACAATCACGCCTTCACGCCGTTCAAGGGTGAGAGCCCGCAGTCGCTCTTCAACTGCCTGTCGCCGAACGACCCGGCCCTCTCGCCGAGCAACGGACTGACCGACTACCGCAACTGCCAGATCCGCGTCTCGACGAACAACACCGCGGTGACCGCGGACCAGTCGTTCCTCACCATCCAGCTGCCGGACAAGACGCAGGCGACGACTACGACGACGACGGTTGCGCCGACGACTACGACGACGACGGTTGCGCCGACGACTACGACGACGACGGTTGCGCCGACGACTACGACGACGACGGTTGCGCCGACGACCACGACCACGACGGTTGCGCCGACGACTACGACGACGACGGTCGCGCCGACGACTACGACCACGACGGTCGCGCCGACGACTACGACCACGACCGTTGCGCCGACGACCACGACCACGACGGTCGCGCCGACGACTACGACGACCACGGTTGCGCCGACGACTACGACGACCACGCTCGCTCCCACGACGACGACG
>DASYJT010000173.1:0-5482 GCA_035996165.1 Acidimicrobiia bacterium
GTTGAGCGCGATCCACGATGCCGGCGTGAGCAGCCCGTGCGGTGTGCACCACTGACTCGCGGTCGTGCCCGCGTGGGTATTGCCGAGCGTGGGCGCGATCTTCGCGCCACCGAAGCGGGTCGCACCGGTGCGGGCTCGAACCGCGCGGTAGACGACGACGACATCGGCGACGCCGGCCGCGACTGCCGCGGCTGCGTGCATCAGGACGCCCATCGAACCGCCGCCTCCGTAGGGCACTCGGGCGGAGTATCCGATCTCGACGAGACCGACCGACCGGACGAGCTCGGCTTCCTCCACGGGGTCGATGGTGTAGCTGACGAGACCGTCGACCGCGGCCACGTCGATCTGCGCGTCGGCGCACGCGGCGACGATCGCTTCGCTCGCCAGTTGGAGCTCGGTGCGACCGGCGGCGCGTGAGAACTCGGTCTGGCCCATACCGGCGATCGCAACGGCGTCGCGAGGGAGCACGCCGGTCCGGGTCACGGCAAGGGACGGAAGACGGGCACCGTGCCGGCGTCGTTCGTCGGTTCGAACTCGACGGCAAGCCGCATGCCGATGCGGATGTCGGAAGGCTCGACGCCGACGAGGTTCGTGACGATGCGGACACCTTCGTCGAGGTCGACGAGCGCGGCGAGTACGGGATATTCGAATAGTGGGCTGCGGGGATGGTGCAGCACGGCATAGCTGTACAGCCGGCCCGTGCCCGCGAGGTGCTGTTCGTCCCATGCGACGCTGTGGCAGTGCGGGCACATCGGCCGGGGTGGGTGCCGCAGCTTGGCGCAGTTGCTGCAACGTTGCGCGACGAGCTCGCGCCGCGAGATCGCGTTCCAATAGACCGCGCTGTCGGCGGTTGGCCGCGGCGCGGGACGAGTCGTCACAGGTTCCAGACTCGCGCGGCGTTGCCGCTCACGAGAAGTTCCCGCTCGCGCGCGGTGGCGTCGGCGAACATCCCGTCGACGGTCGCCTTGGAGTTCGGGAAGCTCGTCACCGGGTGCGGATAGTCGGACGACCACATCAGGTTCTCGACGCCGAGCCGGCCGCGGGCGTGCTCGAGTGCGGGCTCGTCCACGAACGTCAGGGAGACGTTGTGGGAGAAGTAGTAGCTCGGTAATTCGTTGATCGCAGGGAACTCGTAACCCTGACGAGTCGCGAGATCGTCGACCGTGTAGAGCCACCAGGACACCCAGCCGAGTCCCGGCTCGACGAACACGACCTTCAGGCGTGGGAACTTCGCGAACACCCCGCCCATGATCCACATCCCGAACGCCTCGGCCGCCGACAATGGCACCATCGGAACGAAGATGCCCTTCTGCGGTGTCGGATCGCGCTGCGCGAGATCGTCCAGCATCGTGTTCATCCCGATGTGGCAGCAGATCGGCAATCCCGTTTCCTGGATCGCGGCGAACAGCGGCTCGTAGCGCGCATCCCAGTAGTCGGCGAGACCGAGCTCGGCCGGAAACACCGGAAGTTGGAGCGACTTGCACCCGCTCGCGGCGGCCCACTGCACCTCCGCGATCGCTTCGTCGATGTCGTGGACGGGGATCTGATACGAGACGATCAGCCGCCTCGGATCCGCGGACGCGAACTCCGCGAGCGAGGTGTTGAACGCTCGGGTGGACTCCCGGCACCCGTCACGGACCAAATAGAGGTAGCGGAAGGCCGACACCTCGCAGTAGGTAACCGATACGTCGACGCCGTCGCGATCCATGTCGGCGAGCCGGGCGTTGGCGTCGCGATGTCCGGCCGCGTCGAACACGATCTGACCGCGACCCCGGCCCATACCGACCGGCGTCGTCGGCGAACCGAGCTGTTGCTGTTCGCGCCAACGCTGGTTCGCCTCGAAGGACCGCAGGTTCGTCATCGACGCCGCGAATTCGCGCAAGGCGTCGTCGTACGCGTCGTGGTATCTCGACGCGAGGTGCGACTTCACGACGTCATGGCTGAGGTCGACGTGGTCGTCCGCGGAGATCAGACGTTCGCGAGTCGTCGGCATGCGGTCTCCGGTCTCGTCGGCTATGTCCATAGCAGATGCTATGGACATAGCGTATGCTATGCAAGCATGAGCGACTCGCCGAGCAACGGCATCCTGGCCGGCCTCGAGGTACTGGACCTGTCGTGGGGTATCGCCGGGCCCATGACCGGGATGCTCCTCGCCGATCACGGCGCGCGGGTGACGAGAATCGAATCACCGGGCGGAGATCCGTTCGCAGGACTCTCGGGCTCCCCGGTGTGGTCCCGAGGCAAGCGGCGGGCGACGCTCGACCTCCGCAACCCGGACGATCGTGCCGTCTTTCTCGCGCTCGCCCGGCGAGCCGACGTCGTGATCGAGAGCTTCGCTCCGGGTATTGCGGCCAAGCTCGGTGTCGACCATGCCACCTTGCTCGCCGCGAACCCGCGCCTCGTGCACTGCTCGATCACGGGCTACGGCGAAACGGGAAAAGACGCGCACCGTCCCGCCTACGACGCGCTCGTCGCCGCGCGCACGGGGCAGCAGTTCGAGAGCCGCGGCGTCGCGGGGACGACGATCGGGCGGCTGTCGCACACACCGATCGTCCCTGACCTCGACGCGCCCGACGGCTGCTCGATCGGTGCCGCGCGGCCGGGTCCCTTGTTCAGCGGGTTGCCGTGGATCAGCCTCGCGACGTTCTACAACGCGTCGGTCGCGATCAACGCCGCGTTGCACGCGCGCGAGATCACGGGCCGGGGCCAGCATGTCCACACCGCGATGTTCCAGGGCGCACTTGCGACGACCGTCGGCGTGTGGCAGCGCGTGGAGCACGCAGACCGCGGCGGCTTCAACTCCTGGGTGTTCGATCCGCGCGCACCGAAAGGGTTCTTCAAAGGTGCCGACGGCCGCTGGACCCATCACTGGGTGGCTTCGCCCGACTTCATCTTCAAGTCGGCCGGGACGAACGGCGTTCAGGGTCCGGTCCGTATCTCGCCGGCGCCCGACGGCATGACCGTCCTGCACGAGCTCGATGACGCCATGCGCGCGTCGGTCGCGAAACTCCCCGCCGACGAGTGGGTTCGCCTCGCCGCGGAGTCGAACGTCTCTGTCCAGCGCGTCCGCTCACCTGAGGAGGCCTTGCGCGATCCGGCGTTCGAGCGCGACGGCAGCGTCGTCGACGTCGACGGCGTGCGCATGGTCGGGCACGCGTACCACTTCGAAAAGTGTGTCGCCCCGCCGATCCGCGGCATCGCGCACCCGGGCCAACACACCATGCAGGTGCGCCGCGAGGCCGCGCAGCCGCAACCGGCTCCGGCAGTCGTCGACACCGGACGCAGCATCGGCTCGCCGCTCGAAGGCGTCGTTGTGCTCGACCTGGGCCTCGCGGTCGCCGGACCCTTCGGTACGCAGCTGCTCGCCGACCTCGGCGCAACCGTCATCGCGGTCAACGACCCGATGTTCGATGCGTTCTTCTTGCAGACGTGCTTCGGCATGTCGTGCAACCGAGGAAAGCAGAGCATTGCCGTCGATCTCAAGCATCCCGAAGGTCTCGCCGTGCTGCACGAGCTCGTGCGAGGCGCCGACGTTCTGCAGCACAACATGCGTTACGACGCCGCCGAACGCCTCGGGGTCGACTATGCGTCACTGAAGCACCTGAACCCGCGCCTCATCTATTGCCACACTCGCGGTCACGACTCGAGTCGCATGCTGTTGCCCGGGAACGACCAGACCGCGGCCGCGCTCGCCGGTACGTCGTGGATGGAAGGCGGTGTCGAGGCGGGGAACATGCCCATCTGGCCGAACACATCACTCGGCGACACGGGCAACGGCTACCTCTCCGCGATCGCCATCATCCAGGCCCTTTCCCACCGCGAACGCACGGGCGAAGGGCAGTTCCTGCACACGTCGATCGTCAACGCGCACCTCCTCAACGCTTCGATGGCGTCCCTTGACGCCGACGACACTCCCGCGAGCCGCCCGGTGCTCGACGCGATGCAAACCGGCTGGGGCGACCGCTACCGACTACACGAGACCGCCGACGGTTGGTTGTGCGTCGCGCTCGTCACCGACGAGCACGTGACGGAGTTCAACCGGCTGACCGGTGAAGGCATGAAGGCACGCCCGGCACGAGCCTGGTTCGACCTCCTCGATTCGGCGGGCATCCCGTGCGAGATCGCCGATCCCGACTTCGTCCTCTCCGTGTTCGACGATCCCGAACTCATCGAGAGGGGCTGGGTCACGTCGTACGACCAAGCGCTCGTCGGCCGGATGGACGTCGCCGGTCTGTTGTTCGACCTCGACGCCACTCCCGGACGCCTGCAAGGTCCGCCTGTGGCGGTCGGTGAGCACACCCGCACGGTCCTTCACAACATCGGGTACGACGACAAGGGCATCGACAAGCTGGTCGCACTCGGTGCCGTCAGCGAGTATGTGACATGACCACCGCACCGGTCGTGGCAACCGAGACCCGCGCGCGACTGATCGACGCCACCATCGAATGCATCCTCGAAGAGGGCTTCTACCGCGCGAGTTCGAACCGCATCGCGAAACGCGCGGGTGTCACGTGGGGAGTGATCCAGCACCACTTCGGCACCCGCGAAGGCCTGCTCCTCGCGACGTTCCAAGCGGGCATGCGAGAACTGATCGACACACTCGAATCGGCGGCGATCGACGGCGACACGTTCGAGAAGCGCCTCGAAGCACTCGCCGACGTCATCTGGAGCTTCTACCGCCGGCCAAGATTTGTCGCCTACGAGGAACTGACACTCAACTTGCTGCGCGATCCGACGATCGACGCCGCGACCGCCCGACTCGTCCGCCGCCAACAGACCAAGATCGGCGAACTCCTCACGAACCTCGCGAACCAGGTCGTCGACGAAGATCTCGCCGCTGTGTTGCCGCCACTCGCGCTGTTCCAGATCTTGCGGGGGGTCGCGATCGGACTCGTGCTCACCGAGGCCGTCCCCGGCCGGGTTCGACGCGCGCCCGAGGCGACGGACGAGCGTCGAGTCCTCCTCGACGCACTCGCCGCCCTCGCCCGTGCTCACACCGACCCCGGTCAAGCGGGCTGACGCTGCGAGTCGCAGTCGTTCGTCCGCTGATGTTCCGGTGAACACGATGGCGTCAAGTTCCGGACTTGAGCCTCTCGGCGAACATCGGTGATCATCGATGACAAGAACGCTGGTCCTCGCGTGAGGTGTCTTGGTCGTCGAGTACTTCTCGAATCGTTCGGAGAAGGATCTCGGCCGACACCGGTTTTGCAAGGAGGCGGCCGGTGAGCGGCGCGGCACCCGAGTCGTAGCCGGACATGAAGATGACCCGCATGTCGGGAGCGTCGTCGGCGAGGCGTCGGGCCAGCTCGTCACCGCGCATGCGCGGCATGGCCACGTCGGTGACGACGAGGTCGATCGTGCTCGCTTCGCGGGCGAACACCTCGAGCGCGTCGAGGCCATCGGACGCGGTCAACACCGTGTAGCCCTGTTCCTCGAGCAGTCGAGCGGTGCCGACTCGAAGCGGTGCTTCGTCTTCGACGAG
>DASYJT010000174.1:0-3700 GCA_035996165.1 Acidimicrobiia bacterium
CGCCGTCGGGCGCGTCGACCCACACCTTGTCCTGCACGGCGTAGCAGCACGACACCGCGTCCTCGGTCGCACACGCCAAGGCCTCGCTCGCGAGGCGCGCATGCGCGGACGCGACCATCTCGGTCGACTCCACCTCGACTCCGAGGTGGTTCAACGATCCCGGATCGGCCTGGCCCGCGATGAGCACGAGCTTGAGCGGCGGATCGACGATGGCGAAGTTGGCGTAACCGGGACGGACCTTGGCCGGCGTGGCACCAAAGAGCTTCGAGTAGAAGGCGATGGCCGAGTCGAGATCCGACACGTTGAGCGCAAGCTGGACGCGAGACATTCGGTGCTCCCTGCGATATATTCGTGACTGTCGATACATCGATAGTGGCAAATACATCGACCGTTGTCAATGTATTTCGTCTCATGTATTCGGTCGGAGGGGCCGTGACCAAGTCGCCGAAAGCCTGCTGCTCGTCGGTCCTGGCCGCGCCGTTGGGCGAGCCCGCCGCCGAGCAACTCGCGCACACGTTCGCCGCGCTCGCGGATCCGGTGCGGCTCCGGCTCCTCAGCCTCGTCGCGGCCGCGGGCGAGATCTGTTCGTGCGATCTCGAGAGCCCGCTCGGCAAGTCGCAACCGACGATCAGCCATCACACGAAGGCGCTCGCCGAAGCCGGCCTCATCGTCGGCGAGAAGCGCGGCCGGTGGATGTGGTGGAGCATCGCGCCCGACCGCATGGCCGAGCTGCGCGCCGCGCTGGCCTGAGCCCGATTGCGCTAGGTACCGGGCGCGGGCGACGGCGGCGGCGTGAGGGTCGGCAGCTCGACGCCGTCGATGACCCCCAGTCGCTGAACGCGGGCGAGGCGGCCGATCCCCCGGAGCGTGACGCTGCGGGTTCCGTGGACGGTGATCCACGACGGAAGGACGGATGCCTCGTAGCCGACCGCGAGCAGCTCGCCCGGGCGGGCGGTCTGACACAAACGGGCCGCGAGGTTGGTCGGCCGGCCGATGTAGTCGTCGCCGTCGACGATCAGCACCTGACCGTGCGCGACTCCACCGCGCAACGCCAACGGCCGACCGTCGTAGCGCGCGATGAGCTCCGCCGCGGTCGCGATGGTCGGGCCGACTTCGACGCCGATGAGCATCACGCCGTCGCCGAGCCATTTCCCGACGCGCACGCCGCGCCGGAGCGTGAGCTCACGCGTGAGCGAACGGAACCGGCTCAGCGTGTCGATCGCGGCGTGCTCGCCGTGCGTCGCGATGAACGCGGTGAACCCACACAGGTCGAGGAACGCAAACGCGCGGTCTACCGGTTCGATGCCGTCGGCGACATCCCGGGGCGCCTCCAACCCGCGCGACGTCGGCGCGGTGCCGATCACGCCATGCGACGTGGTCGCGTCTGTACCTCGAATCGATCTGAACACGGCCTTCGACGGTAGGTGACAGCGCGGCGCGCCTTCGCATTTCGAACGTGAAGTTGTCGCGAACACTCGCCGACCTGAGGTCGGAGGCGGTGTCAAGAACCGGCGTGGGTGTCCGCGCGTTCGGTCGCCTCGGCAGCGGCGAGCACTTCACTCACCGCGGTCCGGTACATGCGGAGCATCGTGAGCCCGAGGATCGCGACCGCCGCGATCGCCGACGCGAGAAGCCAACCGTTCGCGACACCGAGCAAACCAAGCGCGGAGATGGCGAGCACGGCGACGAGAACGGGTCGGATGTATCGGTCGGCTCCGCGCGACGAGAAGTGCGCGCCGAGCATCACGGCCGGGATCGCGCCGAGGAGCACGCTGCCGATGATCGAGAAGTCGAGGGAACCGAACAACAAGTGCCCGATCGCGGCCGCACCAACGAGCGGTATCGCCTGGATGAGATCGGTGCCGACCATTTCCTTCGACGAGAGCTTCGGGTACATCAACATCAACATCACGATGATCAGCGAGCCCGAGCCCACGGAGGTCATCCCAACGACGAGCCCGCCGAGCGCGCCGACCACCAGCGTCGGGATCGGGCGGACGAGCGCCGGATCCATCATGTCCCTGACGGCCGCGGTCTTGCGCCGCGCCTGCAGCACGAGCTTGGCGAGGATCGCCGACGCGGCGACGAGCAGGACCCAACCGAGGATTCGCTTGACGGTGGTCTGATTGCTCGTCCCGATGACTTCGTCGAGCAGGTAGGCGCCCGCGAACGCGCTTGGGATCGAGCCGACCATCAGCCACTGGACGAGGCGCCAGTTCACGGTGCGACGCCGCACGTGGATGCTGCCGCCGAACGGCTTCAAGACCAACGATGTCACCACGTCGGCCGACACCGCGGCGCCCGGGTTGACGCCGAAGATCAGGACGAGCACCGGCGTCATGAGCGCACCGCCGCCCATGCCGGTGAGGCCGATGACGAAGCCGACGATCACGCCGGCCAACGTCTTGTAGATGTCGAGGTGCATCCGACCGTCCCTGCGAGAGCCGGAAGAGCCGGCCCAACGGATCCCTCAGTAAGCCTTCGCCCACCGCCCTTTGTCAACCCTGACTGTCGACAAAGTGCCGGAAGGGGCGATATGCCGTCTCAGCCGCGGGCGCGAAACGCGGCCCGGGTCCCGGCCGCGTCCTTGTTCAGGCGCTTGGTCAGGTGAAGACCTTCGAGCACGAACTCGATGCCGCTCGCGATCCCGGCGGGAGACTCGCCGACACCCAGGTCGGAGAGGACGGCCGGCATGCCCTCGAGCTTCGACAGCAGATCGCGGTACTCCGCGGCCGGCATGTCCTCGCCGGTGTGAACGACCGAGCCGTCTTCGAACGACGAGACGATCGGACCGAGTCGCTCGGGCCGCACGCGGGCGCGAAAGACCTCCAGGGTGGCCGCCTTGACGATGCGCTCGAGCACCTGGCCCTCGCGACCGTCGTCGAGCGTCTCGATCTCGATCTTGCCCGACGTCGACGCGGCGAGCGCGGCGAGGTCGGAGACGCGCGGGACGACCTCGCGCTCGCCGTTGGAAAGCGCGCGGCGCGCGGCGTTCGCGACGAGCGTCTCGTAGTTCGAGATCGACAGACGCGCCGACACACCCGATCGCTGGTTGACGTGCGGCGAGCGGCGCGCGAGCTGCGACACCTCGGCGACGATCTCGGTCATGAAGTCGGGGACCGAGACCTGGAGGCCGGCGCCCGCGAGCGGCCGCGCCTCCTGATCGATGATCGCCATCTCGAGCTCGGTCTCGAGCGGGTAGTGCGTGCGGATCTGCGAACCGAAGCGGTCCTTGAGCGGCGTGATGATACGGCCCCGGTTCGTGTAGTCCTCGGGGTTCGCCGACGCGACGAGCAACACGTCGAGGGGGAGCCGGATCTTGTAGCCCCGAATCTGCACGTCGCGCTCTTCGAGCACGTTCAGCAACCCGACCTGGATGCGTTCGGCGAGGTCGGGCAGCTCGTTGATCGCGAAGATGCCTCGGTTCGTGCGCGGGACGAGGCCGTAGTGGATGGTGAGCTCGTCGGAGAGGTAACGACCCTCGGCGACCTTGATCGGGTCGACCTCACCGATCAGGTCGGCGATCGACGTGTCGGGGGTGGCGAGCTTCTCGCCGTAACGCCGGTCGCGGTGCACCCACTCGATCGGCGTGTCGTCGCCGCGATCGGCGACCATATGACGCGCGTGGGTGGACGCGGGAGCGTACGGGTCGTCGTTGATCTCGCTGCCGGCGACGATGGGCATCCACTCGTCGAGGAGG
>DASYJT010000175.1:0-7434 GCA_035996165.1 Acidimicrobiia bacterium
CGTCCCGATCAGGAGCCCGAGCGCCTCGACGTCAAGGCGATGCTCGACCGGCACTTCGACGCCGAGGGCATTCACCGGCGCGACTTCTTCGTGTACCTCTACCCTGCCGCGCGCGCGTTCGTGCGGTCGGTGCGCGACAAGCAACCGGCCTCGCCCAACTTCGCCGACGCCCTCGCTGCGCACGCGCTCGTCGACGCCGCGTACCGATCGGTCGACGGTCTCGCCGCGACCGAGGTCGAGCTCTAACCTGTCTTACGTCGTCGGGGCGTGGCTGCTGCGCACCAGACGGCGCAGCGTGTACGGCAGGATGCCGCCTTCGAGGAAGACGGCCAGCTCGAACGGCGTATCGATGCGCGCCCGCATCGGGAACTGCTTGGCGTCGGCGTTGACCATGACGTCGCGCGGCAACGGGCCGGGCTCGGCCAACGATTGCAGCCCGACGATGCTGTACAGCTCGTGCCCGGTCAGGCCGAGAGAGGCGACGGACGCACCGTCGAGGAATTCCAGCGGCAGCACACCCATCCCGACCAGGTTCGACCGGTGGATGCGCTCGAAGCTCTCTACCAGCACCGCGCGGATGCCGAGCAGCTTCGATCCCTTCGCTGCCCAGTCGCGCGACGAACCGGAGCCGTATTCCTTCCCGGCGAGGACGAGCAGCGGCTCGCCGTCGGCGGCGTAACGCATCGCGGCGTCGTAGATCGACATCGGCTCGCCGTCGGGGAGGTGTACGGCCGCACCACCCTCGGTGCCGGGCGCGAGACGGTTGCGCAGCCGGATGTTCGCGAACGTCCCGCGGACCATGACCTCATGATTCCCCCGGCGCGAACCGTACGAGTTGAAATCGGGGTACGCGACACCGTGCTCCAGCAACCACTGGCCGGCCGGACCGTCGCGCCGGATCGCACCGGCGGGCGATATGTGATCGGTGGTCACGCTGTCGCCGAGCAAGGCCAAGACCCGCGCGCCGGCGATGTCGGTCACGGCGGGCGGAGTGGCCGTGATGCCCTCGAGGAACGTCGGTCGCCGGATGTAGGTCGACTCCGGGTCCCAGTCGTAACGATCGCCGGTGGGCGCGGGCAGCGCGCGCCAGTTCTCGTCGCCGTCGAGGATCGTCGAGTAGCTCTCGACGAACATCGAACGGTCGAGCACCGCCCCGACGACTTCCGCGACCTCCGCCTCCGACGGCCACAGCTCGCGCAGGTACACCGGCGAACCACTCGGATCGAAGCCGAGCGGTTCCGCGACGAGGTCGACGTCCATCGTGCCGGCGAGCGCGTACGCGACGACGAGCGGCGGTGACGCGAGGTAGTTCATCCGGCAGTCGGGAGAGATGCGACCCTCGAAGTTGCGATTTCCGGACAGCACCGACGCGACCGACAGGTCGCCGTGGTCGATGGCCTCCGAGATCTCGGGCGCGAGCGGACCGGAGTTGCCGATGCATGTGGTGCACCCGTAACCGACCACGTCGAAACCGAGTTGGTGCAAAGGCTCCATCAGCTGCGCACGCTCGTAGTAGTCGGTGACGACCAACGATCCGGGGGCGAGCGACGTCTTGACCCACGGCGGAACGGTCAGCCCCCGGGCGACCGCGTTCCGGGCGAGCAATCCCGCCGCGATCATCACCGACGGGTTCGACGTGTTCGTACACGACGTGATCGCGGCGATCACGACGTGGCCGTCGGCGACCTCGAAGCTCCGGCCGTCGGCCAGCGTTACCGGGCAGCGCTTGCGGTCGAGGAGCAGCGGGGTCGGGCCCGCGTCTTCTCCGACCGGCGGCT
This sequence comes from Acidimicrobiia bacterium, assembly GCA_035996165.1. Classification (GTDB taxonomy): domain Bacteria; phylum Actinomycetota; class Acidimicrobiia; order IMCC26256; family PALSA-610; genus PALSA-610. The sequence continues at coordinate 1,779 of DASYJT010000175.1, forward strand.
CTTCGTGCTCGGGCGCGCTCGGCGCCGGCGCGGGCGGGTCACTCGCCGGGAACGACTCGAGCACGGCTTCGTCGGCCGGCGGGCGCTCGGCGCCCAGCGCGGGAGTCGGCGCCGCGGCCGTCTCCTCGCGCCGGAACTCGAGCAGCGCGTGCTCGAAACTCGGACGCGCACCCGCCAACGACACCCGGTCCTGCGGCCGCGACGGCCCGGCCAACGAAGGCTCGACCGTCGACAGGTCGAACGAGATCGTCTCGTCGTACACCGGCCGGACGTCGGGGTCGTGCCACATCCCCTGTTCCTTCGCGTACGTCTCGACCAGCGCGACGAGATCGTCGGGCCGGCCCGTCGCGCGGAGGTAGCGGAGCGTCTCGTCGTCGATCGGGAAGATCGTGCACGTCGAGCCGTACTCGGGCGACATGTTCCCGATCGTCGCCCGATTCTCGAGCGGGACGCGGCCCACGCCTTCGCCGTAGAACTCGACGAACTTGCCCACCACTCCGTGCTTGCGCAACAGCTCGGCGACCGTGAGAACGAGGTCGGTCGCGGTGGACCCCACAGGAAGTGCGCCGACGAGCTCGATACCCACCACGCGCGGCAACAACATCGAGAGCGGCTGGCCGAGCATCGCCGCTTCGGCCTCGATGCCGCCGACTCCCCAACCGAGCACACCGAGCCCGTTCACCATCGGCGTGTGCGAATCGGTGCCGACGAGCGTGTCGGGATACACGAGCCGGTCGGCGCCACGGAACACGACCTGCGCGAGGTACTCGAGGTTCACCTGGTGGCAGATGCCTCGGTTGGGTGGGAAGACGCGCAGCGTCTGGAACGCGGACTGCGCCCAGCGCAGGAACGTGTAGCGCTCGCGGTTGCGCTGGAATTCCAACTGCGCGTTGCGCATGAACGCGTCGGCAACTCCCGCGACATCGGCCACGATCGAGTGGTCGATGACGAGGTCGACGGGAATGCCCGGCTCGATCAAACGCGGATCGCCGCCCAGGTCGGCCATCGCGTCGCGCATCGCCGCGAGGTCGACGATCGAGGGCACGCCGGTGAAGTCCTGCATGAGGACGCGTGCCGGCATGAACTGCAGCTCGCGCGTCCCCGCTTCCGTCGCGGCCCGCGAACGGTCGGCGAGCGCGCGGATGTCGTCGGCGCCCACGTTCGCGCCGTCCTCGTGCCGCAGCAGGTTCTCCAACAGGATGCGTAGCGAGTACGGGAGGGTGTGCGGATCGTCGACGACCGCATCCAGCCGGTACAGGTCGTACGCCTGATCACCGACCTTCAACTCGGCCCGGGCCCCGAAACTGTCGAGCGTCACCGCCGCAAGCTACCTGCGTGGCAACGTTGCCACCGCCCCGCCGGTACGCTGCTGCGGTGAACCGGGACGGGGCAGCCGACATCGCGGTCGACGTACTGCGCGACGCGGGCGCCGCGGTCGTGACCATCGACGGCGAGCTCGAGTTCGGCACGGCGGCCAAGCTGCGCACGACCCTCAGCGACCTCGCCCAAGAAGACGCCGATCCGGTCGTCATCGACCTGGCCGCGGTGCGCTTCATCGACTCCACGGGTTTGAGCCTCTTGGTCCAGGCGAAGCAGCGCTTCTCGGCTCAGGGCCGGCGGTTCGAGCTCCGGCGAGCGAGCGGCCGCGTCAGCCGGGTCATCCAGATCTCCGGCCTCGCCGAGCTGTTCGAGCTCGACGCCGACGAGGCCTAACCCGCCCGGGCGTCCACCTCGAACCAGACGCATTTCCCGGGAGCGTCGGGGTCGACGCCCCACCGCCGGGCGATGCGATCGACGAGGAGCAGGCCCCGGCCGGTCACCGCGTCGGGACCGAGCTCTCGCAGGCGGGGACGGGTCGGGCTCGTGTCGAAGACGGAGATCCGCAGCGTCGTTCCTTCACGTTCGATCAGGACCCGCGTGGACGACCGCGCGTGCAACACGGCATTGGTGACGAGCTCGGAGACGAGGAGCTCGGCGTCGGCGACCGCATCGTCGCAGCCCCAGGCCCTCATCGTCTCCGCGACGAAGCGTCGGGCTCTCGCCGCGGCTGCATGATCCGGAGGGAGCTGCAGCGAGGTCACGAACTCAAATTCTACCGAGGGCACCGGGACAACTGCGTGAATGCAATCCGGGCCCGACGAACCCCGGCACGACCCTGGCTACGATCGGCGCCATGGTCTCCGCCGCGCGGTCGGTCGCCTCGCCGGTCCGCGGCTCGCGTCGCTCCCGACTCTGGTTGGCGGCGAGTCTGTTCGCCGGCGCGGCCGTCGCCCTGATCGACATTCTCCGCCACCGTGAGGTTCTCCTCACCGGCGTGCTCGTCGCACCCCTGATCGCGGCGGTCGGCGCGTCGTTCGTCGAGGTGACGATCGTCGGCGTCTATGCGATCGCCCTGGCCGTCCTGCTGGGCGAGGTCAACGACATCTTCTTGTCGACCGATCACCTGGTGCGGATCGGGGTCGTCGCCCTTGCGTCGGCGGCGGCCGTCGGACTGACGCGGATCCGCGAACACCGCGAGTCGGAGCTCGAGATCGTGCTGCCGCAGGCGAGGGACGCCCAACGACTCCGGCTCGCGTTGGCGGCCGGCGGCATGGGCACATGGCGGTGGAATCTCGTCACGGGCAAGGTCGACTGGGACGAGCAACTCGAAGCCCTCTTCGGCCTCGCGCCCGGCAGCTTCGACGGCTCGATGGAGATGTACCGCTCGTGCTTCCATCCCGACGACCGCGAGCGCGCGATCGCGACCGTCAGCGACGGTATGGCGCGCGGCGTCGGCTGGCGCTTCGACCACCGCGTGTTGTGGGCCGACGGCACGGTGCACTGGCTGGAAGGACGCGGCGAACCGGTGGCCGACGCCTCGGGGACGATCGTCGGCGCGACGGGGATCAGCGTCGACATCGACGAACGACGCCGGCTGCTCGACGCCGAACAGGCGAGCCGACGGCGGCTTCGGACACTGCTGGAATCGTCGGAACGGCTCGGCGCGCTCGACGACCCCGACCGCGTGCTCGAGACGATCTGTGACCTCGCGGCGACCCGCATCGGCTCGTGGGCGACGATCATGCGACTCGCGCCCGACGGCTCGTTGGAGCGTTCGAACGTCGCCCACCGCGAACCCGAGCTCGTGCCGCTGTTGCGCGAGCTCATGGAGACCCTGAGCGACGACGGCGCGTCGATCACGAGCGTCCTGCGGACGGGTCAACCCCTGCTGTTCCACGGCCTGACCGCCGCGGCCGCCCAGGCCATCGACGCGGATCCGGACCTGCGTGCCAACCTCGAGCGCGTCGGATTCCAGTCGTGCGTGCTCGTCCCGCTCACGGTCGCGGGCCGCCGGCTGGCCGTGCTCTCGGTCGGCGACGAGAAGGCGGAACGGCTCGGCCCGGCCGACGTCGAGCTCGCGGTCGACCTCGGACGCAGAGGGGCGTCGGCGCTGGAACACGCCCGGCTCTGGCAGGAGAGCCAGCAGCGCTTCGAAGCCGAGCACCGCATCGTCGGCCTCCTCCAGACCACGATCATCCCTGACCGGCTGCCGGCGATCGCCGGAGTTCAGGTTGCCGCCGCGTACCGGCCTGCGGAGGTCGACGTCGACGTCGGCGGCGACTGGTACGACGCGTTCGAGACGAACGACGGCGGGATCGTCGTCGTGGTCGGCGACGTCGCGGGTCATGGCGTGGAGGCCGCCAGTCTCATGGGCAGGGTACGCAACGCGCTGCGTGCCTACGCGTTCGAAGACTCCGATCCCGCCAGCATCTTGCTGCGATTGCATCGCCTCATCCGTAATCAGGACGACGACGCCATGGTCACAGCGTTCGTCGCTCGCTACGACCCGGAATCCGGGTTCATGTCGTGGTCGCGCGCCGGCCATCCTCCCCCCCTGCTGGTGGCGCCTGACGGCACTACCCGGTTCCTCGACGACGTAAACGGCGCTCCGCTCGGCACCATGGCCCGCGAGTACCGCACGTCGACCACCCGCCTCGAGCCGGGCGCGTTGATGGTCGGTTACACCGACGGGCTCATCGAACGCCGGGACCGGATCCTCGACGACGGGCTCGACTGGCTCGAACAACGGGTGCGACAGCACGCCGGAGACCCGCTCGGCACGCTGTGCGACAAGCTCGTCGACGATCCGTTCGTCCCGCATCCGTCGCCCGACGACATCTGCGTGGTTGCCCTCCGCGTCGAAGCCCGGCCCGACGAACCGGCGCGCGCCGCGGGGTGAGCAGGACCGTCGTCGCCGTCGACATCGGCGGCACCAAGTTGGCGGTCGGGATCGTGACGGCCGACGGCCGGATCCGCGATCGGCGCACGGTACCGACGCCGCGTACCACCAACCCCGACGAGCTGTTCGACACGCTCACCGCGACCATCGCGGAGCTGGGTGCCGCGGTCGACGGGGCGGAGGCGATCGGCGTCGGCTGCGGCGGACCGATGACGGGCCGGGGCGCGGCCGTCTCGCCGTTGAACATTCCGGCGTGGCGCGACTTCCCGTTGCAGGCGCGACTCGCCGAGCACTGCGCGCTCCGCGTGTTCGTCGACAACGACGCCAAGGCGCTCGCCCGGGGTGAGGGCTGGATCGGCGCGGCGGCCGGAGTGCGCGACTACATCGCGATGGTCGTGTCGACGGGAGTCGGGGGCGGGATCGTCGTCGACGGCCGGCTCCTCGACGGCGCCGACGGCAACGCCGGACACATCGGCCACATCATCGTCGAACCCGACGGCGCGGTCTGCGGGTGCGGCGCGCGGGGTTGTGTCGAAGCGGAAGCATCGGGCACCGCGATCCAGCGCATCACCGGCGGGCCGCCCGCGGACGCGCCGCCCGCCGTTCGTACGCGCACGGGCCGGCTCGTCGGCCGCGCGATCGCGTCGGTCGCCAACCTGCTCGACCTCCAGCTCGCCGTCGTCAGCGGTTCGGTCGCACTGGGCTACGGCGACGACTTCTTCCGGGCCGCGCAGGCGGAGATCGACGCAACCTGTCGCCTCGACTTCTCGCGCGGCACGCGCGTGGTGCCCGGGGCGCTACGCGACGACGGCCCCCTCGTGGGAGCCGCCGCCGTCGCACTGTTCGCCGATCGCTAGCACGACCCGGCGTCACGCCAGTTGGAATCGACCTCCGTCGATCACGACGACGCCTTCTTGGTTCACGGTCTGGAAGATCGACGCGCCGGCGCCCTCGTCCCACATCTTCACGGTCAGCGTGTCGCCCGGGTACACGGGCTTCGAGAAGCGCGCGTCCATGCTGGCGAACTTGGCGACATCGGAGCCGCACAGCTCGTGCAGCAGCGCGCGCCCGGTGACGCCGTACGTGCAGAGCCCGTGCAGGATCGGCCGGTCGAAACCCGCGAACTTCGCGAGCTCGGGGTCGGAGTGCAACGGGTTGCGGTCGCCCGACAGCCGGTAGAGCAGCGCCTGGTCGGGGCGCGTCGCGTACGCCACCTCGTGATCGGCCTTGCGGTCGGGCATCTTGGGCGGGTCGGCGATCTCCGGGCCGCGGCTCTCACCGAAGCCGCCCTCACCGCGGATGAACGCCGCGAACCGGGTTGTCCACGCCGGCTTTCCGGAGTCGACGTAGGTCGAATCGGATTCGAGGCGCACGACCGCGGCCTTGCCCTTGTCGTAGATGCCGACGATCTTGGTGACCGAGTCGACTTCGCCGTCG